>NZ_JBFTLG010000016.1:0-159645 GCF_056396305.1 Arthrobacter sp. 05T420 | reverse complement strand
CACGCCCGTTCAGCGTCGCGTCCCCGATCCCGGTCACCCCGTCCTCCGTGGTGATCCGCAGGGTCACGAAGTTCCGGGAGGGGCTGGTCACGAAGACTTCAGCGGCAATGATTTTCACAACAGGTCCTTATCTGCTCTTACGGGGTGTCGTAGTTACGGGGCGCCAGCGGCGCGGGTGGTTTCCCCGGGCGGCCCGGGTCAGCCGCCAGGGGTGAGTCAGCCGCCCGGGGTGGGTCAGCGCTGCGTGGTGCCGCCCGGGGTGCTGGCGAGCAGTGCCAGTTCCGCGCGGCCCGGCAGTCCTTCCCAGTCCCCAGCGGTGCTGACGGCAAAGGCTCCGGCCAGGGCGCCGCGCTGCAGGCGGCCGGCCACGTCGGCGCCGTCGAGCAGGGCGGAAAGGTAGCCGGCGGTGAAGGCGTCCCCGGCCCCTACGGTATCGATGCTGGTCACGGGCACGGCGGGTGCCTCCCAGCGCCCGTCCGCGGTGTACACGCCGGCGCCGGCGGCGCCGCGCTTGACCACGACCTCACGGACTCCGCGGTCCAGCAGTTCGGCGGCCATGGCCGTCTCGGCGGCGTCGGCACCGGAGTCGGGGTCCCAAGTTCCGGCCGGCCCTGCCCCGGGAGCAGCCGCGACCAGCCCGAGTTCGTCGTCGGAGGCGATCACGATGCTGGCGTGCCGGACCAGCGGTGTGAGCACAGCGCGGGCCTCCTCCCGGGACCAGAGCTTGCTGCGGTAATTAACGTCGAGGGAGACCTCCATGCCGTCGGCGGCAGCGCGCTCAGCCGCGTACTCCACGGCCTTCCGGGCGTCGGGGCCGAGGGCGGCGGTGATGCCGGTCAGATGCAGGATCCGGGCACCGGCGCTTAGGGCATGGTCCAGGTCCTCCCGGCCGAGGGTGGACCCGGCGGAACCGGCGCGGTAATAGAAGGCCCGGGTGACATCCGCCGTGCGTTGTTCGAGGAACATCACCCCGGTGTTCCGGGCGGCATCAATCCGGTGCCGCAGCCCGATGCCCTCGGCGCGCAGCTGCCGCAGGATGTACTCGCCATGCGGGTCCGCGCCGACCACCCCGGCCCAGGTGACGCTGTGCCCGAGCCGGGCAACCCCGACGGCTACGTTCGATTCCGCCCCGGCCACGTGCATGCCCAGGGTGCCTCCGGCGGACAGCGGCCCGGTGGAGCGCAGCGAGACCATGGACTCGCCAAAGGTCAGCAGATCAACGGCCTGCGGTGCGGAAGCGTTGGGGACGGCGGCCATCACCGCAGGCTCTCCGCGCGCGGCCGGCTGAATTCGGTGGCCAGGGCCACGAACCCGCGGGCCCGTTCCCGCATCGGGGCGAGGCCGCCGCCGGAGCCGGCGTCGCCGAACAGCGGTCCGCCGAGCCCGACGGCGATGGCGCCGGCTTCCCAGTAGCCTGCTGCCTCATCCAGCCCCACGCCGCCGACGGCGATGAACGGGATCTCCGGGAAGGGATCGCGGAGCGCCTTGAGGTACCGCGGTCCGCCGATCGAGGCAGGGAAAAGCTTCACCGCGGTGGCGCCCCGGTTCATGGCCGCATAGGCCTCGCTGGGGGTCAGCGCACCTGCCAGCACGGGCAGTCCCAGCCGGGCAGATTCGGCGATCGACTCTGCCAGCGACGGGGTCACCATGAACTGGCCACCCGTCTCGGCAACCCGGTGAACGTCCTGGGCCGTCAGCACGGTTCCCGCCCCGACGAAGCAGCCCTCCGGGGCGGCAGCGCGGACCTCGCGGATCGCCTCCAGCGCCCCAGGTGTGGTGAGTGCAATCTCGACGTACCGGAAGCCCTCCTCCATCGCCGCGAGGGCTGCCTTCGCCGCCGCTGCCCCGTCCGTGCCGCGGACAATTGCCACCAGCCGGGCCGCCCGGATGCCGGCCAGCAGTGATTCGGGCGTCAGGGTGTTCTCCATGTCAGGGTTCTCCTTCGTCGGGGCGTTCAGATCCGGGCTCGGCACGGGCGCGTTCACCACTCGGCGAACGCGCCGTCGGGATGCCGCCAGACGGGACCGCGCCAGCCGTGCCCGCGCTTGTCCGCGGCACGGACCACCGCCTCATCGATCTCGATGCCCAGTCCCGGACCGGTAAGCCGTTCGATGTGTCCGTCTACGAACTTCAGCGGGGACTTGTCCACCACATAGTCCAGGACTTCGGCGCCCTGGTTGTAGTGGATGCCGATGCTTTGTTCCTGGATCAGGAAGTTGGGTGTCGCAAAGCCCACCTGCAGGCAGGCGGCCAGCGCCAGCGGGCCCAGCGGGCAGTGAGGGGCGAGCTGGACCTCGTAGATTTCGGCGAGCGAGGCGATCTTGCGGACCTCGGTGATGCCGCCGGCATGGGAGAGGTCCGGCTGGGCGACGGCAATGCCGGCCTGCAGCGCGGGCAGGAATTCTTGCCGGCTGTACAGCCGCTCGCCGGTGGAGACCGGCGTCGTGGTGGAGGAGGTGAACTCGCGCAGCAGGTGGGTGTTTTCCGGGACCACCGGTTCTTCGAGGAAGAAGGGCCGGTACGGCTCCAGCAGCGGCGCCACCCGGCGGGCGTTGGCGAGGCTGAAGCGGCCATGGAAGTCCACGGCCACGTCACGGTGGTCGCCGAGGACTTCACGGGCCGCGGCCACCCTCCGGACGACGCCGTCGAGCTCGGCCACGGAGGCGATGGGGCTCATCCGGCCGCTGGCGTTCATCTTGACGGCAGTGAGCCCGACCTCCAGCTGTGCGCTGATCTGGTCGGCCACCTCGTTGGGCTCATCCCCGCCCACCCATCCGTACATCCGGATCCGGTCCCGGACGTGGCCGCCGAGCAGCTGGTGCACGGGGGTGTTGAAGTGCTTGCCAGCGATGTCCCAGAGGGCCTGGTCGAGGCCGGACACGGCGCTGGCCAGGATGGGCCCGCCGCGGTAGAAGGACCCCTTGGTCATGACCTGCCAGTGGTCCTCGATCCGGAGCGCATCGTTGCCGATGAGCAGCTCGGAGAGCTGGTCGACGGCGGTGCGCACGGTTTCGCTGCGGCCTTCGCAGCTCGCCTCGCCCCAGCCGACGATCCCGCTGTCCGTCTCGATCCGGACGAAGAGCCAGCGCGGCGCGACGAGGAATGTTTCAATCCTGCTGATGAGTGTCATCTGCTGCCTAGCCCTTGGTCGCGCCGGCGGTCATGCCAGAGACGATGTACTTCTGCGTGAAGAGCGCAATGATCATGATCGGGATGGTGACCACGGTGGCGGCCGCCATGAGTCCGCCCCAGTCGATGCTGGCGTAGGAGACGAAGTCGAAGATCGCCACCGGCAGGGTCTTGGTCTTGGAGCCGGAGAGCACCAGGGCGAACATGAAGTTGTTCCACGAGAAGATGAAGGACAGGATGCCGGCGGTGGCCATGCCGGCGACGGAGAGCGGCAGGGTGATGCGGCGAAAGGCGCCAATCGGAGTGAGGCCGTCCACCTGGGCCGATTCTTCCAGCTCCAGCGGCAGGGAATCGAAGTAGCTCATCATGATGTACACGATCAGCGGCAGCGCGACGAACATGTGGCTGAGGATCAGGACCTCGAAGCCGCCCACCATCTTTAGGTTGGAGAAGACGTAGTACCAGGGCACCAGCAGGGAGACTCCGGGGATGACGCGGGCCATCAGGACCACAAGGGCCGAGCGGTGCATCGTGAACCGGCTCATGGCGTAGGCTGCGGGCACGCCCAGGACCAGCGACAGGGCCGTGGAGACGAAGGCCACCCAGAAGCTGTTGAAGATGAAGACCAGGTAGTTGTTCCGCTGCAGCACGTTGGCGTAGTTCTCGAACGTGGGGGTGAACAAGAACGACTTTCCGGTGTCGTAGATGTCCACGTTGGTCTTGAGGGAGGCCAGCAGCATCCAGAACAACGGGGCGATCAGGAACAGCACCACGGCCACCAGCGCGGCGACGCGGAACACCTTGTACGCGCGGGTGCCCAGCGGCTTCCGGAGCCGCGGCGCCGTCTTGGCCGCCTCGGCGGGGGCGGTTTGGGGTTCCGTGTTTTCAGCGTTTTCGGTGGTGGACAGTACGGTCATTTGCTTACCGCTTTCTTGCGCATGGTCAGCAGCCACATGGAGCCGATGATGATCATGAAGAACAGGATCAGCACCGCGGAGGAGAGCCCGTACTGGTTGTAGTCGAAGCTCAGCCCGTAGGCGTAGACGTTCAGCGTCTCCACTTCGTGGAAGGATCCGCCGCCTTTGCCCTTGGTGGCGTAGAGGATGTCGAAGGTCTTCAGGGCGTCGATGCCCCGGAGCAGGATGGCGACGATCACGGTCGGCATCATGAGGGGCAGCGTGATGAAGAAGAAGCGCTGGAAGGCGTTGGCGCCGTCCATCCGGGCCGCCTCGTCGGGCTCCTCGGAGAGGGAGGTCAGCCCGGCCAGCAGGATCAGGACCACCATGGGGGTCCACTGCCACACGTCCATGAAGATGGTGGTGCCGAGCGCCGTGTCCTGGCCGGAGAGCCAGGGCTGGGCGGGAATGCCGACCATGCCGAGCAGCTGGTTAACGAAGCCGATGTTGGGGTCGAAGATCAGCCGCCACATCATGCCGACCGCCACGGGGGTGGCGACGAGCGGGAGCAGGATGGCCACGCGGACCCACTTTTCGCCGCGGAACGGGCGCCACAGCAGCAGCGCGATGCACATGCCGAGCACCACCTCGCAGACGAGGGCAACGCCGGTGAAGCTGAGCGTGCGGCCGACGGCGGGCCAGAAGCGTTCGACGTCGGACAGGACCGTGAGGTAGTTCTGCAGGCCGACGAACTCGGAGGCGGCCCTTACCGAGCCCTGCGAATCAGTCAGGCTCAGGTACAGGGTCCAGCCCAGGGGGAAGACGATCAGGACGCCGACGAAGATCATGGCGGGGGCGGCGAAGAGCCACTTCCGGTGCCGGTTGGCCCAGCCCGAGAAGTTCTCGCGTGCGCTGGGTGGGCGGGCGGCCTTCCGGGATGGCGCACTGCGGGGAGGGGTCAAAACAGACATGGTTCACCTAAGGAGTTGGGGGTGAAGTGAAGAACTGGCCGCGGCGGGACGGCAGCGGACTGCCGTCCCGCCGGGCTCGGTGGTGCATCGCGGGCAATGCAGCAGGCGCGTAGTGCGCCGGCCGCGCTACTTCTTTTCGGTGTCCAGGAACTTCTGGAAGGCGTCGTGCGCCGTGTCGGCTGCGGCGGAACCGTCAGAGCCGGTGATGGTGGCGACGATCGGGCCGCCCACGATTTCGCGGGCCTTGCCTACGGTGAGAACCTGGGGACGGTCGTGTCCGACGCCGTTCTTGGCGCTGGCGGTGATGGCCTCGGCGAGGTCCTTCGGGTAGGTGGAAGTTCCGGCCGGGTCAGCCCAGACCGAGGCGCGCGGTCCTGGGACGCCGGCCTTCTGGGCTTCGAGGGTGCGTTCCTTGCTGGTGGCCCACTGGATGAACTTCCAGGCGTTGTCCTGGTTGCTTGATGCCTGGTTGATGGCGAGGCCCCAGGACGGGATGTTGTACGGCTTGGAACCTGCAGGGCCGGCAGGCAGTGCGGCGAAGCCTACCGTGTCGGCGACCTTGGACTTGGCCGGGTCGGTGGCGTTCTTGTAGAGCGAGTCGGCCTCGGTGTAGAACGCAGCCTTGCCCTGCGTGAAGATTGCCATCGCCTCGGGCCAGCTCATGTCCGTGCTGACGTTGGCAGGGCCGTAGTTCTTGATCAGGCCGCCGTAGAACGCATAGGCCTTCTTCGCGGCGTCGGAGTTGACGGCTGACTTGCCGCTGGCGTCGGTGAAGTCGCCGCCAAAGCTGTACAGGAAGCTGGAGAACTGGGTGACGGCGGCGGACTTGCCGGTGCGGGCCACGAAGCCGGCCGTGT
This sequence comes from Arthrobacter sp. 05T420, assembly GCF_056396305.1. Taxonomy (NCBI): domain Bacteria; kingdom Bacillati; phylum Actinomycetota; class Actinomycetes; order Micrococcales; family Micrococcaceae; genus Arthrobacter; species Arthrobacter sp. 05T420. The sequence continues at coordinate 153,792 of NZ_JBFTLG010000016.1, read as the reverse complement.
CCGGGGAGGAAGCCTTGATGGCCTTGGCCGCAGCCTCGAGCTCGTCCATGGTCTTGGGAACCGCCAGGCCGGCGGCCTTCAGCAGGTCCTTGCGGTAGTAGAGGACTTCGCGCTCGGTGATGATCGGGACGCCGACCACCTTGCCGTCAGCGGTGGTGGCCTTGACGGGGCCCTCCTGGTAGTCCTTCCAGTCCCATGCGGCGTCCGAGGAGACCTTGGACGTCAGGTCCGCGAGGTAGCCGTTCTTCGCGAACGCCTTGCCTTCCTGAAGCGGGCGGTACATCATCACGTCGATCTCGTCGCTGCCGGCGTTGAGCTTGACGTTGTACTGGTCCGAGAGCTGGTCCTCGCCCAGTTGGGTCAGTTCGACCTTGAGTCCGCTGGACTTCTCGAATTCCGGAATGGCCGCCTTGATGCCTTCGGTCCAGACATGGTTTGCGAGGGTGACACGGACGGTGCCGGAGGTCTTGGCATCGGTGCTGCCGCTGGCGCCGCCGCAGGCGGTCAGCCCCAGGGACAGGACCGCGGCGACAGCCGCGTACTTCGCAATTGAACGTCGCTTCATTACGACTTCCTTTGGTTTTCAGGGCTGGCGAGAACGTCCAGCCGGCTGCAAATGCATCTTTACATCTGCTCTGGAAGCGATCATAGAGAAATAAAGCAGACTTAAACAAGACCCTTGCATCCACCCGTATGATTTATTTATGAAAACTCCAAAGGCGGAGCCACCAGCAGACCTGCATTCCGTGCTGGTCCAGAACCTCGGGCTGGCCATCGCCGAAGGGACGCTGGCGCCACACTCGGTCCTGCGCCTGGACGAGCTTGAGGCCCAGCACAACGTCTCCCGCTCCGTGGTTCGGGAAGCCGCCCGCGTGCTGTCCTCGAAGGGAATGCTGGAGTCGCGGCGGCGGCTGGGGACAGTGGTGCAGCCGGAGGAATCGTGGAACGCGTACGACCCCCAAGTGATCCGCTGGCGGCTTGCCTCCTCAAAGCGGCTCGAGCAATTGCAGGCCCTGAACGAGCTCCGCGGGGCAATCGAACCGCAGGCTGCCCGCCTCGCCGCTGAGAGGGCATCCTGGGATGCCGGCAGCGACCTCGTCTCCCTGGCCGCACGGCTGTGGGCCGCCGGCCAGCGCGGGGACCAAGACGAGTTCCTCCAGCTCGACATTGACTTCCATGCGGCAGTGTTGCGGGCCTCCGGCAACGCCATGTTTACGCAGCTGCACAATCTGGTCACCGAGGTGCTGACGGGTCGCACCGAGCACGGCCTCATGCCGCACTTGCCACACCACGAGGCCCTGCAGCTGCACGTGGATGTGGCCAGCGCCATTCAGCGCGGCGAGGCGGACGCCGCGCATGCTGCCATGAGCAGGATCGTGGAGCAGTCCACCGAGGAAATGGGCGATATCTGGTCCAGTTATCACGCCGGCTCCCCCGCATCACCGGAGGGGCAGCGCTCGCCTGAATGACAACGCGGGGTCACCTGGCGCCCATCCCCGCCCCCTGGACCGGCGCTAAGTGACCCCGCGTTGCTCTGTTGGCGCGTTGAGGGGTTAGCGGCCGCCCTCGAGCTTCCGGCTGCGCTGCTCCTGGGCCATGGGCCCGTACGGATAGACGCCGACGCGCGGCCGGCTGGCCTCGGTCAACCGCTCCGTCTCGCCCGCGGTGAGCCGGAGATCCGCTGCCGCGAGATTGTCCGCCAGTTGCGCGGTGGTGCGGGCACCCAGGATCACCGAGGTGACCGCCGGCCGGTCCGCCAGCCATGCCAGCGCCACCTGGGCCGCGCTTACGCCGTGGCGCCCGGCGGTTTCCTCCACCTCGGCCATCACGTCCCAGGTGCGTGGATCGGCGTTGCGGGCCTCCCAGGCCTCCATTCCCCGTTTCGGATTTTCGCCGAGCCGGGTGGCCCCGGCCGGCGGCTGGTCGCGCTTGTACTTGCCGGAGAGCCACCCGCCACCGAGCGGCGACCATGGCAGCAGCCCGATCCCGGCGTCGAGCGAGGCCGGGACAATTTCCGACTCGATGTCGCGGACCAGGAGGCTGTACTGCGGCTGCAGCGTCACCGGCGCACTCCAGCCATGGGCCTTGGCCACATGGACGGCTTTGGTCAACTGCCAGCCCAGGAAGTTGGAGAAGCCGTAGTAGGCGATCTTGCCGCTGGTGGCGGCGTCGTGCAGGAACCGGAGAGTCTCCTCGAGGGGAGTGACCGGATCCCACGCGTGCAGCTGGTACAGATCGATCTGCTCTACGCCCAGCCGGCGCAGCGAGTCATCCAGCGCCCGGCCCAGGTGCCGGCGGGAGGTCCCGACGTCGTTGGGCGCCTGGCCCATCGGGAAGCGGCCCTTTGTGGCCACCACCACCCGGTCCCGGACGTCCGGCCGGTCCGCCAGCCACCGGCCGATGATTTCCTCCGACACCCCCGAGCTGTAGACGTCCGCGGTGTCGACGAAGTTGCCGCCCGCCGCGAAGTAGTCATCCAGGATGGCGCGGGACTGTTCCTCGGTGGCCTCGGCGCCAAAAGTCATGGTGCCCAGCGCGTAGTTGGAGACGACGGCGCCGCTGTTGCCCAGAGTGCGGTATTGCATGGAACTCCTCGAGTCGGGGGGGTCAGTCTTCCGTGGGGGTGGTGCGCAGCGAGTGGTACGTCCGCCAGGTGTGCTCGGGGGCGTAGCCCAGCAGCCGTTTGGCCTTGTCGATCGACAGCATGGTCTCGTGCTCGCCCAGTTCCTTGACCACTTTCACGTTCGGAAACACCTCGGCGGCGAGGCTGGCGCTGGAGCGGCTCATCACGGTGTCCTCGTTGGCGATGATGAAGGCCTCGAAGCCGGGTTTACCGTGCTCCAGGGCGCGGGCCACTGCCTGCGCGCCGTCCCGGCCGTCAATGTAGCCCCAGAGATTCCACTTGCGCAACCTCGCGTCGTGGTCGAAGGCGGGGAACACGTCATAGTCCTCAGGGTCCATCACATTGGAGAACCGCAGGCCGGTGATGCTCAGGTCCGGGTCCCAGCGGGTCAGCTGGACGGCCATCTGCTCCTCAAGATGTTTGACCAGCGAGTACGTGCTTTCCGGCCTGGCCGGGTAGTCCTCGTCCACCGGGATGTAGGGAGGGTCGACGTCGAACGGCAGCCCGAGCACGGTCTCACTGGAGGCGTAGACGATCTTCTTGATCCCGGCCCGGCGTGCGGCCTGGAACACGTTGTAGGTGGACTGCATGTTGTTCTCGAACGTGGCGGCGTCAGGGGCATGGCCCGGTGCGGGAATCGCGGCCAGGTGCACCACCGCGTCAAAGCCGGCATGGCGGTCCTCCAAGCCAAGGAACACATCCACCACCTGGCCGTAGTTGCGCAGGTCCACTTCCGTGAACCCGGGGCTGCGGGCGCCCGTCCGGTCCAGGTTGGTCACCTCGTGCCCGTCATCATTGAGCCGCCGCACGACGCTTCGGCCCAGCTTTCCGCTTCCTCCGGTTACAGCAACTCTCATCAGGAACTCCTCGGGTGGCAGGCGTTGCGGACCGTCATGGTCCGGCACGTGGACCGGCACCTGCTCCGGCGCCGGCGGTCACCGTTCCACCCTAAGCGGAGGCGGCCACTGTGCCCAGCCCGCGTGACCTTCGGCCCTAGGCAGTCCCGGGGCCCGGCGGCAGGCTGGGGCAATGAACCGTGACCAGCGCGTTGCCGTGCGCGCGGACGCCCATCGGGCCCACCGGACCATCGAATGAACCACCCCGAACCCCCGCCGGAAAGGCGGCCGGCGACGCGCGCTCCCGGCCGGTTGCGCGGACCGCTCGCGGCGCTGGCCGCGGCATCGGCCGGCGCCGCCTACGTCCTGGCTGTCCGGCCCCGGCTCCTGCGCTGGGGGGCAAGCACCCAGGAGGCCGCCGGGCCGCTCGCCGGCGACGAGATCGTGACGGCCCCGCGCCTGCAAAGCACCCGCGCGGTGACTATTGCGGCCCCGGTCTCGGAGGTGTGGCCCTGGCTTGTCCAGTTGGGCGCCGGCCGGGGTGGCTTTTACTCCTACGACTGGCTCGAAAAAACCACGGGTCTGGGCAACCGAAGTGCAGACAGGATCCTCCCGGAACTTCAGCACCTGGAGGTAGGGGACGTCGTTCCCCTCTCCCCCGACGGCGGCCTGCCGGTCAGGCTGCTCGAGCCGGGGGCTGTGCTGGGGCTGGGTGGATCCATCGACCTGCGCACGGGGAAGATGTCGCCGGCCGGCGTCCGTCCCACCGGGCGCCGGTTGGACATCGGCTGGACGTTGGTGTTGCGGCCTGCGGGTCCCCAGGCCACCAGGCTCCTGTCCCGCACCCGGTACGACTACTCGCCCCTGGCTGAGGGGCTGGCCCTGCGCACGCTGGTGGAACCCCTGCAGTTCCTGATGGAGCGGCGGATGCTCCTGGGGATCCGGTCCAGGGCGGAAGGCCGCGGGAACTAGCGTCCGAAAAGCGTTTCCCCGGCGTTCCCGCGGTTCACGGGTCCTCCCGCGGTTCACGCGGTTTATCCGGGCTGGCCGCCCTCAGATGCCCGGGGCCGCCTCAGACCCCCGCGGCCCGCGGACTGGCACCGTCCGGAGCCAACAGGTAGTCGACAAACCAGTCCCTGGCCAGGATGGCCGCCGCCGCGAGCGTGCCGGGTTCTTCGAACAAGTGCGTCGCCCCTTGCACGATGGCGAGCTGGCTGGGGCAGCGCATCATGGCCTTGGCCCGGCGGTTAAGCTCCAGGACCTCGTGGTCCAAACTGCCCACAATAAGGAGCGTGGGCGCTGACACGGCGGACAACCGCGGCCCGGCGAGATCCGGGCGGCCACCGCGGGACACCACAGCCGAGATCCGCGCCGACGGCTCCGATGCCGCCCACAGCGCTGCCCCCGCGCCCGTGCTCGCCCCGAAGTAGCCCACAGCGCAGGCGGCCGTGTCTGCCCGGGTGGAAAGCCAGTCCGTGGCTGAGGACAGCCTGCGGGCCAGGAGTTCGATGTCAAAAACGTTGGCGCGGCTGCGCTCCTCGGCGGTGGTCAGCAGGTCCAGCAGCAGCGTACCCAGGCCAGCCTGCTGCAGGAGCCCGGCCACGTAGCGGTTCCGGGGGCTGTGCCGGCTGCTGCCGCTGCCGTGGGCGAACAGCACCACGGCCCGGGCCGGCACCGGAAGGTGGAGCTGCGCCTGGATCCGCACGGCGCGGGACGGGATCTCTACTTCCTCGTCGACGTCGGCGGCGTTGTCGGCGCGGGCCGCCGCCGAGGCCCAGAAGGGCGGCGGCGTGGTCTCGACGCGTTTGGCCGCAAGATCGAGCAGGCGCAGCACCTCGTCGTCGTCCGTGGGCGAGAAGTCCCGGTAGTGGTATCCGACGGCGGTGAACTGGCGCGGCGTCGCCAGGCAGACCACTTCGTCCGGTTCCGTCAGGTTGGCAAGCGTTTCCGCGGGGGCAACAGGAACGGCCAGAATCACGCGTGCCGCGCCCTGTTTGCGGGCCACCCGGCAGGCCACCCGGGCGGTGGAGCCGGTGGCAATCCCGTCGTCGACGATCACCGCGATGCGTCCGGTCAGGTCTTGCCGGGTCCGGCCCTTCCGGAACAGGACGAGCCGGTTTTCCAACGCGGCGCGTTCGTGCTCTTCAACGACCTGCAGTTCGTCGCCGCCGACCCGTGAATGGGCCAGGACCTGCTCGTCCAGGACCTTGGCCCCGCCTTCACCGATCGCCCCCATGGCGAGCTCGGGCTGGTAGGGAAGCCCGAGTTTCCGCACCACAATCACATCCAGGGGAGCATCCAGGGCGGCGGCGACTTCGAAGGCTACGGGCACGCCGCCGCGCGGCAGGCCCAGAACCACAATGTCCTGGCCACGCAATTCCGCCAGACGCCGGCCGAGCTGCCTTCCGGCGTCGACCCTGTCTTCAAAAATGCTCATGGGATATGGCTTTCAGGTCGAAACGTGGACCATCGGCCATCAGTCGTGTGCTGCTGAAACTGGTGCGCTCCTGCGGGTTCCCCCAAACCCGAAATGGACCCGGTGGCCGCTGCATCCAACTATCCGCCCGCGGCCGAAGCCCGGTGAGGGCCTTTGTGCCCGATTTTGGGCCAGCGTGCCGACCCGCCCCGCGGCTGACGAGCAGTGGTTCGGACGTATATACTCTCTCGGTACGGTTTTGCAGCGAGCCGTTGGATTGTTCTTCGATCCGGCCGCTGCCGTACCCGCCCCTTGCCGTGGTGGGAAGCACAGCCGGGTCGTCTTGACCTGAGTGAAACGGCACAGCAGACAAGTGGTCATCGAGTCAACCGCAAATTCAATAAACCAGCAGCTGCATGAACTGGTGCTCAGCAGCTCCGACGTCGAGGACTTCCTCGGCGGCGTCGCCCGGGTGTCCGCGCGCAGCCTGTCCGAGCCCGGGGATGAGATCCTGTGCGGCATCACGCTCCTGCGGCAAAGGAAGGCGGCCACCGTCGCCAGCAGCAGTCCCGCCGCGCAGGCCATGGACGAAATCCAGTACACCTTCGGCGACGGCCCGTGCATGACGGCTTCCCGGGAGCAGGAAACCGTCCACGTTGAGGACCTGGATATCGATGGCAGATGGCCGCAGTACGCCGCGACCGTGCGCGGACACGGCTTCCGGTCCATCCTGGCGCTGCCGTTCGTGCTCGAAGGCGAAACCCGGGCCGCATTGAACCTGTATTCGCACCGTCCGGGCCGGTTCGATGACCGTGCCACGGAACTGGCCCGGGATTTCGTCCACCAGACATCCATGGCGCTGCGGCTCGCGGTCCGGTTCGCGCACAGCAGCGATACGGCCGCCGACCTCAAGGCCACCCTGGAAACGCGGACCGTGATCGACGTCGCCGTCGGCATCATCATGGCGCAGAACCGCTGCAGCCAGGTCGAGGCGTTCGAGCTCCTGAAATCGGCATCAAGCGCCCGGAACGTCAAGCTCCACGTCGTCGCGTCCGGGGTGGTTGAGTCGCTGGGCCAGGGCTCCACCCGGACCCACTTCGAGGTCTAGCCCGCCGCTGGCGCAGCCTGAACCCTCACGCCGGGTTCCCGGCAACGGCTCGCCCGCAGCCGCGCCAAGACCGGCGAATGCCAGAATCCCGTCCCGGACTTCGAGGGCCCGGTTGTGCTGGACCACGTGCCCGGTTCCCTGCACCAGCTGCAGCTGCCCCCGGCGGGCGAGCCCGGCCAGCCGGCGGCTCCAGTCCGCATCCGCGACGGGGTCGTTGGCGCCGCGCACCACAAGCACCGGCGCGCTGACACCGGTGATCCTCTGCTCCAGGGGGTACTCCATCATGAGCCGAAGGTTCTTGAGGTACCAGACGGGGCCGCAACGCAGGTAGTCGGTGAAAACCAGGGCGTTCGAGGAGGGGCTTTCGTGCAATAGGCAGTCGCGGCCCAGCGCCAGCGCCTGCTGCACCACGGTGCCACGCTTGGGGTCCACCACGGGACCCATGAGCACCAAATTCGAGACCCGTCCGGGCGCCTGGAGGGCCGCTTCCGTGGCGAATTGTGTTCCCATCGAATGCCCCACGAGCACGAATTCCGGTACGCCCAGCTGTTCCATGGCACCGAGGATGTAGCGGGCCTGGGCGGCAATGGAGAGCGTGTTCGCGGGCCTGGGAGTGGCGCCAAATCCCGGCAAGTCAATGGAGTAGGTGTCCGCCGACGCGGCCAGGAGCCGGTGCAGCCGGCGCAGGTAGCGGTGTGACGCGCCAATTCCGTGGATGAGGACGACGGCGGGCCCAGACACGGACACGGACCTGCCGGCCCTTTCGCGCGAGGCGAAGACGTGGCCGGCGTGGCCCGCCACCGAAATCTCCAGGCGGACCGGTTCCCTCATGCTGTGCGTGACCGCAGCACGCGGCACGGGTGCGGGAGGGACCGCGTGGCAGCAGCCGGGGTCATGGAGGGCTCGTTTCTTTGCAGGGTGGTCGGCCCAGTCTAGTAAGCCTGCTGGCTAGATTCCGGACGCCGTGCCCAACAGCCGATCGCCGGGATGATCCCGGCGGGATCAGCTGTCCCGTTTGTCCCGTTCTTCGAACTCCTCATCGAGGTCGTAGTGCCGGAATTCCGTCTCCGGGTTCGGCTCCCCCTCCGACACGTACTCATAGTCCAGCTGGCGTTGGACTTGGCTGTCGAGGACTTGAAGATCCTTGTCCTCGACTTTGGTGAGGTCCTCGGGGAATTCATCGTCCGGACTGAGGTGCAGCTTCTCGGTCATTTCATGCCTCTCTGCGCCAGGAGGACGGACTCGAGTCTGCACTGTCCTGGCTGCATTCAGGATAGCGGTATCTGGCGGTCGGGTCGCCGGCGTCGGCTTCCTAAGCGGGCTCGGAACCGACGTTCACCAGCCAGTCCACGCCGAACCTGTCCTTGCACATGCCGAAGATGTCGCCCCAGGGTGCCTTTTCGAGGGGCATCGCGATGGTGCCGCCCTCGGCCAGCTTGTCGAAATAGCCGCGAAGCTCGGTTTCGTCGGACCCGCTGAGGGACACGGAAAAGTTGTTGCCAGGGGTGTAGTCCATGCTGTTGGGCGTGTCCGCTCCCATGAGCACCATGCCGGCGTCGGTCCTCAGCTGGGCATGCATGATCTTGTCCTGCTCCGCAGGGTCTTCGCTGGCATGATATTCGGCGAAGGTACTCATAGTCAGTTCCCCGCCGAACACCGACTGGTAGAACGTCATGGCGTCCTTGGCGTTGTCGCGGAAACCGAGGTAGGGATTGAGCGTGGTCATGTCCGAAACTCCTTGCTGCTGGGGGCGGCTGCTGGGGCGTCGGCCTGGTCGGCAACGACGACGGTGCACGTTACAGGGATATCCTGCCGCAAAACCGCCAGTGTGGGTAGGTACCTGGAAGACAGGGCAGCGGAAGATCAAAGCAGCAGGACAAAAAGCAGCAAAGCGAGCCGGAAGCGTCCGACGGCGGCCTGCGCCGCCGTCGGACGCTGGAGCGGGACGGCTGCTAGGCGGTCTGGCCCGCGTGCTCGCCCTCGGCTATTTCCTCAACGAGTTTGGCGTTGAAGGCCGGGAGGTCGCGGGGGCTGCGGCTGGTCACCAGGCCCTGGTCCACCACCACTTGCTCGTCGGTCCAGTTCGCGCCGGCGTTCTTGAGGTCCGTCTGGAGCGTGTGATAAGAGGTCACGTTCCTGCCGCTGACCACGCCGGCATCGATCAACAGCCACGGACCGTGGCAGATGGAGGCGACGGGCTTGTGCTGCTCGAAGAAGGCCCGGGTGAAGGCTTGGGCGTCTTTGTCGACGCGGAGGTGATCGGCGTTGACGACGCCGCCGGGAATAACCAGGGCGTGGAAGTCGGCGGCGTCGGCCTGCGCCACGGCGAGATCGACGGCGAACGTCTCGCCTTTTTCAGTGCCGTCGTAGCCCTGCAGCTTTCCGCTCTTCGGCGAGACCAAGGTGGGCACGCCGCCGGCTTCCTTCACGGCATTCCACGGGCTGGTCAGTTCCACTTGCTCCACACCATCTGTGAGCAAGAATGCGACTTTCTTACCCGAAATATTGTGCTCTGACATGTGTCCTCCTCGTGCCGGGGCTGGCGCCGGGAAGCGTTCGTCCGTGCCCGGCGCCAGCGCGTCATCTCACTTGGCTTGCAGTCTCAACTCTAGGAACCCGCCAAGTCATAAGCAAGCTGATGATGTACGGCGGGACCCTGCCTGCACCGGGCGCGAAGCTGAGAGAATAGGCCAATGGAAGTCGCTCTCGGGCTGCTGGCCCTCGTCGCCATTGTCTGCGCCTGCAGCGCGCTGGGCCACAAGATCAACGTCTCCGTCCCTTTCCTGCTGGTGCTGGCCGGCGTGGCGTGTTCGTTCCTCCCGTTTGTCCCCACCATCGAACTGAACCCCGAACTCGTTCTGGTCGGGCTGTTACCGCCGCTGCTCTACGCAGCGGCGCTGCAGACCTCGCTGTTCGATTTCGGTTCCAACCGCCGCTCCATCGGCCTGCTTTCGGTGGGTTACGTCATCTTCGGCACCGTCGGCGTCGGGCTGGTGGTCGCCTGGCTGTTCCCCGAGATCCCGCTGGCCGCTGCCATGGCCCTGGGCGCCGTCGTCGCACCGCCCGACGCCGTCGCCGCGACCGCCATTGCGCGGAAGGTGGGCATGCCCCGCCGGATTGTCACCATCCTGGAGGGCGAATCGCTGGTCAATGACGCCACGGCGCTGGTCTGCCTGCGCGCCGCCATCGCCGCGATCACCGGCACCGTTTCCGCGGCGGAGATCGCCGGCGGCTTCGTCCTTGCGGCCGGCGGCGGCCTGGTGGTGGGCATTGCCGCGGCCTTCGTGCTCACCGCGCTCCGCAAACGGATCCGCAACGTGTCCATCAACACCTCCATCTCCCTGATCGCCCCGCTCGTGGCCTACCTCCCCGCGGAAGCAATCCACGCGTCAGGCGTACTGGCCGTCGTCGTCACCGGGCTGATCATGGGAACCAAAGCGCCGTCCATGCCGAACGGGGCCGCGCGGCTGAGCCAACGCAGCAACTGGCACACGGTCCAGTTCCTGCTGGAGAACTCCGTGTTCCTCCTCATCGGGTTGCAGGTCCGGACCATCATCGAGGGCGTCCGGGATGACTCGCTGGGGCCGGAACGGATCTGGCTCGGCTGCGCCGCGGTGCTGCTGGCCGTGCTGGTCCTGCGCCCGGTCTGGGTCTTCCCCGCAACGTACCTGCCGCGGCTCATTCCCGCGGTCGGCCGCAAGGATCCCCCGCCGTCCTGGCGAGTTCCGGTGATCGTCTCCTGGGCAGGCATGCGCGGCGTGGTGTCTCTTGCCGCCGTCCTGGTCCTGCCGGCAGGGCTGGAGCACCGGTCCGTCCTGATCCTGATGGCCCTCGTGGTGGTGGCCGGCACGCTGACCCTGCAGGGCCTGACGCTCCCGGCCCTGGTCCGGCGGCTGCACCTTCGGGGACCGGACGCGCGCGAGGACGCGCTCAACGAGGCATCGCTGATGCAGATGGCGACGGCAGCGGGCGTGCAGCGGCTTCAGGAACTGCGCTCGGACGCCGACCCGCCGGAAGTCGTGGCCATGCTCAAACGGCGAACGCAGGAGCGCGGGCTGGCCGCATGGGAGCGGCTGGGACGGCCGTCCGCGGAAGCCGTCACCCCCAGCCAGCGCTACGCCCAGCTGCGGCTGGCGATGCTGGAAGCCGAGCGCGCCAAGGTCCTCGAGCTGCGGCGCGGCGGCGGGTACGCGCACGAGGTCCTGCTCGACGTCCTTGACCGTCTCGACGTCGAAGAGTCCATGCTGGACGCCACGCTGGAAGAACCCGACGCGGACGGGGGCCGTGGAGGCGAGGGCATTGCCCGGCCCCGCGGCGTGTGCGACCACTTGGAGTCCGCCCTGGATACGGCCGTCCCGCCCGGGCCCTTCTGCGCCGCGTGCGTACGGGAAGGGACGACGACGGTTCACCTGCGGATGTGCCTGCAGTGCGGGAACGTGGCCTGCTGCGATTCTTCCCCGGGAACCCATGCTTACAAACACTTCCAGCTCAGCGGCCACCCCGTCATGCGCAGCGTCGAGCCGGGCGAGGACTGGCGCTGGTGCTACCCGGACGAGCTCCTGGGCTAGGGCCCAGGCCCCATACCTGTCGCCGTGCCCCGTCGCCGTGCCACGTGCATTGGCTGCGTGCCGCGCCTGCATGCTGTGACTGCGGATCCGGGCCCTGTTCAGGGCCTCTTCTCCTCCGTAGGCTGGAAGGGACCCGCTGAAAAGGGACCCGCCAAGAGAAGGGGACCCGCCGCCGTCGGACGAAAAGAGGACACTGTGGACAACCAAGACATCCTGGAGCGCATCAAAGCCCTGGTGGAGGAAGAACACGGCCTCCGCGAAGGCTCGCAGGCCGCCGGGGCCGGAGCCCCGGACATTCTCAGGCTGCAGCAGGTGGAAGAACAGCTGGATCAGTGCTGGGATCTGCTCCGCCAGCGGCGCGCCAAAAAGGACTACGGTGAGAACCCCGACGAGGCGGAGGTGCGGCCGGTCAGCGAGGTTGAGGGCTACCAGAGCTAGCCCCTGGCCATGACCTGACGGACCGGCTGGCCGTGCAGATTGCGCTGCTGGGAGACGTCATGCTGGGCCGCCTGGTGAACCAGCACCTGGCCACGGTTCGGCCGGCCTATCCGTGGGGCGACACGCTGGAGCTACTGCGGCAGGCGGATGTCCGCATCGCCAACCTCGAGTGCGTCCTGGCATCCGGCGGCGAGCCCGAGCCCGGCAAGGTCTTCCACTTCCGCTCGGACCCGAAGAACGTGGCCAGCCTCCTCGCCGCCGGGATCGACGTCGTCTCGCTCGCCAACAACCACGTCCTGGATTTTGGCCAGGACGCGTTCCGGGAAATGCTGCCTGCGCTGGACGGCCGCGGCGTCCTGCATGCCGGCGCCGGCCCGGACCTGGACGCAGCCCGCCGGCCGGCAGTGCGGCGCGTGGGCAGCACCGCCGTCGGATTCATTGCCTTCACGGACAACGAGCCCGGCTGGGAGGCCGGCGCCGCGACTCCCGGGGTCTACTACGTTCCGGTGGACGACGACGGCGGCCGGCCCGGCGGGGCAGGACCGGACGGCCGTGTGGACGGCCTGTTGGGCCTGGTCGGCAGGACGAAGGCCCGCGTCCAGTGCCTCATCGTGTCAGCCCATTGGGGCGGCAATTGGGGCCACGACGCCCCGGCCCGGCATCAGGACCTCGCCCGGGACCTCATCGAGGCCGGAGCCGACCTCGTGTTCGGCCACTCGCCGCACATTTTCCGCGGCGTCGGGATCCACCGGAACCGCCCCGTCATCTACAGCGCCGGGGACTTCATTGACGACTATGCGGTGGACCCCGTCGAGCGCAATGACCAGTCATTCTTGTTCATGCTCGACACTGACGGTGGCACACCGCGCACGCTTCGGCTGTACCCCACGATCATCGCCGGATTTCAGGCACGGCTTGCCCGGGAATCGGCGCCCGATATTGCCGCCCGGATGCAGCGGCTGAGCGGCCACCTGGGCACTCTGAGCAGCTGGAACGCATCCGGCCGTTGCCTGGAGATACCGCTCGACAAACCGGCCGGAGCTTGAGGCCCCGTTTACATTCCTGAAACATGCCGGTCACGCGAACTTCACGCCGCCGCGAATCCCGTAACGTGCCCGCAACTTTTCGCCCCACTGCCGGAAACATGGCTCCGCGACCATTGAACACGGACCGGGGGGCCGGCGGCGACGTGTCCCGGTACGGAAGACTGACGAGAAGGGACCCCGGTGGAACTCACTGCTGGAAGCGTCTGGATGATTATTTCGGCGGCGCTCGTTCTGCTGATGACCCCTGCACTGGGCCTCTTTTACGGCGGCATGACGCGGGCCAAGGCCTCGCTCAACATGATGATGATGAGCTTCGTCTCCATCGGGATTGTCGGCGTGGTGTGGGTTCTCTGGGGCTACTCGATGAGCACCGGGCAGGGCGTCCTCGGCGTGTTCGGCAACCCGTTCGCCAACTTCGGCCTGAGCGGCCTCATCGGTTCGCCCGACTTGATCAAGGCCGGCTACAGCGCCACATTTGCCATCCTGACCGTGGCCCTCATCAGCGGCGCCATCGCGGACCGCGCTAAATTCACCTCCTGGGCCCTGTTCGTGCCCATCTGGATCACCCTCGTCTATTGCCCGTTGGCCTTCATGGTCTGGGGCGGCGGCCTTATGAGTGCCGGCGGTGCCGTGAGTGCCGTCTTTGGCCAGGTCATCGACTTCGCCGGCGGCACCGTGGTGGAAATCGCGTCCGGAACCGCGGCCCTGGTTTTGGTCCTGATCCTGGGTAACCGGCACGGCTTCGGCAAGGACCCCAGCCACCGCCCCCACAACATCCCCTTCATCATGCTCGGCGCGGGCATCCTGTGGTTTGGCTGGTTCGGCTTCAACGCCGGCGCCGCCACTACCGTGGAGCAGGCCGGCCTGATCTGGGTAAACACCCTGGCCGCCCCCGCGGCGGCCATGATCAGCTGGCTGGTCGTGGAGAAGATCCGCCACGGCCACCACACCTCCCTGGGCGCCGCGTCGGGCGCCGTTGCCGGCCTCGTGGCGATCACGCCGTCGTGCGCCAACATCAGCCCCCTCGCCGCACTGGGCCTCGGCTTCGTGGCCGGTGCGGCTTGTGTGGTGTTCGTGGATCTGAAGTTCAAGTTTGGCTTCGATGACTCGCTGGACGTCGTTGGCGTCCACCTTGGCGGCGGCCTCATCGGCACGCTCGCCCTGGGCTTCGTTGCCCTTCCGGTGGACGGTGCAGGGGGCGGGCTGTTTTACGGCGGAGGGCTCCACCAGCTCGTCGCGCAGACCGTGGCCGTCCTCATCGCCGTGGCGGTGTCCGGTCTTGGGACCGCAGTGATTGGGCTCGCCATCCACAAGACGCTCGGGTTCCGGGTCAGCCGCGAGGACGAGCTCGCCGGCGTCGACCGGTCCGAGCACGCCGAGACCGCGTATGCCTTCGCCGAACTCGGTTTCAGCCGGTTCAGCCCGTTCGGCCACCACGTCCGCCCGGCGCAAGCCGTCCGCACAGCAACGGCAGCCCACGCGGCCGCCCGGGCGCCGGAGAACGCACCCGCACCTGAACGTGCACCTGCACCTGCACCTGCAAAGGAAGACAGCCTGGTCTGAGGCATCGGCCAAAGGCCCGGCGCAAGTTTTTCCAAAGGGCCCGGGTGTAAGACGCGGCCGGAGGCCTAAGATATGGGCGGGGGGCACTCGAATTAGCGAACTCGCTTAATGGGAGGCCACGATGTTCAGCCAAGCCAGCCGCAAGGCATCAGACCCGCAGCTACCATCGGTGGCGCGGGTCCCGCGCAGACACCGGCGCAGTGCTTATCCCAGACCTGACCGGCTTCGGTTCCGGCGGGCGATGGCCTCGCTGACAGTGGTTGCGCTGGTCTCGTGCTTCGGTCTGGCGACCGCGGCCCCCTCCTCTGCGGCCCAGAAGGCGCAAAACTACATTGTGGTGCTCAAGGACGGGGTCGTGAACGCTGGAGCCGCGGCGGCCGCCCAGCAAAGCGCCTACGGATTCACGGCGTCGAAGCTCTACCTCAGCGCCGTGAAGGGCTACTCGGCGACCATGACGGCGTCCCAGGCGCAACGCCTCCAGACCGACCCCAACGTTGACTTCGTCACTGCGGGCCGCACATTCCAGCAACCGCGGGATCTTGGGTCCGCGGCCACCCAGAAGACGCCGTTTTGGCGCGAGCGGATCGCCGGAACCGACTCGGACGTCCGGAAGGCCCTCGACAAGGGGCCTGCCAAGATCGATGTCAACGTTGCCGTGATCGACAGCGGCATCGATGCGACCCATCCGGACCTGAACGTCAAGGGCGGCGTTGACTGCCAGTCCGGCTCGCCCGTGGATGTGACCCCCGTGGACGTTTTGGGGCACGGGACATTTGTGGCGGGTGTAATCGGCGCCCGGAACAACCAACAAGGTGTCATCGGGACCGCCCCGGGCACGCCGCTGTGGTCCGTCCGTGTGGTCGACAACAACGGCCTGATCTCCGAGCAGAGCCTGATCTGCGCCATTGACTGGGTGACCTCGACGCGCACGGACGATAACGAGGACAACGACATCGCCGTGGCCAACATCAGCATCGCCGGCGGCGCTCCGGATACGCCCAACTGCGGCAAGGGCACTGACCCGATGCACTACGCCATCTGCCGTTCTGTCGAGGCCGGCGTCACCTACGCTGTCGCGGCCGGCAACGAGGGCATGGACTTCGCCAACACAGTGCCGGCCACGTACGACCAGGTGCTGACCGCCACCGCCATGGGCGACTTCGACGGAAAGGCCGGCGGCAAAGCAGCCCCCAGCTGCGGCGCCGACGACTTCTCGAAGTACGGGCAAAAGGATGACCAGCCGGCATTCTTCTCCAACTTCGCCACCACGAAAGCTGACGAGGCCCACACGGTCTCCGGGCCCGGAATGTGCATGCTTTCCACCTGGCCCGGCGGCTACAACGTCAGCAACGGCACCAGCTTCGCCAGCCCGGCCGTGGCAGGGTCCGTTGCCCTGTGCATCAGCCAGAACGAATGCACGGGTTCAGCCGAGCAGGTCATGGCGGATTATCTGCACGCGACGAAGTCTTACACGAAGCGGCACAACGACTACGGTTACGGCGGCGATCCTGTCCACCCGATCGGGTCGCGGTATTACGGCTATCTGACGCAGACGACGAGCTTCTGACGGAACGGGCATGAGGTCGCTGGCCGGGATGTTGCCGGTCCCAGGCGGCGGGCCTCCTCCACCCTCCTGCGCCGCAGCTATCTCCAGGCCCCGGTCAGTCCCTTGTTCCTGTTCGGCCGCCAGCAGGATTTTGCCTACCAGCAGGGAGTCGACGGCACCCCGGGCAAGCGGCACCACGTCCGTTTCTGGCGCTGCCCGGCCGGCTGGCTGGTGCCCGGCCGAGTGGCCGTCGACTGGCTGGCGCCGGCACCTATGACCGCAGCGTCGGGCTGTCCCTGTTTACCCTGCAGATCACCCACAAGATCGACTAGAACACCGACGCCGAACGCGACCACGTGGTCGGCGCCATCACCGGAGCCGACACCGCATCAGCACGGCCGCCATCTGCGCCCAGGCCGTCGATGTCTTCCACGGCGGTCCGGACATCACGCTGCAGTCCAACCTGCCCGGCCTGACCCTGGACATCCTGTTGCTTCTGGCGCTCTCCAGCAAACGGTCCCGCGACTATGCCCTGCACCCCAGCAAAGAACCCAAACGGGATTCGAGCCGTCCCTGCGGCCGGGCACCGTTCTGAATCTCCAAGCATCCGGCAGGTCTTGACAGCCCTCTTGGTGCGGGAGCTAGATGTTCAAGAGCCGACAACCATTCCAGCATTGCAGCAGAGGAGCGGACATGAGGGAAGACTCAGAGGCGCCGGAGCGCGCCCACAGCGAGACCCCCGCCGAGGGCGATGCAACGGCTGAACCCTTTGACGACCGGGCCCATTCCCAGGACGCGGCAGAGGGCCCGGACATCGACGACGAACCGGGCACCGGAGCCCAGGGCAACGCCGTGCCAGGCGGCAGAACCGGGCCGTAGCTTCCCCGACGCGCCATTGGCGGCCCCGGCGCGCCATTGACGGCCCCGAGGCGCGACTTCGCCGGAAACCTACGAGTTCGCCGGAACTTTCCGGCGAGTGGGCGCGTTTCCGGCGACCTCGGCGGGTCTGGCCCCTGACAGTCCCGGCAAGACACAACCGGTAACGAGCGAAATATCTTCGCATGCCTGCGTGTTGGCCCGGACATGACAACAATCGGAATCATCGGTGCAGGACACATCGGCGGCCAGATCGCCCGCAAGGCCGTCGAACTCGGCTACGACGTCGTGATCAGCAACTCGCGGGGTCCGGAAACCCTCGCGGACCTCATCGCGGAGCTGGGGCCCAAAGCCCGGGCCGCAACCCCGGCCGAAACTGCAGCAGCGGGCGACTTCGCCGTCGTCTCCGTGCCGCTTAAGAGCATCCCGGACGTGCCCGTGGAACCGCTAGCGGGCAAGATCGTCCTGGACACCAATAACTACTACTGGGAACGCGACGGGCATGTGCCGGCTTTGGATGCCGGCAAGGCCACCACTTCCGGCCTACTGCAGGAGCACCTGCCCCAGTCCAAGGTAGCGAAGGCCTTCAACCACATCGGGTACTCCCAGATCACCAAGGACGGCACACCGGCCGGCACACCCAACCGCCGGGCCCTGGCCACGGCGAGCGATTTCCCGGAAGCGGCTGAGCTTGTCACCAGGCTCTATGACGAATTCGGCTTCGACACCGTCAGCATGGGTCCGCTGTCCGAAAGCTGGCGCACTGAACGGGACCGCCCCGCCTACGTGATCCGGCAGAACGCAGCCGAGCTGGCCGAGAACCTGGCCAAGGCCCCGCGCACCATCTGACACTCCCGGATCCGACGCGCGATCGGTCCGTGCCCCGCGCGCTCCCGGGCCCCCGGATCCCACGCGCGAATTCGCCGGAAGCCCGCGAGTTCGCCGGAACGTTCCGGCGAACGGGCAGGTTTCCGGCGAACTGGGCCGGGCGTGGGCAGCCCCGCGCAGTGGTGCGTCGGACGACTCAGCGCTTGACGGCGTCGAGCTTGAGCATCTTGGCGATCACGTAGTCGAGCTCGGAGTCGTCGAAGATCTTCTTCCAGTCGTCCTTGATGATGGTGTCCTTGCCGTACTGGATGGCGATTTCGCAGGCCTCGGAGAACGGGTTGGAACCGCGCAGGGCGTTGGTCAGGGCGATCTGGACGTGCCCGAACAGCATGGCCTTGGCGGCTTCCTCGGGGACGCCGGCGGTGTGCACGGTCTCGTGCAGGGCTTCCTTGAGCAGGGTGCCGATCATGCAGGCCACCGTCTCCACGAGGGTGGGTTCGAGGATGGCGAGCTGCTTCACGGTGACCCAGTGGACGTCGATCACGGGGGCGTAGATAACCTTGATGGTCGCCTCGGCGGCGGCGCGGGCGGCCCCGGAGGCGTCCTCGTCGATCGCGGCCACGACGTTCTGCGGGGCGCCCTGTCCGCCGAAGGTGTCGGCCCATTCCTCCTTGGTGGTGCGTTCCAGGAACACAGACGGGTGGCACGGGTGCGCCACGGCCTGGACCACGTCGTCGCGCTTGGCCAAGAGGCCGGCGTAGGCGGCGGCCGGGTCCAGGGTGAGCAGGATGGCGCCCGACTTCAACTGCGGGACGACACCCTGGGAAACGACGCCCAGTACGGTGTCCGGGACGGCGAGGATCACGACATCGGCGTCCTTGATCGCATCCGCTGTGCTGCTGATTTCCCGTCCTTCGGCGCGGACGCGCTCCTGTCCGGCAGGCGAGTTCTCGCTGTAGAAGACGGTGTGGGCGCTCTTCTGGAGGTTGGCTGAAACACGCAGCCCCATTTTGCCTCCGGCCCCGATGACGGCGACGGTCAATTTTTCTGCTGACATTTCACTTGCTCCTTAGGAAATCGAGGCTTTGCTGGGTCCACTGGTTTTCGCGGCGGATGGTCTCTTCTTCGGAGTCCTGCCACGGCAGCCAGTGCTCGACAATTTGGTTGATGTTTCTTTCTTTGGGCTGAAGCTTTCCGGCCATGTAGTCATAGTCGAGAAGTCCCTCGCCGAGGGGGGCGCCGGAGTATGTGAACCCGACCCACCCCTCCTTGCGGCTGAACGCAAAGTCTTTGATGTGCATGTTCAGGACATAGGGCGCGACGGCGTCAATCACCTCACGCGGGAACTCCAGCGCCGCCACGGTGTTGGCGGGATCGCTGCAGATGCCCAGGGAGGGGCTGCCGACGCGGCGGATGACCTCCAGGATCCGGGCCGTGGGAACTTGCTCGTAGGTTTCCACCGCGATTTTCACCCCGGCGGCCTCGAACTCCGGCAGCACGTCCTTGAAGATCGCCACGGCTTCGTCCGGTGTCGGGGTGTGGCCCGGGACGTTGAACATGGTCCGCAAAAGCGGCGCGCCCAGGATCCCGGCGATTCGCAGGAACTTCCGGAGGTGTTCCGGCCGGATGCCCTTGGTGCCCAGTTCCAGCGCGATCCCCAGCGAGTCAGCCGTGGCCCGGATGTCTTTCAGTTCCGCTTCGCCCATGGCTTCGAGCGGTGCGTAGTCGCAGATCTGAAAGAGGTCCACGCCGAGGGCCGCTGTGCGCTCCAGCGCCTCGCGGAGGCTGAGCGGCTCCGAAACCTTCTCCGAGAGCTGCCAGAAGAAGGCGTAGCTGCTCAATCCAATTCTTGAACCAGATCCGATCCTTGAACCGTTTCCAGATCCCTGGCCGATGGTGCTCATGCTGCCGCCCTTCCGCTCAGCAGGCCCAGCCGTTCGGCGGTCTCGTCCAGGATGGTCTTCAGGGCCTTAGGGTCGTGGGCGAAGCGGCCCAGGAACAGCCCGGCGACGGCTTCATCGAGCCGTCCGATCAGGCCCGGGCCGGCGCTTCCGCCGTAGATGACCCGGCTGTCGGCCTGCCCCGGCAGGGAGCGCAGGTGCGCGTCCAGGCCGGCGCTGACGGCGCTGATGTACTCCGGCGTGGCCGGTTCCGGGGCGCCGATGGCCCATTGCGGTTCGTAGGCCACAATGGTCCGCGCTGCCGGTCCCAGGGACCGGGCCCGGTTGAGCGCGGCGTCGATGTCCGCTGAGCAAGTCCGGATGGCTTCCTCCACGGAACCGGGCTGAAGCTCGCCGACGCAGAGTACCGGGGTGAGCCGGTTGCGGTAGGCGGCGGCGGTCTTGAGGCCGATGATCCTGTCATCCTCGCCGAAGATCCGGCGCCTTTCTGCGTGGCCCACCTCTGTGTAGCGGCCGCCGAGTTCAGCAACGGTCTTGCCGCCTACCTCCCCGGTGTAGGGTCCTTCGTCCTCCCAGAAGATGTCCTGGGCTCCGGCCGCTGCCCCGGCGGTTCCGAGGATGCGGGCCGCTTCGGGCAGTACAGGCAAGGTGGGCAGCACGAACAGTTCGATGTCGCCGCTCTGGACCGCCGGATGCGCGAAAGCGATGGTGGCCACCTCGCGGCAGTATTCGAGCGTGCGTTCGTAGCCGAAGTACATCTTCAGGCTGACGCCGATGATTGCCTTCGGTTTTGTTGCTGTCTTAGCAGGAAGTGACACCCTCGTAGTCCTTAATTAGTGTGACTTTTTCGGCCGAGGCGGAGGTTTCGTCGAAGGTGTAGGTGAGCCATTCGCGGGCGAGCCGGCGGGCGAGCTCCAGGCCGACGACGCGCTGGCCGAAGGTGAGCACCTGGGCGTTGTTGCTCAGGATCGAACGCTCCACGGAGTAGCTGTCGTGGGCCGTGACGGCCCGGATCCCGGGGACCTTGTTTGCGGCGATCGCGACGCCGAGCCCGGTGCCGCAGACCAGGAGGGCGCGGTCCGCCTTGCCGGCGGCGATGAGTTCGGCAGCCGCGATGGCCACGGATGGGTAGGGAGTGTGGCTGGTGGCATCCACGCCCACGTCGTGGACCGATTCGACGAGGTCACTGGCCTCGAGATCGGCTTTGAGGGCCTCCTTGTAGTCGAATCCAGCGTCGTCGGCTCCGATGACCAGGCGCAGTTTGGCGCTCATGCGTTCTCCTTGGTGAGGGTGTTGTGAATGGCTCGTACGATCAGCGCCATGGAGACGGCGCCGGCATCGGGGGTGCCGAGGCTCTTATCGGCGTGAGGGCGGGCGCGTCCCATGAGCGGCAGCAGCTGGGCGGTGTTTTCGGCCGCCTGTTCGGCAACCCCTGCCGCCGTCCCCCAGGCCTGTGTGAGGGACCCTCCGGTGCTGACACCGGCGCTGAGGGCGTCACGGAACGGGACCAGGACGTCCACCAGGGTCTTGTCCCCTGGCTTGGCCTTGCCGAAGTCCATGATCGCGGCGGCGGCGGCGGCCACGCCGTCGGCGACAGCGGCGGCGTCGGGAGCCTTGGAGTCGCCCAGTGCGTCTGCGACGGCGTGCAGGGCCATGCCCCACAGGGCGCCGGAGGTGCCGCCGGCTTTGTCGGCCCAGGCGTCACCTGCGAGGCGGAGGGTGGTGGCGGCTCCCGCGCCGCGGGCGACGGCGTCCGCTGCGGCAGTGACAGCCGCCCCGACTCCGCGTTCCATGCCGATGCCGTGGTCGCCATCGCCGGCGATGGCGTCAATCCTGCCGAGCTCCTCGGCGTTGGCGTCCACCACGTCCTTGGCGGCGCCGAGCGCTGCCAGTACCCGGAGGGCCCCGGCACGGGATTCGTCGGAAGCTGCCGGGATCGGCGCTTCGACCTCGGCGAGGTCGGCGAATTCGGTGGCCTCAAGGGCCTCGGCGGTCACGGCACCGCGGCGGAAGGCCGGGGCGTCGGCGGGCGCGTGCCAGAGGGATTCGAGTTCGTCGTCGAGCCAGAACAGGGTCAGGGAGGTGCCGGCCATGTCGAAGCTGGTGACCAGTTCGCCCACCTGCGGGTCCACGGCGTCCAGGCCGGCCTCGGCGAGGAGCCGGGCGACGCGGCGGTAGACCACGAAGAGTTCCTCGTACTTGACGCTGCCCAGGCCGTTGAGGATGGGGACGACGCGCCGTGCTCCACCGGGAGCGGCACCGTCCTCGACGCCGTCCGGAACTTCTGCCAGGAGGCTGCTGACCAGCAGCTCGGCGAGTTCGTCCGCCGTCGGGATGTCCGTTTCCCCGATGCCGGGTTCGCCGTGGATGCCCATCCCTACGGCCATGCGGCCTTCCGGGACGGAGAAGAGCGGGTGGTCGGCGCCGGGCAGGGTGCACCCGCTGAAGGCAACGCCGAAGGAGCGGGTCCGGTGGTTGGCGCGTTCGGCGATCTCCAGCGTGGCGTCCATGGAGTAGCCGGCTTCCGCTGCCGCGGCGGCGACCTTGAAGACCGTCAGGTCACCGGCGATGCCCCTGCGCTTGGCGCGTTCGGCCGGCGGTGCGGAGGAGACGTCATCCGTAACAGCGATGCTCCGGCAGTCGATTCCCTCCTTGCGGAGCCGGTCCTGGGCCTGGTTGAAGTGCAGGACGTCACCGGCGTAGTTGCCGTAACCGAGCAGCACACCGCCGCCGTTGCTGGCGGCTTTCGCCACGTTGTAGATCTGCTGCGCGGACGGGGAAGCGAACAGGTTGCCCATCGCGGCACCATGGGCGAGGCCCTGGCCCACGAGCCCGGCAAAGGCCGGGTAGTGTCCGGAGCCGCCGCCGATCACCAGGGCAGCGGTGCCGGGTGCGCTGCGGGTGTTGCGGACGACACCTCCGGTAACGCGCTTGACCCAGCGACTGTGGGAGGCAACGAAGCCCTCGATCATCTCGTCAGCGAAGGCTGAAGGTTCATTGAACAGGCGGGTCATGCGGTGTCTCCCGGAATATTTAGAGGCTAGCTGGGGGAAATTGTTCTTGGGACGCCGGCTGGTGGTGGCGGACGTGCCTGCGGCGGGTAAGCGTGCGCCGGCGCGGATTGGTGCGGGGACGTCCCCGGGTGAGGGGGACGCCCCCGGGTCTGTTACGGCTCGGCGTGGTGTCCGGCCCCGGTGGGATCCAGGGCTTCAGCGGGTACGCCTTCGCTGATCTTGCCGGAGCGGCTGAGCACCACCATGAGGACGCCGGAAAGGAGCAGGAAGCCGCCGACGACGAACATCGGGACGGTGTAGCCGCCGGTCCAGTCCTTGAGCCAGCCGGTAACGAAGCCGGCGCTGAAGCCGGCCAGGTTGCCCACCGTGTTGATCAGGGCGATGCCGGCTGCGGCCGCCGCTCCGGTGAGGAACTGGGTGGGAACGGTCCAGAAGTTGGGCAGTGCGGCAAAGATGGCCATGGCCGTGACGGTGATGACGGCGATGGTCGCGGCCGGCGAGCCGGCAAACAGGGCCAGCGGGACGCTCAGGCCGCCGATGAGGGCGGGCAAGGCGATGTGCCAGGTCTTGACGCCGCGTTTAGTGGCGTCCTTGGACCAGAAGTAGAGGGCAAGGGCCGCGAACACGTACGGGATGGCCGTGATGAGGACCTTTTGGAGCACATCGAACTTGCTGCCGTATTGGCTTTCGAAGCCGGCGATGATGGTGGGCAGGAAGAACGCCAGCGCATAGAGGCCGTAGATGAAGCCGAAGTAGATGGCGGACAGCATCCAGACCCTGCCGTTGGAGAAGACAGTGCGGGCGCTGACGTGCTTGTGGCTCGCCGTTGTTTCCTTCTTTTCCGTCTCCAGGGCGTTGGTCAGCCACGTCTTTTCGTCCGGGTTGAGCCACCTGGCCTTGGCCGGGGAATCGGCGAGGTAGAACCAGGCGATGATGCCGACGACGATGGCCGGAATCGATACGCCGAGGTACATCACGCGCCAGCCGTCGAGTCCGAAGAGGCCCTCCTGCTGAATGAGCCAACCGGCAAGTGGTGCACCGATGACCGTGGTCAGCGGCTGGGCCAAGTAGAACAGGGCCAGGATCTTGCTGCGGTGACGGGACGGGACCCACAGGCTCAGGAAGAGAATGGCGCCGGGAAAGAAGCCGGCTTCGGCCACACCCAGAGCGAAGCGCAGAATATAGAGCCCCTCCACGCTGCTGACCCAGACGAACAGCAGGGAGACGATGCCCCAGCTGACCATAATGCGGGACAGCCAGCGGCGGGCGCCGAACCTGTGCAGGGCCAGATTGCTGGGGATTTCCAGCAGGATGTAGCCGATGAAGAAGACCCCGGACGCGAAGCCGAACTGGGCGGCCGAGAGGCCCAGATCGGCGTTCATGCCGTTGGGGCCGGCAAAGGCGATAGCCGTCCGATCGAGGTAATTGATGAAGAACATCAGAGCGACAAACGGCACCAGCCGATATGCCACCTTCTTGATTGCAGATCTTTCGACCACCGATTGTGTGGTGTCCACATTGACTCCTAGATGTTGGTCTCCCAACGGCGGCCTGCGGTGGATGCCTTGGGATGTGTCTCGGTGCCTAGTTCGGGAAAGCTGGCGGGCCGGTACTAAGCGTGTGATTAACACCATAAAGGGCAGACCCCAAATTGGTCAACCGGTTGACATGTTTATGTCTGAAGGTAAAGTCTGCGCGGCTGCGCCTGCCCTGGTTGTTACGCTGGGAAGGTGTCCGTTAATTCCGCCGCTTCCACGGCCAAAATCAGTGCCGCGCTCGGTTCCATGGAGCAAGGATCGGTTGTCTCCGAAGTCGCCGAACGGCTTCTGGGCTACTTCACGAGCGGCGAGATCGCCGTCGGAACCCGCCTGCCAGCCGAGCGCCAGCTCGCCGCATCGCTGGGGGTCGGGCGCTCCGCGGTCCGCGAGGCCCTCGCCGCGTTGGAGATCCTCGGGATTGTGATCGTACGTCCGGGTTCCGGGACCTACCTGCGCGACGGCATTTCCGAGCTCCTCCCCCGCACGCTGAGCTGGGGCCTCATGCTGGGCGCGCCCCGGACGCGGGAACTCGTCGAACTGCGCGGCGGACTCGAGGTTCAGGCCGGCCAGCTCGCGGCCCAGCGGATTACCGACGACGCCCTGGACCGGATGCGCGAAAATCTGGCCACCATGGAGCACAGCCTCGATGACCTCGCAACGTTCGTGGAGGCCGACGCCGCCTTCCACCGCGAAATTGCCGCCGCCTCCGGCAACCAGGTCCTGCAGGAACTGCTGCAGAGCATCCGCTCGCTGCTGCGCATCTGGGTAGACCGCGCCTTGACGGATGAGGGGCACGCGGCGGCCGCCCTGGCCGAGCACCGGGAGATCTTCCACGCCCTGGAATCGCGGGACGAGGCTGCCGTGACGGCGGCCATGCGCTCCCACATGGACACGGCCTCGCGGCGCCTCCTGGCCGGGTTCGACGCCGACCAGGCCGCCACAGACTGACGCCCCGCGCCGGCCTCGGCACGGCCGCCCCAGCACGCCCCCGTCACGCGAAATCGCCGGAAGCCTGCGGGCTCGCCGGAACGTTCCGGCGAGTTCGCAGCTTTCCGGCGACTTCGGCAGGGTGCGCACTCCGGGAACGTGACCGGGCGGTCGTTCGCGTGCGTCCTCTGACCATTCAGCGCGTTCCGGTTCAGGACACCGGGCTGCTCTGAAGCGCTTCGCTGGCCGAGGCAGCGGCAAGCGGGCCGGCGTCGGCCGGATAGATCATGTGCGCCGGTGCGTTCGAGTTTCGCTTGGCCAGCGGGTAAAACACGAGGGCGGTAACCACCAGGCCCACCAGCCAGGAGATGTCGGCGCCACCCAGCAGCTTGGTCATCGGTCCGGTGTAGAGAGTCTGGGCCAGGAACGGAATCTGGACGAGAATGCCGAGGGCATAGGAAAGCAGCGCGGTCTTGTTCCACCGCCCGTACCGGCCGTCAGGATCGTACAGCGCCGGGATGTCCACCTTTTCCTTCGAGACGAGGTAGTAGTCCACGAGGTTGATCGAGCTCCACGGGATGAAAACCATGAGCAGGAGCAGGACGAAGTTCTTGAAGTTGGCGATGAAGTCCGGCGAAGCCAGTACCGCGATGAGGACGGAAAGCCCGATGAAGGCGACCACGTAGACCAGCCGGGTCCGTGACGGTGCCGTCGATTTGCGCGTGAACGCTGTTACGGAGGTCAGCATTGTCATGTATCCGCCGTAGGCGTTGAGGGTGTTGACGGTCAGTTTTCCGGTCACGATCACCAGGTAAATGACGACGGCGATCAGGCCGCCGCCGCTGAGGTTGCCGAGGAAGGCCACCTGACCGTCGAGGAACCGCTGGCCCTTGGGCAACGCCAGGGCTGCGAACAGGGCGCCGAGGGTCATTGACCACTGCGATCCAAGCACCGTGCCAAAGAATGCGGCCAGGAAAGTTCGTCGCGGCGCGGTGTCCGAGGGCAGGTAGCGGGAGTAGTCGGCGACGTACGGGCCGTAGGTCAGCTGCCAACCGGCACCGAGGGAGACGGCCAGGAGGAAGGTGGGAAATTCGAAGCTGCCGGAGCTGAGCAGTGCGCCGACGTCCTGGCTGGTGAGGAGCCTGATGCCAAGGTAGGTGAAGCCTAGGACGCCGACGACGGTCGAAATCCGGCCCATCAGGTGGATGTACTTGTAGCCCAGGGTCGCCACCAGCACGGTCAAGGCCCCGAAGATGACCATGCCCACGGCCGGCGTCCCGGTGTGCGTGATCTGCTCGACGGCCTGCCCCGCCAGGACAGTTCCGGTGGCCGCGAAGCCGAGATACATGATGATGACCAACACCAGGGGGATCACGGCGCCAAGGACACCAAACTGCGCACGGCTGGAGATCATCTGCGGGAGACCCAGCTTGGGTCCCTGGGCCGCGTGCAGTGCCATGACGGCTCCGCCAAGGATGTTGCCGATCAGCAGTCCGAGGATCGCCCACAGGGCATCGGCGCCGAACAGCACCGCCAGCGCTCCGTCCACGATTGCCGTGATCTGCATGTTCGCGCCGAACCATAGGGTGAATTGCTGCGCCGGCGATCCGTGGCGTTCGTGTTCAGGGACGAAATCGATCGAGCGGCGCTCTACGCGCGGCTCTGCTGTTCCCGTTCGTGTGGTGGCCTGCATGAGTGTTCCTCACATTGAGAATGGATCCTGACGAAGTCGTGAGTACATCTGAACATGGCGCGTGAGCTGCATCACGGCGAAGTTTGATTCTCCGTCCGGGATTTCAGATACCGCCCGTTCGCGCGAATTCGCCGGAAGCCCGCGGGGTCGCCGGAACGTTCCGGCGAGCTGGCAGGTTTCCGGCGAATTCGGCCGGGCACGGCTGGGAGGGCGCGGCTGAACGGGCGCTACGAGGTGACCGCCACGGGAGCGTCAGCGATGGCGTCCAGCTCGACCGGTTCGGGGCGCGACACTGTGCTGCCAATCCGGACAGGCGTGCCCGTATGCGCCGACTCCAGCACGGACTCCATCACTTCCAGGGCGTGGAAAGCCAGGACACCTCCGGCCCGTGGCTCCTGGCCGGCCGGCGTGCGGACGAGGTCCGCGACGCCGAAGCCGCGCCCCGCGTCCGTGTAACCGGCCGAGACCGGAAGGGTCTCCCAGTCCTCCGCGCCGAGGGCGAAGAGCTGCACATCGCCGTCGAAGTGGTTCGGGTCCGGGACCACGAGGGAACCGTGCTCGCCATGGATTTCGATGTTGGGGCTCCGGGTCTTCACTGCGTCGAAGCTCATCACCAGTGTGGACAAGGCCCCCGAGGCATGGATTAGGACGCCAGTGACATGGGTATCGATTGCCACGGGGACCCTCTGGCCCTCACGCGGACCCGAGCCGATGGTCCGCTCGTCGCGCGTGTGGCTGGCAGCGCCGATCACCGAGACCACCGGTCCGAGCAACGTGACCAGGGCCGAGACGTAGTACGGTCCCATGTCCAGCAGCGGACCGCCGCCTGGCTGGTAATAGAAGTCCGGGTTCGGGTGCCAGCGCTCATGACCGGGCGTGGCCATGGTGGCAGCGGCGGAGATCGGCGTGCCGATCAGCCCGTCGTCGATTGCCTTCCGGGCGGTCTGGATCCCGGTGCCGAGCACGGTGTCAGGGGCGCAGCCAACCGCGACTCCGGCCTTCCGCGCAGCGTCCAGCACTTGCCGGGCCTCCGCCGTCGTGGCCGCGAGGGGCTTTTCACCGTACACGGATTTGCCGGCGGCAATCGCGCGCAGCGCCACCTCGGCGTGGGCTGCCGGGATGGTCAGGTTCAGGACGAGCTCGACGTCGTCGGCGGCCAGGAGCGCGTCGACCGTGAGCGCCCGGACGCCGTCGTATGAGTCGGCGACTGCCTGCGCCCGGGCGGGGTCCAGGTCAGCGACAGCGACGAGGTTGATGTCCTGGAGCCGGCGGAAGTTCGCCAGGTACTGGGCGATGATGGCTCCACAGCCGATGATTCCAACGTTTACCGGCTTGCCCACAGCAGGCCCCTTTCGATGATGGTGCGGACATTGTTGTCCTGGAGGATTTCGACCCGGTGTCCCGGGGTGCAAACGAAGATCTTGCCTTTTCCCCATTGCCGGGTCCAGATGGCCGGCGAGGTGACTTCCCGTTGCCAGGGGTCCCATGCCCGGACTTTCTGGGTGGTGGTGGCCAGGACGTCGATGTAGTCGTCGGCGAGGACCCAGTACTGTTCGGTGACGAGGTCGAAGTCGCCGAGGCCGGCAGTGATTGGGTGCTCCGCGGCCGCCGGGAGCATATTGACCGTGTAGGGGACGTAGTTGTCGGGTTGCTCGCCTGTCCGTTCATCCGGGTGTTTGCCCGGGTGGCAGGCAAACTGGCCGCCGATCAGGTGCAGGTAGTCGGAGGTGTTGCGGTAGGAATCCGCGATGCCGCCGTGCCAGCCGGCGAGGCCAGTGCCGTTCTCGACGGCGGCGCGAAGCCCCTCGAACTCATCCTTTTCGATGGTGGACATGGTCATGCACTGCATGATCAGGTCCACCCCGGCCAGGTATTCGGCGTCGGCGTAGATCTTGGGCGATTCCTCCACCCGGACCTCGTAGCCGTTGGCTTTCAGGTACGGGATGAATTCCTCGGTGGCCTCAACGGGCTGGTGCCCGTCCCAGCCGCCGCGCACCACGAGCGCGGTTTTCTGATTGTTTGTCATGGGGTTCCTCTGTTGTTGGTTTGTTATGGCCGCGGCCGGCTCAGCGGGCGGCGAAGGCGGAGTCGAATGCCGCTGCGGGGGGTGTGATCGCGGCCAGTTCCTTGACCAGTGCGAGGGCCTGCGGTGCACCGACCAGGCGATCCATGCCGGCGTCCTCCCACTCCACGCTCGTGGGCCCCTGGTATCCGATGGCGTTCAAGGTCCGGAAGATCGGTTCCCAGTGGACGTCGCCGTGGCCGGCCGTGACGAAGTCCCATCCGCGGCGCGGGTCAGCCCACGGCAGGTGGGAGCCGAGCCGGCCGTTGCGGCCGTTGAGCTGGCGGACGGATTCCTTGACATGAACGTGGAAGATCTTGTCCGCGAAGTCCTGCAGGAACATGACAGGATCCAGGTCCTGCCACAGGAAGTGGGACGGGTCGAAGTTCAGGCCGAAGTTCTCCCGGTATCCGATTGCCTCGAGGGTGCGTTTGGCGGTCCAGTAGTCGTAGGCGATTTCGGACGGGTGGACCTCAAGGGCGAAACGGACCCCTTCCTCGTCGAAGACGTCGAGGATCGGGTTCCACCGGTCCGCGAAGTCCTGGTAGCCGCGTTCGATCATGGCGTCCGAGGCAGGCGGGAACATGGCGACGCATTTCCAGATCGAGGATCCCGTGAAGCCGGTGACGGTCTGCACGCCCAGCCTTGCAGCTGCGCGGGCAGTGGTCTTCATGGCCTCGGCGGCGCGGGTGCGGACCCCTTCGGCGTCGCCGTCGCCCCAGACGTGGGCGGGAAGGATACCCTCGTGGCGTTCGTCGATCGGGTCGTCGCAGACGGCCTGTCCGGTCAGGTGGTTGGCGATCGCGTGGACCTTGAGTTGGTGTTTGTCCAGGATGTCCAGCCGGCCTTGGAGGTAGGTGTCGTCCTCGACGGCGCGCTGCGGGTCCAGGTGGTCGCCCCAGCAGGCGATCTCCAGGCCGTCGAAGCCCCACTCGCCGGCGAGCCGCGCCACCTCTTCGAAGGGCAAGTCGGCCCACTGGCCGGTGAAGAGCGTGATGGGTCGTGTCATGGTGATTCCTCTCAGACGTGGTGCCAGTGGCTGTCGGCCTCAGCGCTGGATTCGATGGCGGCGAGGACTTTTTGGACCTGGAGGGCGTCGGCGAAGGATGGTGCCGGGGGCTGGTGGGCGGCGATGGCGTTGATGAGGTCGACCGCTTGGTGGGTGAAGAGGTGTTCGTAGCCGATCGGGTGTCCGGTGGGCCACCAGTTCGCGGTGTAGGGGTGTTCGGGTTCGGTGACCTGGATCTTGCGGAAGCCGGCGTCGGGGCCATCGGCGGCGTCGTAGAAGGACAGTGCGTTCATGTCTTCGAAGTCGAAGGCCAGCGATCCCGTGGTGCCGTTGAGTTCCAGGCGCATGGCGTTCTTGCGGCCCAGCGCGAAGCGGGTGGCCTCGAACACCCCGATGGGTCCGGCACCGTTTCCGTTGCCGGGTCCGTCGCCGGCGAAGCGGGCGCTGAAGATGGCGGCGTCGTCCACGGTCACCGGCCCGCGCACGGCTTCGGCGCCAGTGGTGCCGTGCCCGCCCAGGCCAACGAGCTCGCCGGCGACGGGGCGGTCTTTGACGAAGGTCTCCAGCAGGGCCGAGACGCCGGTGATGTTTCGTCCGGTGATCCACTGGGCGGCGTCGATGCTGTGGGCTCCGATGTCCCCGAGCGAGCCGGAACCGGACTTGGACTTGTCCAGCCGCCAGGTCAGGGGCGCGTCGGCGTCGGAGAGCCAGTCCTGCAGGTACTGGGCCCGCACGTGCCGGATCTGCCCGAGCCGGCCCTCTGCGACCATCCGCCGGGCCAGGGCCAGGGCCGGTGTGCGGCGGTAGCTGAAGCCGCACATGGAGTACACGCCCCGGGCCGCCGCGGCCTCGGCGGCGTCAGCCATCCGTTCGGCCTCGGCGACGGAGTTGGCCAGCGGCTTCTCGCACAGGACATGCTTGCCGGCCTCAAGCGCGGCGATCGCGATCTCGGCGTGGGTGTTGCCCGGGGTGCAGATGTCGATCAGGTCGATGTCGTCCCGCTCGATTAGAGCCCGCCAGTCCGTCTCATGGGACTCCCAGCCCATCTTCGCCGCCGCGGCCCGCACGCCGTCGGCGTTCCGTCCCGCGACCGCGGTCAGTTCCGGCCGCAGCGGCAGGTCAAAGAACCGCGGCGCGGTCCGCCAGGCGTGGGAATGGGCGGCCCCCATGAACGCGTAGCCCACCATGCCCACGCGCAGGCTCGTAGCGTCAGTCATCGGTAAACCTTTCGGAAAGGGTGGAATTCGGAGCCGTGCTCTGGCAAAGGGCCCCGCACTATTTGCTGAAGCCTGCGGTGAGGCCGCTGAGCAGCTGGCGCCGGGCGATGACGTAGACCACCAGCAGCGGCAGCGTCGCGAGCACGACGGCGGCCAGGACGGCCGGGATGTTGACGCTGAATTCGCCCTGGAACGTCCACAGTGACAGCGGCAGCACCCGGGTCTCAGGGCTCTGCGTCAGGATCAGCGGGAACAGGAAGCCGTTCCACACTCCGAGCGCGTTGTAGATGCCGACGGTCACCACAGCAGGCCGCGTCATGGGCAGCGCCAGACGCCACATCATGGCCCAGTCGGAGCATCCATCCAACCGCATGGACTCGAAGAGTTCGTTCGGCACGTCCCGCATGAAGTTGGACAGGATCAGCACGGAGATCGGGATGGCGAAGGCGACGGAGGGCAGGATCAGGGCCAGCAGGGTGTCGTACATATGGGCGCGCGTGATCATCCAGTAGATAGGGATGATCGTGGCGTGCAGCGGGATGGCCAGGCCCAGCAGAAAAAGGCTGTTTGTCCAGTTCAGGAACCGGCTCTTGCCGCGGACGATCGCGTAGGCAGCCATGAAGGACACGAACAGCGCCGGGATAGTGCTGCCCACCGTGACGATAAGGCTGTTGGCAAAGTACCGGACGAAGTCGTTCTCCACCACCAGTTTGTAGTTGTCCAGGGTCGGCTCAGTGGGCGGCATCATCGGGTTGGACGTGAAGAACCCCGCCTGATTTTTCAGGCTCGTCACCACCACGTAATAGATCGGGACGATGATGATGGCCAGCCAGAGCCACCCGCCCAGACCGCCCAGGAAGTTGGGGCGGGTCCGGCCCGGTCCCTTGGTCCGGGGACGGGGACTGGCTTCGGGACGGACGGGCGCGGTGGACGGGACGGGGAGCTGGGTTAGGGAAGCCATCAGGCACCTTCCAATTGGCTTGCGTTGCGGTTCTTTCCGCCCAGTCTCTGCAGCACCAGGGCAAGAGCAAGGCCGATCACGACCAGGATGACGCCGAGGGCACTCGCGGCGCCCATGTCATTGGCCTTGAACCCGGTGAGGTACATGTGCAGCGGGAGAAGCCGGGTGGCGTAGCCGGGACCGCCGCCGGTGAGGACGAAGACGAGGTCAAAATACGCCAGCGATCCGACCACCATGAGCGTGGAGGAGGTGATGATGGTGTATTTCAGTTGGGGCAGGGTGATGTTGAAGAACTGCTGGACCCGTCCGGCACCGTCGATCTGCGCCGCCTCGTAGAGCGACGTGGGGATCTGGCGCACTCCGCCTTGGTAGATCAGGGTGTGGAACGGCACGAACTGCCAAGCAATGACGAAGACGACGACGAACAGGACCAGGTCCGAATTGCCCAGCCAGTCTTGGGATAGAGCCGGTATGCCGAGCCCGGCGCCGAAGCCGAAGTTCGGGTCCAGAAGGGCCTTGAACGCGATGGCGACGGCGGCAGAGGACAGCAGCAGCGGCACGAAATACAGGACGGCCAAGGCCGCGCGGTACTTCTGTCCCCCGGCGGTGAAGACGCCCAGGAGCAGGCTGATCGGCGCCTGGACGATGAACGAGAAGAACATGATCTTCGCCGTCACCAGCAGGGCGTTGCCGGTAACGGGGTCGGTCAAGACTGTGGTCCAGCTGCTCAGCCCGTCCAGCTTGATCTCGCCCAGACCGTCCCAGGACGTGAAGCTCAGGAACAAGACGCCGATCAGCGGAATGATGGCGAACAGCAGGAAGAAAGCAAGGGCCGGCGCGGCCAGCCACCCCGACGGGCCCGGCTGAAGGGCCCGTCGGGAGGAACCGGATGTGGTGGACACTGGATTACTTACCGATCGTCGCGTTCATTGTGGTGACGAACTGCTCCGGGGTGATCTTCTTCAGGAAAATCTGGTCGAGGTTGGCCAGCATGGCATCACCCTGCGCCGGGCTGAGAGCCTGGTCCCAGGAGAGCGTGAAGCTCGGGGCGTTCTTTGCCATGCCGTACACATAGGACAGGAAGTCCTTGTCCGGGGACGCGGCGAGCTTGCTCTCGATGCCCTTGACCACCGGCACGGCCCCCGAATCGATCAGGCCCTGGATGTTGCTGTCGGAGAACATGCCGTCCTTGACATACCCGAGGGCGGCCTTCTTCTGTCCATCACTGGCTTTCGAGGAGACGGACCAGAAGTTGGAGGGGTTGCCTACTACGTTGGCCGGGTCTCCCTTACCGCCGGAAACCGTGGGGAAGGTGGTGAAGCCGAGCTTGCCGTTCTTGACGAAGTCGCCGGCGTCCTTCTTCATGCTTTGGTAGATCCAGCCGCCCTGCAGGATCATGGCCGCCTTGCCGGTGTACATCAGTGCCTGGTCGGCGTTGCTGTCCGCCGCGATGGACGAGAACCCGTTGGCGAATCCGCCAGCGTCCACGAGCTGCTGGATCTTGGTCAGCGCTTCGGTGACCGCGGGGTCTGACCACGCGTCCGGCTTGTTGGCCGCGATGTTGGCGAAGACCTCCGGGCCGCCGATGCGCTCCACGAGGTATTCCAGCCACATCAGATCCGGCCACCTGGACTGGCCGCCGAGTGAGAACGGGGCAATGCCGGCATCCTTGAATTTCGGCACCAGTGCCATCAGCTCATCCCACGTCTTGGGAGGTTCGGCGCCGGCCTTGGCGAATACATCCTTGTTGAAGTACAGCACCACGGGCTGAACGTTGTTGTTGGGCAGGGCGTACGTTTTGCCGTCGATCACGCCGTTCTTCAGTACCGCCGGAAGGTAGCGGTCCTTGACGGCGGGGTTGTCCTTTAGGAACCCGGAGAGGTCATCCACCTGTCCGGCGTCCACGTAGGACTTCAGCACGCCGCCGCCCCAGCCGTAGATGAAGGTCGGGCCCTGGCCGGCACCGACGGCGGTGCGGACTTTGGTCTTGTAGGCGTCATTCGCGAAGAAATCCAGCTTGATGGTCGAATCCGGGTGCGCGGAGTTCCAGTCCGTGATGGACTTCTGCAAAACCGGCTGGTTTCCGCCGGTCAGGCCCCACATTGAGGCCGAGTCGGCATTTGCGGCGCTGCCGGCCGGACCGCTGGAACCGCAGGCGGCTAGGCTGATCGAAACTGCGGCGGCCGAGACGGCCAGCGCGGCACTGCGGAACGTACGAGTTTTCATCTGGGATTCCATTCGTCCTCCGGGTTCTTCATTGATGGCCCGGTTGTGAGGGCGGCAGACGCGCTTCCAAAAGGAAGCGTGCTGCCGTTACTGGGGGAAAAGCTGATTTCCGAAAAGTTTCGTAAAAGTTTGCGACTTCTGAAACTAAGGTAGTGGTGACAACGGTCACAGTCAATAGGGATCGCGAAAGACATCGTGCTGCGAGCAGCGGGGGCTTGACGCCTGCGGCAAATAACGCGAGACTTTTGGTATCGAAATATTTCGAAAGTACAGGAGTCCACGTGTCAATAGTCCAGGGTCACGGCAAGCCAACGCTTGCCGCCGTCGCCCGGGAGGCCGGCGTCTCCTCCCCCACTGTCTCCAAGGTCATCAATGGGCGGGAGGATGTTGCCGAGAGCACCCGCATCAAGGTCCTGGCGGCACTTGAAGAACTGGGCTACCAATCCCCGCAGCAGCGCAAGCATGCCGGGGGCCGGACGGCAATCGTGGAAGTGGTGTTCGACTCGCTGCACTCCGCCTACGCCGTCGAGGTCCTTAATGGAGTGCTGGAGCAGGGCGCCTCGGTTGACGTCGAGATCCTGGTTGATGTGACAGGGCACGCACCCGCCATGACACTCAGCCCGGAGCGGCGTGCCCAGCGCATCTTGGATGACGGCCGGCTCGGTCTGATCGTGGTGACCTCCGGCTTCAGCACGGCCCAGTTGAGTGCCTTCCGCCGCAGGCATATTCCCGTGGTGGTGATCGATCCGCTCAACCCGCCGCCGCCGGAGGTTGTCAGCGTGGGTGCCACCAACTGGGCGGGCGGGAAGGAAGCTACGGAACACCTACTCGGCCTCGGCCACCGGCGGATCGCGTTCATTGGCGGACCGGAATCGGCGGAATGCAATCAGGCGCGTCTCCATGGCTACATGGCGGCACTCATGGCCGACGGTGTCCAGGTGCGGCCCGACTACATCCTGCTGGACAAGTTCCGCCCGGAACACGGAATTCGCGGCCTCCAGATTCTTATGGCCCTGCACGAGCCGCCGACGGCCATATTCGCGGGAAGTGACAGCATCGGGCTCGGCGTCCTGGCCGAAGCCCGGAGGCACGGGCTGCGGATCCCCGAAGACTTGAGCCTGGTTGGCTTCGATGGCACGTACCAGGCGGAGCAGTCCATCCCTGCCTTGACCACGGTGACGCAGCCACTGCAGGAGATGGGCCGCGCCGCCCTGCGCGCAGTCCTCCGGCAGGCCAACGGCGAGGAGCTCGATTCGCGCCGCGTGGAACTCGCCACCCACCTTGTGGTCCGGGAATCGACGGCGCCTCCGGCCACGGGCGACCCGGAACCGGGAGCGCCGCGGCAGTAGTCCCCGCCGCATTCGAGGCCGGCTCGACAGCAGCCAGGATTCCCGGAAACGCGGAGCAGATCCCGTGACCTGAGACAAGCGACGGAGTTCCGGCCAGCAGGGGTTCAGTCA
This sequence comes from Arthrobacter sp. 05T420, assembly GCF_056396305.1. Classification (NCBI taxonomy): domain Bacteria; kingdom Bacillati; phylum Actinomycetota; class Actinomycetes; order Micrococcales; family Micrococcaceae; genus Arthrobacter; species Arthrobacter sp. 05T420. Next base: position 117,936 of record NZ_JBFTLG010000016.1, on the reverse strand, counting down.
CCGGGGTCAATGTGGCGGCTCGCCCTCAGGTAGTTCTGCCCAATGTCAGGCTGGAAGTCCGGGGCCGGTGCGGCGTCCACCGCGACGGGCCAGGCCGGGCGGTTGCCGCCGAGCGCCCAGGCTGCCTGCACGGCAGCGCCCCGGGCGACGTACTCCCCGGGGCGGGGGATCACGACCGGCAGGTCGAAGACCTGGGCCGCGACGGCCTGCACCGCCGGGTTCTGCACGGCGCCGCCGATCAGGAGGAGACGGGTTGCGGCGCCCCCTTGCCCGCGCAGGGCATCCAGTCCGCCGGACAGTCCGCACAGCATGCCTTCGATGGCGGCCCGGGCAAGGTTGCTCCGGGTGCTGGAGGCGATGCTGAGTCCATGGAGGCTCGCTTTGGCGTGCGGCAGGTTGGGCGTGCGCTCACCTTCGAAGTACGGCACCAGCACCACTCCCCCGGCACCTGGTTCGGCTTCGAGGGCAAGACGCGACAGTTCGTCGAAATCCACGCCCAGGATGTCTGCCACCGAGCTGAGCACCCGCGCCGCGTTCAAGGTTACGGCGATGGGCAGGTACTCGCCGCTGGCGTCCGCGAAACCTGCCACCGTTCCGCTGGGATCGGCGACGGCCTGGGAGGCCACCGAGAATACCGTGCCGCTGGTGCCCACCGACACCACGACGTCTCCGGGCTCCGCGCCCAGTCCCAGGGCGGCGGCCGCGTTGTCCCCGGCGCCGGCGCCGAGCAGGATCCGGTGCCCTGACGCCACCGTGCCAGAGCCAGCAGCGCCGGCCAGTTCCGCCGTGCCGGGTCCGAAGCAGTTTGGGTGGATCGCTCCGGGGGTGTCGCCGGGGCCGAGAACCCGCGGCAGAACCACGGTTCCGGCTTCTCCTGGCCCGGCGTTCCCGGTGGCTTCCCTGGCGTCCCGGCCGAAGGCAGCCTTGAACAGTCCAAGGTCGTACTCACCGGCCGAGGGGCTCCAGTAGCCGGTTCCGCTGGCGTCCGAGCGGTCCGTGGTGAGCTGTTCCAGGTCCGGGCCCAGCGGGCTGGAGGATGCCGGGCCGTAGCCGCGGAGCCGCCACGTCAGCCAGTCGTGCGGCAGCGCGACAGCCGCCACCCGGTCCGCCAGTTCCGGCTCGTGGTCCCGGACCCAGCGGACCTTCGTAATGGTGAAGGAGGCCACCGGGACCAGCCCGGTCCGTCGGACAAAGTCCTCCGCGCCCACTTCGTCTGTGAGTGCGGCCGCGGCCCCGGCCGAGCGGGTGTCATTCCACAGCAGGGCCGGCCGCACCACCTCACCGGCGTGATCCAGCAGCACCATGCCGTGCTGCTGGCCCGCCACCGACAGCGAACTGACGTCCGCCAGCCCGCCGGCGTCGTCGAACGCTGCGGACAAAGCCCGCCACCAGTGGTCCGGGTGCACTTCCGTGCCGTCCGGGTGGGCCGCGCGGCCCTCGCGGACCAGGGTGCCGCTGCCGGCGTCGAGGACCACCACCTTGCAGCTTTGGGTGGAGGAGTCGACGCCGGCAACAAGGGTCATGGGAGCAGCCGCCACGGGATCAGCGGGCGCCGAGCAGGTGCTCGATGAACAGCTGCTGCAGCTTCACGAAGCCGAAGCCCTTGCCGCCGAAGTAGGCGTCGGCGTCGAAGTCCTCGTAGGAGGCGCGGTCCGCGCGGAGCTGTTCGTAGCCCTCGCCCGGGTTGAGTGTGGGCTCGTTGATTTCTGCGACGCGCGAGGCCTGCAGCGCCGCCTGGACCTCGGGGTCGGCGCGGAAGGCCTTGGCGCGTTCCTTGAGCAGCAGGTAGGTCTGCATGTTGGCGGCCGCGGAGTCCCACACGCCGTCGATGTCCTCGGTGCGGCTGGGCTTGTAGTCGAAGTGGCGCGGACCGTTGTAGGCGGGGCCGCCGTCGGGGCCGCCGTTTTCGAGCAGGTCCACTAGGGAGAACGCGTTCTGCAAATCGCCGTGGCCGAACACCAGGTCCTGGTCGAACTTGATGCTGCGCTGGCCGTTGAGGTCGATGTGGAAGAGCTTGCCCTGGTAGAGCGCCTGGGCGATCCCGTGGGTGAAGTTCAGGCCGGCCATCTGCTCGTGCCCGGTTTCGGGGTTGATGCCCACCAGTTCGGGGCGCTCGAGCGTTTCGATGAACGCCAAGGCGTGGCCCAGGGTGGGGAGGAGGATGTCGCCGCGGGGTTCGTTGGGCTTGGGCTCGATGGCGAACCGGATGTTGTAGCCCTTGTCCGTGACGTAGTCGCCCAGCAGGTTCACGGCCTCGCGGTAGCGTTCCAGGGCGCCGCGGATGTCCTTGGCGGCGTCGTATTCGCTGCCTTCGCGCCCGCCCCACATGACGAAGGTTTCGGCACCGAGCTCGGCGGCGAGGTCGATGTTGTCCAGCACCTTGCGCAGGGCGAAGCGCCGGACGCCGCGGTCGTTGCTGGTGAAGCCGCCGTCTTTGAAGACGGGGTGGCTGAACAGGTTGGTGGTGACCATCGGGACGATCATCCCGGTGGACTTCAGCGCGCCCGTCAGCCGGTCGATTTCGCGCTGGCGGTCAGCGGCGGAGCAGCCGAAGGGAAAGAGGTCGTTGTCGTGGAAGGTGATGCCGTAGGCGCCGAGGTCGCTGAGCCTGTTGACGGCCTCAACCGTGTCCAGCGGCGGGCGGGTGGCGGAACCGAACTGGTCCTGGGCCTCCCAGCCCACCGTCCAGAGGCCGAAGGAAAACTTGTCATCACGGGTGGGCTGAATCGTCATTGAATGCTCCGAGGGGTAGATGTGACTGTTTGCGGGCTCAGAATGAATTGTTCTAGAGACAAACATATTATAGATTTCTGTGGTGTCAACCACATGCTTGTCGTTAGATTCGAACTGATCCGCTGTACTGTAGCGGTTCTTAGGGGCACGTGTTATGTTGTGATTAACAGCAAATTGACAGCAAGTACGGCAGCCATCGAGGCAGCCGACAACGCAGCCCATCCACAACCGATACGCAAAGAGGCCCCGGAGTGAAGGATTCAACCGTGATCGATCAGATGGTGACCGGGCGCAACTGGGCGGGGAACTACTGCTACCGGGCCCCGCGGATAGCCAATCCGGCCAGCGTGGCGGAACTTCAGGAATTGGTCGCCGGCGCCGGGAAAATCCGCGCGCTGGGGTCCCGTCACTCCTTCAACGACATCGCCGACACCTCAGGGACCCTGGTGGTGCTGGATGGGCTCGACGCCGGCATCAGCATCGACGAGCAGGACATGACCGTTACCGTCGGCGGCGGCACGCGCTACGGGACGCTCGCGGCCGAGCTCCAGCACCACGGCTTCGCCCTCCACAACCTCGCCTCGTTGCCGCACATCTCGGTGGCGGGAGCTGTTGCCACCGCCACGCATGGCTCCGGCGATGGCAATGGCAATCTCGCCACGGCTGTGGCGGCGCTTGAGCTGATCACCGCCGATGGCACCGTGCTCACGGCCCGCCGCGGCGACGCAGACTTTGCCGGCATGGTGGTGGGGCTTGGGGCCCTGGGCATCGTGAGCCGCCTGACCCTGGACATCGAGCCCAGCTTCGAGATTGCGCAGAGTGTCTTTGAAGACTTGGACTGGGAACAGGTCTTGGCGAGCTTCGACGACGTCACGTCCTCGGCTTACAGCGTGAGCCTGTTCACCGACTGGAGCGGGGGCACCGTGGGCCAGGCGTGGCTCAAGAACCGCACAGACCAGGCGGCGCTACCCGCCGGATTGCCGGAATTTTTCGCCGGCACCCCGGCCTCCCAGGCGCGGCACCCGCTGCCCGGGGTGACGGGAAGCAACTGCACCCAGCAGCTCGGCGTTCCCGGTCCGTGGTCCGACAGGCTCGTCCACTTCAGGATGGAGTTCACGCCCAGCAAGGGCGACGAGCTGCAGAGCGAATACCTGATCCCCCGGGAGCATGCCGTGGCGGCCATCCGCACTATGCGGAGACTCTCCGACGTCGTCACTCCCCTGCTCCTGGTAGGGGAAATCCGCACCATCGCGGCAGACGATCTGTGGCTCAGCCCAAACTACGGCCGGGACGGGATCGGCCTGCACTTCACCTGGCGCCAGGACGAGCCCGCGGTCGCGGCCATCCTGCCGCTCCTTGAAGCGGAGCTGGCCCCGTTCGCCGCCCGGCCGCATTGGGGCAAACTGTTCCACGCCGGGGCCGCCGGCCTCGCCCCGCTGTACCCCCGTTTTGCAGACTTCACCGCCCTGGCCGGCCGGCTGGATCCGGCCGGAAAGTTCCGCAACGCGTTCATGGACCGCACCGTGTTCGGCCGCTGATAGTCTCACGATGATGCCTCCACGTACCCATGCTTCCGCGTCTGTGAGCGAGCCGGATCCGTCGCGCCGGAACAATCTGTCGCTGCTGACCTCCCTCGTCCATCACCGTGGCGTCCTCAGCCGCGCCCGGCTGACCCGGCACACGGGGCTTAACCGCTCCACGGTCGGGACGCTGATCGGTCAGCTCGTCTCCCTGGGCGTGGTCTATGAAACGGCGCCCGCCGGCGAGGGTCAGGTGGGCAGGCCCAGCCCGGAGGTCCATCCAAGCCCTTCGGTTGCGGCGCTGGCCGTCAATCCGGAAATCGACGCTGTGACCATCGGCCTGGTCAGCCTCGGCGGGAAGGTGCAAAAGAAAATCCGCTTCGAAACCGAACGGATACCGAGCGCCCGGGAAGCGGTGAACATCGCCTCGGCTGTGATCGCCGGAATGCGCTCCGAACTGGATGCTTCATACCGGATCACCGGCATTGGTGTGGCCGTGCCCGGGCTGGTCAACCGCGACGACGGCGTCGTGCGGCTTGCACCGCACCTGGGCTGGCGCAATGAGCCGGTCGCCCGGATGCTGAGCGAGGCCACCGGATACCCGTGCCAAGCCGCCAACGACGCCTCCCTGGGCGCCGAAGCCGAGCTGATTTTCGGGGCGGGCGCCGGGCAGGAAAACCTCATCTACCTCAACGGCGGCGCGAGCGGCATTGGCGGCGGGATCATCGCCGACGGACAACTGCTCCGGGGGGCCTCTGGCTATGCCGGGGAACTCGGCCACACCTTCGTCCGCACGGGAGGCAAGACCTGTCATTGCGGTGCCACGGGCTGCCTGGAAACCGAAGTCTCCCAGTCCCGCCTCCTTGAATTGGCTGGCTTGACCCGCGGCGACACCGCGGACCTCGAAAAAGCCCTCGCGGACAGCAGCAGTCCTGAGGTGAACGACGAAGTCAACCGCCAGCTTCTCTATCTGGGCATAGCCCTGCGCAATGCCGTGAACATTTTTAACCCCGAGGCAATCGTGCTGGACGGGTTCCTGGGGACGCTGCATGCGCTCGCGCCGACGTCGTTGAACGGCACGCTGCTGTCCCAGGCAATGGACGGTCCCGCGGGCCAGGTCAAAATCTACCGGGCGGCGCTGGGTTCCGATCTGATGATGATCGGGGCTGCAGAGCTGGCCTTCACCCAGTTCCTGGCGGATCCCGCGGGTCTCGGCACAGCCACCGGCGCCGTGCCCGCACCCGCCTCACAGACAGGCTGAGCGTGCAGAACAAGACGATGCAGAACAAGTCCATGTCACCGATGGGTGAGCAATACGAGCTGCAGGCCGCTCTGGGAGGCCGGCGCCAACGAGCCGTCGTGACGGAAATCGCTGCCAGCCTGCGGGCTCTCGAAATCGACGGCGTCGCCCTCCTGCAGGATTACCCCGCCTGGTCCGCACCGCCGTCGTGCGCTGGCTGGATTCTGGTGCCCTGGCCCAACAGGGTGGCTGGCGGAAAGTGGACCTACGACGGCGTTCCGCAGCAGCTGGAGATCACCGAACCCGGCAACGGCAACGCCCTGCACGGGCTGCTGTCCGGCGCCGCGTACAGCGTTGGGCACCGGACGGAGGACAGCATCACGCTGGCGGCCGGTGTTACCCCCGCACCGGGCTACCCCTTTGAACTCGAGACGGCGGTCCGCTACCAACTCACGGCGGACGGTCTTCTTGTCAGCCACAGCCTGACGAACACCGGCAGCCGGGCCGCCCCGGTCGCCGTCGGGGCGCACCCCTTCCTCAAGCTGGGGACTGTGCCGACGGAGGACCTGACGCTGTTCATCAACGCCGACACCCACATCGAGGTCGACGAACGGCTGAACCCGACCGGCGCCACCGCTGCCGTCAGCGGGACCCGGCACGATTTCCGGGCGGGGCAGCGCGTGGGCGACGTCGCCCTCGACGACGCGTGGAGCGACGTCCGCCGGGAATCGGATGGCAGCTCGCTCCACTATCTGGAGGCCCCGGACGGCAGCCGGGTGCAATTGTTCATGGATGCCTCCTTTGGCTATGTCCAGGCGTTCACCACAAGTGTCTTTCCCACCGACGGCGGCCTCGTCACAGCGGTGGCGGTGGAACCGATGACGGCCCCGGCCGATGCCTTGAACAGCGGTGAGGGGCTGCGCTGGTTGGCGCCCGGCGAGACGTGGCACCTCAGCTGGGGCATCCGCTACCAGCTGCCCTGATAAGCCCGCGACTTCGCCGGAACCCTGCGGTCTCGCCGGAAGGTTCCGGCGAACCGGCAGGTTTCCGGCGAAGTCGGCCGGGGGCGGGTGCCGCTAGCCGCGTCTCCGGGCGCGGGCCGGCGCGTCCTTCCCGAACCAGGCGCTGACCAGCAGCCACACGGACCACACCAGGATCAAGACAATCCCGGCCAGGATGGGAATGGTGTTCGCCGGGGAGAAGCCTTCGGCTCCGACAACCCAGCCCTGGGCTACATACGCCAGCCCGGAAAGCGCCATGAGATAGCCGATCAGCCCGGAGACGCGGTGTGCCCCGACAACCACGGCACCGGTCAGGAGCAGGGCCGCGCCCAGCACGAAGCTCTGGTAACTGCGCACCCCCCACTCGAGCCACCGGATGCCCTCGGCGGTCGCAAACCGGGCGGTTTTCTCCGGTTCCGCGGCGGCAGCCCAGGCGTCCACGGCGTGCTTTGGGCAACGCCGTCGACAGCCTGGAGCGAGGCATACAGGGCCAGCGCGGCGACCGCCGCGACAACGCCGAACCGTGCCGCCCAGGCCATGACCCCCTCCGGCGCTTTCAGGACCACCAGCAGGACCAGCAGCCCTGAGATGAGAAGCGCCATGCCAGCGAACTGGCCCAGGTGGACCGCTGTCCAGATGCCGCTGCGGGCGTACTCCGCGAATGTGGCCGGGTGGTCGTTCGCGCTGGCAGTGTCGGCGTGGAACAGTCCAGCAATCACCGACACCGCGAAGCCGGCAAACGCCAGCGTGGCGGCAAGGCGCAAAGGTGCGCGCAGTCCTGAATGCTGGTCCGGTCCAGCTGACGCGGCTTGCCGCGGGGTGTTGCTGTCCTGCGTTCCGGACATCCTCATGTGCGCCGCCCGCCTCGTGCCGTGCGCGCGGGCGAAATACCCGCGCCTGCTTTGCTTGCCATATAAACGCGCAGGCTACGCCGATTGCGCGGGCGAAGCCACGGACTTTGGACCTTGGACGGGCACATTGCGGACGCTCCCGAGTCCCGACGCGCCCCCACGCACGAATTCGCCGGAAAACTGCGGGTTCGCGGGAACTTTCCGGCGTACTGGCAGGCTTCCGGCGAATTCAACTTTGCCCGGCCACAGGTGCCGGCCACGGCACCGCCGACGATCTGAGCACCGTGCGCCCGTCAGTGGCCAAGCTGGGCAGCGAAGCGCGCAATGGCGTCTTCCGGCGTTGGAGCGGGACCGAAGACTTCTGTCTGGCGGCTCGTGTTGGCCACGTACCGGCCGGTGCCAAACCAGGCCGCCATGGCTCCCATGTCCCTCATACGCGAGCCGGACTTTCCTGAGATCTTGCCTATCCTGAGGAGCAGTCCGGTGGGAAGGGAGAGCACCCCAATTTTCTTGTTTGCCAGCCGTGACGCCAGTTCAGCGCCTTCCTGCATACTGATGGGGCGCGTCCAGCCGATATCGATGCGTTCCCCGTCGGCGATGTCCGCGTCGACGGCTTCGGCGAGGTAGGTCGCGAGGTCGCTGGTCAAGACGAACGTCAGGGGGACGCTCTTGGAGCCGAGCCAGATGATGCGGCCCTTCTCGAACGGGTCACCCCCAAGCCGGGCAATCTGGTCGAAAAATGCTCCGGGGCGCAACGCGACGAACGGGACACCGAGTTCTTCGAGCTTGTCCTCGGTGAGCTTCTTGCGCCAGAAATGCGGCACGCCGGGTGTCTGGTCACTCGTGAGGATGCTGGTGAGCACGAAGCGCGGCACCCCGGCCTTGCTCGCGGCGATGGCAAGATTGGCGTTGCCACGGGTGTCGATCTCGTCGGCGTTCTTGTTCTTCCCGGTGTAGCCGGCCGCCGTCGTGATTACCGCCGCGGTGCCGGTCATGGCGATGACGAGGGAATCGAGGTCGAGCATATCGCCGCGGGCTATCGCGACGTCCTTGGCTTCGAGTTTGGCCGCGTCCGAGGTCGGGCGCACAAGGGCGCGCACCTTGTTGCCACGGGCAAGGAGCCGGTCAACCACCTGGCCGCCGAGCCATCCCGTTGCACCGACTACCAGGACAGGTTCCTGTTCAGACATTGTTTGCTCCTAGATTGACAGTTTCCCCTGAGCTGCGCCTAGCCAGCCCCGTTCCAGAGCCGCCGCCACCAGGACCGCGTGGGTTCCGGCTCCGGCGGGGCTATGGCGGCCGCGGCAGCCCGGCGCCCCCGCCAGCGCTCCAGTTCGACGTCGACATCACGCGTCTTGGTGATCACGGGCGGGCCACCCTGGAGCTGCCGCCGGGCATCGATGATTCTGGCGTTGAAGTCCTCCACGATCTCGCGCACCTGATTTTCGTTGAACTGAGCATCGAGATGGTCATCGAGCTCGGCGTCCTCGGTGCGGAGCAGGATCGCCTTCGGGCCCAGGCCGGCGATGTTCTCCCGCTGGATCAGGCCCTTGACCCACCAGTCGGGGTCATACGCCTCGCCCAGGCCGGGAATGGGTTTGCCGGCGTACTTGAGGTTGTCGAACTTGCCCTGCGCCATGGCATCCCGGATGAGGTACTCGGCCTTGGCGGCGTCGTCGATCTTTGCGCGCTTTTGCCGGAGCTCTTCCTCGGCGGCGTGGAGTGCGTCGTTCTCCTGGGCGGTGCTGCCCGACGCCCGCACCGTCCGGAGTTCCGCGGCACGCTCCACCCGGCGCCGGAATGCGCTGCCGGAACCGTCTACCCCGCTGCTCATCAGCCACCACCGTCCTCACCTGCCGGAATCGCGGATCTGCTTTCCAGTATGCGGAACAGCCGGGCGGTGGCAAAAGGTCCGTTCGGCGGTATCGCCCCGGGGGGCCGGGCCCGGCCGGGCCGCACGCCCCCGCCGCGGCAGGATCCTTACACGCCCGTAACCCGGTGTTAACCCAGCCGTGCGAAGCTGGGGACTTCTGGTAAAACTAAGCACCCTTCCCATCCCTTCTGCACCGCAGACCTCAAGGAGTTGCAGCCGTGAACAGCCAAAACCGCAGCGCGTCCGGAAACTCCCAACAAACTAGCGTCGAGCAAGCGGCACAGGAACAGAGAAGCACTCACGTCACGCATGTCCGCGAAGACGTGGCCATGGCGGGCCGGTGCGCCAACGTCCACCTGCCCACCGGTCGCACCTGCACGCTGCCCGTGCGCCACCCGGGCTCGTGCAACTTCGTTGGGCCCCAGGACGCGGAGGACGTCGCAGTCCACTAGACGCTGTCGACTGGACCACAATCACTAGAACACAGGCCCTGGATCAAAAACCCGGCGCCAACGCAGGTTTGCGCAAAGATTACGGCGGACCCAGCCGCGGCGTCGCTGCGGGGGCGTTGAGGGTCACGAGACGGTGGCCGCCTCAGGCCCCTTCGAGGCAGAGGATGAAGCCGGGAAACACGTGCCGGCCGGGGCGTCCGCCCGCCTCGTCGATGGCGCGGCGGATTTCCTGGAGCTGCCCGACGGTCATCTGCAGCGGTGGTTCGTCGGGCTGGTAAGTGGTGAGGACCGGATAGTCGACGCCGGGTTCCCGCGACATTTCGATGTGGCAGCCCAGGACGTGGGTGACGGGGTGGGTGCTGCAGAACCCGATCAGCCGGTCGATGGTGCGGACAAACGCGGGCCAGTCGTGGATGTAGAGCCGGCCCGGGTAGACCGTGTCTCCGGTGAGGAGGAACCCGGTGTGGGGATCGTGGAAGGTGATCGCCGCGTTGTGGTGCCCCGGGCTGGGCCAGCACTGCAGGACGCGCCCGCCCAAATCCACCTGAGCCGGCAAACCGGCGTCGCCGCCAATCCCGCCAAACCCGTCGTCGCCGTTGGCATTACCGGAAGCGCCGGCGTCGCCGGAAGCGCCGGCGTTACCGGAAGCGCCGGCGTCGCCGGAAGCGCCGGCGAATCCGAAGAATTCCCACGCGCTGTCCCGGTCCGCGTCCACCACAACGGTGCCGGGGCGGCCGGCGAACTGGGCGTCCCCCGCAACATGGTCCCCGTGCGGATGGGTATGCAGGACAAGGAGTTGGTAGCTGGGGCGGGGATGCGCGGCAAGCCAGGCGTCCACGAGGCCGTCGACCACGCGGCGCAGCGGCAAGAAGCCCGGGGACGCCGTGGCGCCCGTATCGATGAGCACCGCCCGGGCGTTGCCGAACAGCAGGAACATGAACGGCGCTTCATAGTTGACCGCCATGTTCTGGCGCAGGATGAACGTGTGCTCGTCGCAGGCATGGACCTGGATGTCCGGGTCGGTGTTGTGCTTCGCGGATTCTGACCCGTGGATCCAGGAAACGTCCAGATCACCGGCACGGGGTTGGCCTGCGGTGAAGTCGATCAGGTCCGGGGGCGTCTCCATGCGTTCTCCTGTGCGTCGGCGCTGGTGGCGGGGTGCGGCGGCCGCCAGGTCCGCAATGACGCACCAACACTCCATGATGACCGGTTCCGACGGCGCCGGCGACACCCACACGCCGCGGATGGGCAGTTCGCGGCCGGTGCTTACACCGCGACGCTCTGGGCGTCGGCGTCCGGATCGGGAACGGCGGTGTTCGACTTCCGGGTCAGCGGAATGCGGACATCGCGCCTCGGCCCGGCCGGCCACCTCGCGAGAATCCCGGTCGTGGATGCGCCGGGTGGCAGACTAACGCTTCGCGCGGGTCGCAGGAAGGGCCAATAGGCTTTTTCCCAAGCTATTCCCAATGTGCCGTGATTACGTTGTATGGATAACCGGGATTCGGCTCTCGTCTGCCTTTCAAAGGAGCATTGGCGATGGAAAAGGATAGGTCTCACGACGTTGTAGATCTGGGAATGGCACTTCTCACTACGTTTGTTCACAATGACGCACAGGGATACACCGCGATGACCAAGGACCTTCCCGGGGGTGATTCCGAGGCTATTGCCGGGCTCGGCAGGGTAGGCGAACTGCTGGTCGGCATAATCGCCGAGATGCTGGGGGCGTCCAAGGAAGAATCTGTGCACCGGATTGCTGCGGCCCTTGCTGGTGCTGACTGAATCCGTGGGCCGTTGCCCGGATCCTCGCTGATCCCCTGATCTTCTCCGGACTCCACGACATGCGTCGCGGTCTGTTGGCGCCGGTACTCGTCACCGTTGGGGGCCAGTGCCCCGCCCATTTCGTCCGCGTGGCGGCCAAGAACGGGACATCACGGCGCTGGAGGAGCTGGGCCAGGTGGCATCGGTGCCGGGCGGCGTCCGGCTCGCGGATTGGACCAGCCAGGAGCCGCCGCGGGAGCGGGAATTCCGTGCCCAGCTGGAGCTGCCACGCAAGCAGGCCATCGCGGAGCTCGCGGCACAGTTCGTGGAAGATGACATGGTGGTGTTCCTCGACGCCGGAACCACCTGCCAGTCCGTGGTGCCGCATCTCGCCGGCCGCAAGAACATCACGGTGGTCACCAACGACTTCTATGTAGTGACCAGCCTCTTCGCCTACTCGCAGGTGGAGACCATCCACACCGGCGGCGTGTTGGACCCGGCCAGCGCCTCGAGCTGCGGTCGGATCGCAGCGGACGCGGTCAAGGGCATCAATATTGACCTCTTCTTCCTCAGCACCGGCACGTGGAACATGTCCCGCGGTGTGACCACGCCCTCGATGGACAAGGTGGAGATCAAGCTCGCCGCCTTGGAGGCGTCGTCGTCGTGCTTCCTGCTGGCGGACAGCACCAAGTTCGGCACGGTCTCGAAGTTCCGGGTGGCTCCACTCGGCAAGCTGGATGCCGTGGTCACCGACAGCCAGCTCCCGTTAGAAATGCAGGAGAGCATCCGCGAACTGGGCATGAGCGTGCACGTGGCGCCGCTGGCCGTCAGGTAACCAATTGACCAAGTGGCGCGCCTAGGGCTGCGGCGAGCGCCTTGGTCCACAGCCCTAAAACAAGCCGCTTAACTTAGGATCTTTTCCATACTTTCGGCGATGGCCGCTGGATAGCATGAGGTGTCCGGACAGAGCAGTCCGGGCGGGTGCCGATGTCAGAAGGAAGCCCATGGCCGCAGCTACAGTGGACGACATCCTCGCGGATCTCCCCCTCGGTTTCGCGAGCCTGATACTTCGGCCATCCCGCACCGATGCGGCGATCGAGCGCTTTCTGATCGTGGACGCCGACGACGAGACCTCCGACGGCGGGACAGCGTTTGTCCTGCTGATCGGCGTTCGCGGACGCTCCGCCTTGCCGGCAGTGCGGCGCCTGCTGAATAACCCTCCCTTGGTCCTGGCCGTCAAGGGCAGCCCGGAGGAACTGGCGGAAGCCGAAGAGCTGTTGCGCGCCGCCGGGACCGGACTGTTGTTGGTGGACCCGGCCGCAGACTGGGACCGCCTGCTGTCCATCGCCAAGGACCGGATCCAGCCACCCAGCTACCAGCGCGAAGTGCTGACCCTGCTGGAAGAAGATCTCTTCGCCATCGCCCAGACCACGGCCCGCCTGACTTCGAGCCACGTGGTTATTGAGGACGCCGCCAACAAGGTCCTGGCATACTCCACGGTCACCAACGCCATAGACGAGCTGCGCAAAGCCTCAATCCTGGCCCGGCGCGGCCCACGCAAATACGAACTCCTCCTCAAGGACCTCGGCGCCTACCGCGAGCTGCACCGGACTCGCCTGCCGGTCCGGGTTCCCGCCCGGCCCCAGGACGGCCTGCGGGAGCGCGTCGCCATCAGCCTGTTCGCCGGCGACCGCATCATGGGCTACATCTGGCTCCAGGAAACCGGCGCCGGCTTCGGCGACGACGTCGACTACGTGCTCACGGGCTCGGCCGCACGGGCCTCCGCCGAGCTGATCAGGTACCGCAACCAGCAGTCGGTGCACATGCGTGAGGACCGGATCGCGCGGCTCCTGTCGGGTCCGGCGGAAGCTGCCGCGAGCGCGCACAGCGAAAAGATCCCCGCGGACCGTCCCGCGGCCCTGATCCTGATTGGCCTGTCGGCGTCTCAAGCCCAGGAGGACGACGCTGCGCTCAAACATGGTGAGCTGGCCAACCTCGCTTCGATCCATGCGGCCGCCTACAAGCCCTCAGCAATTGTGGGGCAGTTTCACGGCGACACCGCGGTGATCCTTCCCGGGCTCCAGTCCGCCAATTCCGGGGCCGGGCTGCGGAGCGTGGCCGAGGCAATCGTCAAGGACGCCACGAAGCACCTCGGCATCAGCACCTTTGCCGCCGTCGGCCCCACAGTCCCCGAGCTTCTCTCGATCCATTCCGTGACCGGAATATCCGAAGCACTGCTGGGCTGCATGCGCCGCTCCGGGGAAGTCACAGTAGCCACAGTGGACGACTTCGAAGCCGAGATCCTCTTCCACGACGCTGTCAAGAACTTTACGACGGCGGCCTTCCGGCACCGCGGCCTTTGGGCCCTGCTCCGGGATGACGCGGAACTGGCCGAAACCCTGCGGGCATTCTTCGACGTGTCTCTGGACGTGGCTGAGTGTGCGAAGCGGATGCAGCTGCATAAGAACACCGTCTACTACCGGATCGGCAAGGTCAGCCGGGTTACCGGTCTGAACTTCAGCAATCCCCGCGATTCTTTGGTCGCCCTGCTTCATGTTCAGGAATGGGCCGGCACGCAGAAGGAGTACTTGGGCAAGAAATGATGACAGCACTTAATTCGCCCACGCTTGGCCTGGTACTCGACGACATTGTCCGCAGCCACCGGCCCCGGACCGAAGTGGGGTCAGTTCCCGCAAATATTCCCCATCTGCAGTCCCCGCCTTTCGACCGTTTCGGCATCGCGGTTGCCACGACGTCCGGGGAAGTACTCAGTTCCGGCGACGCCGATGTGCCGTTCTCAATCCAGAGCATCTCCAAGGTTTTCACCCTGGCGATGGCGCTCAGCGCCGATGACTCCGGTTCGTTGTGGTCCAGGGTCCTTCGCGAGCCGGCAGGGACGTCCTTTAACTCCCTGGTCCAGCTTGAAGTTGAGCACGGGATCCCGCGGAACCCCTTCATCAACTCGGGCGCCCTGGTGGTCACCGACCATCTGATGGAGAAGTCTCACGACGCGGCCGGCCGGGTCCTGCGCTTCCTCACCGGCCAGGTGGGTCAACCGGGTCCGTTCATCGACGAGATGGCGGCAAGGAGTGAACTCTCCAGCAGCAGCCGCAACCTGGCCCTCGCCCACTTTCTGAAGGAATTCGGCAACTTGCGGCGGCCCGCACAGGCAGTGGTCGAGAACTACGTCAGGCAGTGCTCGATCATGATGACCTGCGTGGAGGTCGCCAAGGCGGGGCTTTTCCTCGCGCAGGATGGCCGTGGAACACAAGGCGCGGTGATCTCCAGGAGCGAGGCCAAACGCGTCGGCTCCATCATGCTGACCTGCGGCATGTACGACGCAGCCGGCGAGTTCGCCTACCGCGTGGGGCTTCCGGGAAAAAGCGGTGTTGGCGGCGGCATCCTGGCGATCGTCCCCGGCGAATGCGCCGTCTGCGTCTGGAGCCCGCGGCTGGATTCCAAAGGAAATTCCCTGGCAGGCACGGCGGCTCTCGCTGACCTGTCCGACCGCACCGGGTGGTCGATCTTCTGATCTGACACCGGGCTGTCCCCACAATCTCCCTCCAGAACCCCATTTAGATCTCTGACAGATCGAAAGGAACACCCATGTCCAACAACCCCAATGACGAGGTTGACTTGCACCAGGCCGATGGTGGCCACGCCCACGCTTCGGATGCCTTGATCCACGCGGAGGACTCGGGATACCACAAGAACCTGAAGCCCCGACAGATCCAGATGATCGCGATCGGCGGTGCCATCGGGACCGGCCTGTTCCTGGGCGCCGGCGGTCGACTCAACGCGGCCGGCCCTTCACTGGTTATCGCTTACGCCGTCTGCGGCTTCTTCGCCTTCCTGATCCTGCGCGCCCTGGGAGAACTGGTGCTGCACCGGCCGTCGTCAGGATCGTTCGTGTCCTACGCCCGCGAATTCTACGGCGAGAAAGCCGCGTTCATCTCCGGCTGGTTCTATTGGATCAACTGGGCCACCACCACAATCGTGGACATCACCGCAGCGGCCCTCTACATGAACTTCTTCGGCAAATACGTCCCCTGGATGGGGGCCGTACCGCAGTGGGCCTGGGCGCTGATCGCCCTCATCGTGGTCCTCTGCCTGAATCTCGCCTCCGTCAAGGTGTTCGGCGAACTCGAGTTCTGGTTCGCCCTGATCAAGGTCGCAGCCCTCGTCGCGTTCCTGCTGGTCGGCACCTACTTCGTCGTGTTCGGCACCCCGGTGGAAGGCCAGGAAGTCGGCTTCAGCCTCATCACCGACAACGGCGGCATCTTCCCCAACGGCCTGCTGCCCATGATCATCCTCATGCAGGGTGTGCTGTTCGCCTACGCCTCGATCGAACTGATCGGCACCGCCGCCGGCGAAACCGAAAGCCCCGAAAAGATCATGCCCAAGGCCATCAATTCCGTGGTCTTCCGCATCGCCGTCTTCTATGTCGGCTCCGTCATCCTGCTCGCCCTGTTGCTGCCCTACACCTCTTACGAAAAAGGCGTCAGCCCGTTTGTGACGTTCTTCGGATCCATCGGTATCCAGGGCGTGGACGTCATCATGAACCTCGTGGTCCTCACGGCCGCGCTGTCCTCGCTGAACGCCGGACTGTACTCTACCGGCCGCATCCTGCGCTCCATGTCAGTGGCCGGATCGGCCCCGAAGTTCGCCCAGCGGATGAATAAGGCCGGCGTCCCCTACGGCGGCATCGCCATCACCGCCGGCGTCTCTCTCCTCGGTGTCCCGCTGAATTACCTGCTCCCCGGCCAGGCGTTCGAGATCGTCCTGAACGTCGCCTCTGTAGGCATCGTCGTCACCTGGGCCACCATCGTGCTCTGCCAGATCCAGCTCAAACGGTGGGCAGACAAAGGCTGGCTTGAGCGTCCATCTTTCCGAATGTTCGGCGCCCCCTACACCGGCTATCTCTCCCTGGTGTTCCTGCTCGGTGTGCTCGTCATGGTCTTCATCGACTCCCCGCTCACGCTGCTGGTGACCCTGGTCGCCTGCGCGCTGATGGTAGGCGGCTGGTACGCCTGCCGGAAACAGATCCACGACATCGCCGAAACCCGCAATGGCTTCACGGGTGCCGCCCCCGTGCTGGCCAACCGGACCCCAATCCACTAGTCGAAGAATCCTGATGACGACCGGCCACACAACCCGACATACAACCTGAAAGCCCCCCATGAAACCGCAAACCCCGCTGAGTCCCGGCCGCCCTATCACTATGCACGAGCGCCTCCCTTCAGCCGGATACGAAGGCCAGCCGGCGGCGTCGAACGACGGTTGCGAAGACGGCTGCTTCTTCTGTACCGGGCCGGAAACAGACTAGGCACCACCAACTCCTCCGCTGAAGTCAGTGGACATGCCATGCCCGCCAACCCAACCCAACCCAGAAGACAAGTAGTGATGAAAACGGAGTCTGCATCCACCATGACCGCAACCGACACTCACCCAGTTGAAGGCGACACCATCAAACCCGGCCAGACCGTCCCGGCGGCTGTTTTGGCCAACATCTACGGCGACACGACACTCAAGTCCGCCGGCCACGTGATTGTCGATTCGCTCGTCGCGCACGGGGTGGAACGCACCTTTGTGGTCCCGGGGGAAAGCTTCCTGGACGTCCTCGACGGGCTGCACGGCTCTGAGATCGAGACCGTGGTCTGCCGGCACGAGGGCGGCGCCGCGTACATGGCCGAGGCCGACGGCAAGATGAACCAGCGCCCCGGCGTCGCCATGGTCACCCGCGGACCCGGGGCAGCGAACGCCCACGTGGGGCTGCACACCGCCTGGCAGGACTCCACCCCAATGCTGCTCTTTGTCGGGCTGATTCCGTTCGCGCACCGGGACCGCGAGGCGTTCCAGGAGTTCGATATCAAGGCGTGGTTCGACACGGGCGCCAAACGCGTGATGGTCCTTGACCACCCCGAGCGGGCCTCCGAGATTGTCGCGGAGGCCATGTTCGCGGCCATGAGCGGCCGTCCCGGGCCGGTGGTGGTGGGCCTGCCGGAGGACATCATCCGCGCACAGATTGATCCGGCCCTGCACCCGCCCATCCCGGTGGCCGGGGGCGGGATGAGCAGCACGGATGCCGGCGCCCTCGCCGAAGCCCTGGCACAGGCCAAGAAGCCGCTGTTTGTTACCGGCGGAAACGACTGGACGCAGGAAGCAGCCGGGGAGCTCACCCGGTGGCTCGAGAAGCACCACATTCCGGCCGCGGCGGAATGGCGCACGCAGGGTACCGTCTCCTTCGACTCCCCCAGTTATGTGGGGCCTATTGGCTACGGCCGGCCCCGCCCCACGTACGATCTCTTGGACGAAACCGATCTGCTCGTTTTCGTCGGGACGGTCCCGGGGGACGTGATCACGGACGGCTTTGTCTGCAGGCAGGACTGGAACAAGAAGAACTTCCTGGTCACCATCGATCCCTCGCTGCGTGGCCGCTCCGGCCCGGTCTCCCGCCAGATTCTGGCCAAGCCGGAGGCCTTCGTCCGGGATCTGGTCAACATCGACCTACCCGTCAAGGAGGAGTGGAAGGCGTGGACGGCCCGGATGCGCGCCGAGCAGCAGTCCTTCGCCAGCCTGCCGCCATCGGCACCCGGCGACGGGCCCGCGAAGATGGACACCCTGATGGCGAACCTCGTGCCGCTGCTGCCGGAGGACGCCATGGTGACGTTCGGGGCAGGCGAGCACACCAACTGGGCGCACCGGTACTTCCCCACCCGGCGCTACGCCTCGATGATCAGCGCCCGGAACGGCTCCATGGGGTACTCCGTGCCGTCGGCCATCGCTGCCTCGCTTGCCAGTCCGGAGCGGCGCGTGGTCACCATCGCCGGCGACGGCGAATTCCTCATGAACGGCCAAGAGCTGGCCACGGCCGCCCAGTACGGAGCCACACCGCTGATCATCGTGATGGACAACCAGGAGTACGGCACCATCCGCACCCACCAGGAACGGCACTACCCGTCCCGGGTGTCGGGGACGCAGCTGAAGAACCCCGATTTCGGCATGATGGCCCGGGCCTTTGGCGGTTTTGGCATCACGGTCACCGAGGACCAGGACGTGCCGGCGGCCCTGGAGACGGCGTTGGCCGCCATCGACCAGGACGGCGTGTTCGCCCTCGTCCACCTCGTCGTCGAACAGCGGGTCAAGGCCTACTAGATCCGCCTCGAGATTGCACCCTGCCTTGATTGCAGACGGACGACGGCGGGAGCCTCCCGCCGTCGTCGTCCGCCGTTAGGGAAATCTCGGCCTCGGCTCCTATCGCCGCTACTCCCCCGTCTCGCCGTCTATTCCCCCGTCTCGCCGTCTATTCCCCCGTCTCGCCGTCTAGGGCCTCGCGGAGGAGGTCGGCGTGGCCGTTGTGCCGGGCATACTCCTCGATCATGTGGCACAGGATCCAGCGCAGGCTCGGTGCTGAACCGTCCTGCCACGGGCGCCTGGCCAACTGGTCCAGGCCGCCGCCGGCGAGGGCTTCCGCGACGCGGATCCGGGACCGATCCACGGCGTCCTGCCAGAGGGTGCGCAGCTGGTCCGGGGTGTCCCCGGCGGCCGAATGCCACTCCCAGTCCGGGTCAGCCTTCCAATCCACGGTGTCGAACGGGGCCTCCCGGTCCCGCGCATGCAGGGAATGGGAAAACCATCCGTCCTCCACATAGGCCATGTGCTTCAGCAGGCCGCCCAGCGTCATCGATGAGGCAGCGGCAGTGGCCCCGAACCCGGCGTCGTCCAGTCCGGCGCACTTCCACGCCAGCGTGGCCCGCTGAAAGTCCAGGAAGCCCAGGAGGGTCGCGGTTTCGTCGGCTGCAAGGGGAGGTTCCGGGCGGCCCTGATCGTCAACAATTGTCATGCGCGTGAGTCTAGCGGCGCTGCACCGGGCGGCTTCGTGGCGCGCCGGTGCAGTCCGCCCGCGCTGCCCGCCCGTCTCGCCCCGCCCGCCCGGGCTCGAATTCGCTGGAGACTCTCCACTTCGCCGGACGATTCCGGCGAGCCCGCGCGCTTCCGGCGACTTCGACGGCGGGGGCGAGCGCGGGCGACTTCGACGGCCGCATCCTAGCCCGGCGTGACAGCCCCCGCCACGGCCGTCCGCCCGGAAGGCCGCGGCACGCGCACAGACCGCCTGGCGCGGCGGCGGATGACGTACTCGGCCACCGCAACGTTGATCACCCAAGCCGCCCCCAGGAGCACTGCCCGGGTCGGCTCGTCGGGCGGCCCCACCAGCAGGATCCACGGCAGACCCGTCAGCGCCTGCGTTCCCGCGGCGACGCCGATCGCGTAGCCCCGGGTCATCCACGCGCCGTGCTGCACAAAGTCCCGGCGCACAATCGCTGCGACGCCCAGGACGATGCTCGCCGCCATGGCTGAGCCGAAGACCAGCCGCAGGACGAAGAGCGCGGGCCCGTCGCCGGGCGGCAGCGGATAAAAGAGCGTCATCCACAAACCGGACAGGGCGGCCAGCAGGCCCGCCGGAGCCAGGATGCGGCCGGCCACGCGGTGCCAGCCGCGGCGGCCGCGCAGTGCGGGGAGGAATTGGAACGCCCCGAGCAGGCTGTAGACGGTAACGCTGACAATGTGCGTTACCACGGGGACGGGCGAGGCGAAGAACCGGGCGTTCTGGGCCGTGACGACGGCGCCCCCGGTCAGTTCCGTCAGCCGCGCCGCGCCCGCGATCACCGGGATGAGGCTGAGAAGGATCAATCCGGCGGGTACGAGCCACTGCGGGCGGCGGCGGACACGGGGCGCGGGGGCGCTGCTGGCTTGAGTGGTCACGGCGGTCCTTGGCTGGGAAGGGCTGACGGCGGCAATACGTGGGCCGTGGTGTACGGCGTACACCTAATGCGCTCACGTTAGGTGTACGCCGTACACTTGTCAATAGGGAAACTATTACAGAGAGGTGGCCGGATGACCCAGCAAGCGGAGCGCACGCGCCGGATCCCGTTGAGCCGCGACCGCGTCCTGGCGGCCGCCGTCGCGCTGGCCGATGAGGTGGGGATCGAGGCGCTGAGCATGCGCCGGCTGGCGCAGGAACTCGGCGTCGTGCCGATGGCGCTCTACAAGCACGTGGCCAACAAGGAGGAACTCCTCGACGGCATGGTGGACGCCCTTGTCAGCGAGATCGATCCCCCCGTCCGCGATGCGGGCTGGAAGAATGCCGTGCGCCTGCGGGTGCTCTCGGCGCGGCGGGCACTCCTGATGCACCCGTGGGGCCGGCAGGTATTGGAGTCGCGCACCAACCAGACGCCGGCGGTCCTTGGCTACATGGACTCGTTCATCGGCATGTTCCTGGCCGGCGGTTTCTCCGTGGACCTGACCCACCACGTCATGCATGCCCTCGGCAGCCGCATGTGGGGGTTCACCCAGGAGCTGTTCGACGACTCCCCCCGCCGGGGCGCCGAGGCGCCGGCAGTTCTTCCGCCCGAGGCGCAGGCCGCCATGTTCCAGGAGATGGCTGAGCGGTATCCGAACATCCTGAAGGTCGCCACCGCTTCCGCGCACACGGACTCCGCGGTGGGAAAGGGGTGCGATGACCAGTTCGAGTTCGAATTCGCCCTCGACCTGCTCCTGGAGGGCTTTGAGCGGCTGCACCGGCAGCACTGGACCCTCCACCCCGGAATAGACTTCGACGCCGGCACGGTCCCAGCTGCCGACTAGTCTTCCAGGAACTAGTCCTCCAGGAACCGCAGCAGGTACGGAACGGTAGTCCGCATGGCCCGCAGGTCGCCGCCGCTGGCGGCCAGCTCGCCCAGGTAGTCGCCGTGGCTGCCGGGCACGATCATCAGGCGGGCCCCCGGAATGACTTGGGACATGCGCACGGCGTGTTCCGCACTGACGACGTCGCGGTCTGCGCTCAGCACCAGGGTGCGGGCCGTGATGCGGCGCAGGTCCTCGTCCGGCCAGCCGGGGAAGGCCAGGATCCGCTGGCGGTCCAGTTCGAACATTCGCTCGAGGTGCCCGGGCTCCGGGTTGAGCTGGCGGTCGGCGTCCTTGTACGCCTCCGGCATGTCATCGAGGGTGGCCTTCGCCATCCCCTCCCAGAACTCGTCGGCCACAGCGTCGCGGCTAACGAAGGTGGAAGCGGTGATGAGGCACCGCACGTGCGCCGGATGCCGCATGGCCAACGCCAGCGCGGTGTGGCCGCCAGCGCTGAACCCGAGCACATCCACGGACTTTACGTTGAGCTCATCGACTACGGCTTTGACGTCCTCGGCCGAGTCTTCTGCGGTGAGCGGCCGGCCGGTGGCCGCGGTCCGGCCGTGGCCTTCCTCGTCGACGGCGATCACCTGGCGGCTCTCGGCCAGCAGCGCCGGGATGAGCCCGGCGAAGCTGGTCTCGATGGTGGAGCCTCCGCCGGGGATCAGGAGCAGCGGGGGCTGGTCGGCCAGCGCGTGGCCATGGACCTCGTAGTACATGCGGAGGTCGCCGTTCGCCGCGTAACCGTGCGTGAATGCCACAGGGCATGGTACCGCCGCGCGGGCCGGGCTGAACAGGGGCTTTGCGAACGACGGCGGCAGATTCCCGCCGTCGTCCGCAAGAGGCGCAGGTCAGGCGTTGACGGACTCGGCGAGGATCGCGTCGACCTGGCCCAGCGCCTCCTTCATGCCCTCTTCCATGCCCATGGCGACAATCTTTTCCATCTGTTCCTCCGCCTCGAACGTGGACAGGATGGTCATACGGGTGCGGTCGCCGACTGGTTCCAGCGTCACCACACCGTGGATGGTGCCCATGTCCGCCACGGGATCGCCGTTGTCATCCGCGAAGCCGTCGTCGAACTCCAGGCGGTGCGGCGCGTCAATGGCCGTGAACCGCCACCAGCCCCGGGCCTTCTCCCCCTCGGGCCCCGTCATGAAGTAGCTGGCCGCGCCGCCGGGGACAAACTCGTGCTTCTCGAAGGTGGCCGGCCATGTGGGAGGCCCCCACCAGCGCTCGAGCAGGCGCGGGTCTTCCCAGATCTGCCAGACGCGCCCGACTCCGGCGTCGAACTCGGTGACCACGGTGAGGCTCAGCGCCTCAAGATTCTTGACTGAACTGATAACCGTCATGACGAACCCTTCCTATCCTTCGGCTTTATTGTTTTGCGTGTTCCTGGTTTCCTTGTTTGTTTTGTCAGGTTCTGTGGTGGTGGCTGTTTCGGCGAGAAGTTCTGCGATCCGGTCGGCCCGTTGCCGCCAGATGACCTCGTACTCATCGAGCAGCCGGCGGGCACGCTGCAGTCCGTCGTGGTTGGCCCGCACAATCTGCTCCCTTCCCCGCCTCTCCTTGGAGACAAGGGAAGCGCGTTCCAGCACCGCCACATGCTTCTGGACGGCCGCGAAACTCATGGTGTAAAGGGCAGCGAGCCCCGAGACCGAGTACTCGCCGACAGTCACGCGCCGCACGATGTCCCGGCGGGTTGTATCGGCGAGCGCCTGAAACAGGCGGTCAAGTTCTTCGTCGCTAAGACGGGCTTTGAGCTGATCTACAACCATTTGGTTGTAGAATAGTCCGGCCGTTCGGGGGTGTCAATGGGTGTCTTGAGGTCCGCTGCGCCGGCAAAGTCGCCACACTGCGCCCGCCGAGTTCGCCGGAAAGTCGCGGGCTCGCCGAGTTCGCCGAAAAGTCGCGGGCTCGCCGGAAGTTTCCGGCGAACCCGCCCGTGTCCGGCGACTTCGCTCGCTGCAGCCGCCGCGCACACCACCCTGAGACGGTCGAGGTGCCAGACAGGCCCAGATACTGCGCGGCATGGAGCCGATGTGCCGACTTTGCGCCGAGCGTAGAGTGAGCCCATGAAGCGTGTGGATATCGACCGCTTCGGCGGCCCCGAAGTCCTGAACGTGGTGGAGGTTGACGATCCACGACCAGGACCGGGCGAAGTCCGCGTCAGGGTTCTGGCTTCGGGTGTCTCGTTCACCGATACACAGTTGCGCGCCGGCACGTATCTCGGCGGGCCGAAGCCGCCTTTCACGCCCGGCTACGAGCTCGTCGGCATCGTTGATGAGCTCGGGCCCGGTTGCCTGCGGGTGCGAGTGGGAGACCGCATCGGTGCGCTGACAGTGTGGGGCGCCAATGCAGAGCGTGTCTGCGTACCTGAGGTGTACGCCGTCGCGGTGCCGGAGGACCTCGACCCGGCCGAGGTCGTAAGCCTCGTGTTCGCCTACATGACCGCCTACCAGCTGCTTCACCGCACGGCGAAGGCCAAGCCCGGGGAGAGCGTTCTGGTTCACGGCGCGGCCGGCCGAGTGGGCACCGCGGTCCTCGAGCTCGGAGCGCTGGCCGGCCTCCGCCTCTACGGGACCGCCTCGGGACGGGATCGCGCCGCGGTGGAGCGGCTGGGCGCCGTTGCGATCGACTATCAGAATGAGGACTTCCTGACCCGTGTCCGCGGGCTCACCGGCGACGGCGTGGATATCGCCCTCGACGGAATCGGCGGCCCGTTGTCGCTGCGCTCCTTCCGCGCACTCCGGCCCGGCGGACGGCTCGTCGTGTTCGGTCGCTACGCCACCATCGCGCAGGGGCGCAAGAACTGGCCGGGGGTGATCGCCTGGTACGCGGCCACCGGGACCGTCGCCCTCTGGGGCTGGCTGTCACCACGCCGCAAGGTGGTGTCCTACCGGATCCAGAAATTGCGCATCCATCACCAGGACTGGTTCCAGGCGGACTTCCTCGCGCTGCTTGAGATGCTCCGTAGGGGCGAGATTCACCCGGTGGTGGCCGAGCGTCTGCCGCTTTCCGAGATTCGTCGCGCCCATGAGCTGCTGGGGAGCACTGCGGCGAAAGGGAAGATCGTGCTCGTGCCCTAAGCCGGCATGGCCGCCGCCGCGGCACCGCGCTCACGGCCACGCCCCTCCCCTGCGCCAGAACCCACGGCCGAGTTCGCCACGCCGCCACCGCCGAGTTCGCCGGAAAGTCGCGGGCTCGCCGGAAGTTTCCGGCGAACCCGCAGGGTTCCGGCGACTTCGAGGAGAGCGCCGGACGCCGCCGCGCCACGCCCTCGGCCCCACCGCCACCCCGCCGTCGCCCTCGCGCACCGCCGCCGCCACGACCATCGAGGTGCCCGGGGCCGTCGAGGAAGGATAGTTTTAGGGCATGACGGCAAGCTACAGGTACGACGTCGAGGTCCTGCATCTCCTCGTGTCGCCGGCGCACGCCTACTTCGGCCGCGCACGCGATGGTGCAGCCCATGTCCCCACCACAGACGCGGACCGGGTGGAGCTGGTGGCCGGCAAGGGAATCGTCGGCGACCGGTTCTTCGGCAAGGCCGCCCACATGGACGCCGCCGTCACCCTGCTCTCGATCGAGGCCCTTGAAGCGATGGCCGAGGAGCTGGGGGCCGCGCCCTTCGACCCCCTCCTGACGCGGCGCAATGTTGTCCTTAGGGGTGCGCACCTCGCTCCCCTGCTCGGCCATGAGTTCGCGCTCGAATCAAGGGGAGACGTGGTCCGGCTCCGGGCCGGACGGCCTGCCCATCCCTGCGCCTGGATGGACCGGATGCTGGTCCCGGGCGCGCACGCCGCCATGCGCGGGCGGGGAGGCGTGCGCTGCCAGCCGCTTTCGAG
Organism: Arthrobacter sp. 05T420; assembly: GCF_056396305.1. Taxonomy (NCBI): domain Bacteria; kingdom Bacillati; phylum Actinomycetota; class Actinomycetes; order Micrococcales; family Micrococcaceae; genus Arthrobacter; species Arthrobacter sp. 05T420. The sequence continues at coordinate 92,982 of NZ_JBFTLG010000016.1, read as the reverse complement.
CGGCATGCTGAGCCGCGGGCCGGCCGTACTGGTGAGCCCCGTGCCGCTCGACCCGGGACAGGCAGGCATCCCCAACCTGCTGCGCCCGTCGCGGCTGCCCTAACCAACACCCGCTGCTGTGACCGACACACGTCGGAGCAGCCGACACCCGCTGCTGTGACCGACAGGCTCCGCCGCAGCCCGGACGAGCAGCAGCAGTCACCGGCGCCCGAACTGATACTCCCGCCCGGGCCATTCCAGCCTTGGCTATTCCTTCCCTGATTGTTCCCGCTCTGACTATTGCCGTTCGGCGATTGCTTTCACACTCTTCACCAGGCTGTCCCACATGCCCTTCGAGTGCTCGGCCTCCTCGGCACTTGCATTGTTGTCCTGCGAGAGCGTGAATTCTGTGGCGCCTGGCTGCTCCTCGAGCGTCCACGTGAGCGTGTGGTAGTTCTCAGGCACATCCTCCTGGCCGCTCAGCGGGCTGAAGTGCGTGACGACCAGCCTCCGGCCGGGTTCGAACTCCAGGACAGTGCCCGTGTCCTCGTACGCCCTGCCGTCCCAAACGCCGCGCCAGGCGATGGGTCCGCCGACGGTCCAATCGGTCACGACATCGGTGCCGAACATGAACTCCTTGATGGCGGCAGGTTCGGTGAGCACGGACCACACCCGTCCTGCGGGCGCCTCGATGGTGATGGTCGACGTCGCTACATACTTTCCAGTCATAGCTTTCCCTTCTGCCAGAATCGGCTTCTCCCAGAATCGGTCAGCGCCGGCAGCGCCCGGCACCGAGACTACTCCGCGGACTGAAACGTCGGTAAGCCCTCCCGCCGCCGCGATACCCACCGCGCCGCTCCCGGCGCGCGCTTGCGCCTGCTCCCCGGCCGCGGCCGCAACGGCCCAGACCCCTCTTACGCCGGGTAGATGGCGATGGCGGCGGCCTTGATGACGAAGTAGACGGTCATGCCGGGAGTCAGGCCGAGGTCGGCGGACGCGGCCGGGGTGATGTCGGCGGAGAGGCCAGCGGCATGGACGCGGATCTGGTCCCCGTGCGGCTCGAGGTCCGTGATTTTCACTGGGAATGAGTTCCGTGGGCTGCCGTACTCTTCGGTGAGGAACACGGATACGGCCGAGGGCGGAAAGACCGCCACGCCGTCCTGCCCGGGACCGACGGAGCCGTCGTGGTGGCCCGCGACCACCATCCCCTCGGCGGTGGTGACGCCGGCGTCACTGACCGTGCCGGCCACCAGGTTCAGCCCGGCGAGGCCCGCGGCGAACCGGCTGCGCGGCCTTTCGAGGACCTCGCGGGTGGGTCCTGCCTCGCTGATCCGGCCGTCCTCGAGGACGATCACCCGGTCCGCCAGCATCAGGGCGTCCAGGATGTCGTGGGTGATGATGATGGCCCTGCGGCCGGCGAGGACGCGTTTGAGGAGCCGGCGGAGCAGCGGGGCCGCATGGATGTCGAGGGCGGCCATGGGTTCGTCCAGCAGCAGCAGCTCGGGGTCGGCGGCGAGGGCACGGGCCACGGCCACGCGCTGGGCCTGACCGCCGGAGAGCTGTCCGGGACGCCGCGAGGCGAGATCCCTGGCATCGACCTCGGTGAGCCAGTGCATGGCCGTTTTGCGGGCCGCGCTGCTGGACGCGCCGGCGCTGCGGGGCCCGAACGCGACGTTGTCCAGGGCGCTGAGGTGGGGGAAGAGTAGGGCCTCCTGGGCCAGGAGCGCCGTGCCCCTGGTGTGCGGCGCCCGCCAAATGTCCTTGTCCGCCGCGAGGTCGAACAGGACCCTGCCGCCCAGCACGGCCTTGCCCGCATCGGGGCGCAGCAGTCCGGAGATGATCGAGAGCAGGGTCGATTTCCCGGCACCGTTCGGGCCGAGGATGGCGATGGTCTCGGCCGGCCCCAGGCTGAGGGAGACCTCGAGGCCCCGCGCCGCGAGCGTTGCGTCCAGCTCAAAGGTCACCGGAACGCCCCTTCCGGTGCTGCTTCGACCCGCGGGCGCCGGTAGGAGAGCCCGACGACGGCCACCGCCACGGCGACCAGCAGGAGGGAGAGCGCGACGGCGGCGTCGGCGTCGGTTTCGCGTTGCAAATAGATCTCCAGCGGGAGGGTGCGGGTGACGCCCTGCAGGCTGCCGGCGAAGGTCAGCGTGGCACCGAATTCACCCAGGCTGCGGGCGAAGGACAGCACGGCGCCGGAGGCCAGGCCGGGCAGCACGAGCGGGACGGTCACGCGGCGCAGCACGGTGCTCGGGCGGGCCCCGAGGGTGGCGGCGATCGCTTCGTATTTGTTGCCCGCCGTGCGCAGCGCGCCTTCGAGGCTGACCACCAGGAACGGCAGGGCGACGAAGGTCTGGGCGAGGACGACGGCGGTGGTGGAGAAGGCGATCTGGATGCCGGCCAGTTCGAGGCTTCTGCCCAGGAGTCCCTGGCGTCCGAAGGTGTAAAGCAGGGCGATGCCGCCCACCACGGGAGGCAGGACCAGGGGCAACAGGACGAAGGCCCTCAGCAGCCGCTGACCCGGGAACGGGCTCCGGGCAAGGACGAGTGCCAGCGGCACACCGAGGACGATGCAGGCGGCGGTGCTCGCTGCCGACGTTCGCAGGCTCAGGCCGAGCGCCGTCAGTGAAGATTCGGAGGTAATCAGCGGGATGAACTGCGGCCAGTTGACCTTGGCCACCATGGCCACCAGCGGCAGCAGGACGAAGACTGCCCCTGCCGCCGCGATGGCGTAAATCCATGGCGGGATGCCGGTGTACCCGGTGCCGCTGCGTCGGTTCATGCGGCCCTCTACGGGGCGCCGAAGCCGGCGTCGCTCAGGACATTCTGGCCCTCGCTGCCGGTGACCGTGGCGATAAAGGCGGCGGCCAGTTCCTTGTTCTTGCTCGTGCCGACGGTGGCGATCGGGTTGGTGTTCACAGCCTGGTCCGACTCGGGGAAAGGAATGCCTTTGACCTTGTCGCCGGCGGTCTTGACGTCCGTGACGTAGACCAGACCGGCGTCGGCCTCACCGGAGGTGACCTTTCCCAAGACATCGGTGACGGAGGATTCCTCGCTGACCGGCGCCAGGGTGGTACCGGTGGCTTTTTCGACCTTCTCGGTCGCGGCACCGCAGGGAACCTGGGGTGCGCAGACCACCACCTTCACACCCGGCCTGGCGAGATCGGCGAAGGCACTGATCGACGCCGGGTTGGACGGCGGGACCGCGATCTCCAGGACGTTCGTGGCGAAGTTGACCGGGGCGCCGTCGGTCAGTTTCGCGTCGGTCAGCTTGGTCATGTTCTTGGCGTCGGCGGAGGCGAAGACATCCGCCGGGGCGCCCTGAGTGATCTGCGTGACCAGGTCCGAGGACCCTGCAAAATTCAGCGTGACTTTGGTGCCGGGGTTCTTGGCCTCGAAGTCACTGGCCAGCTTGGTGAAGGTCGATTTCAGCGAAGCCGCCGCGAAGACGGTCACCGCGCCTGTGAGTGCCGGGGTCGCGGACGCGCTGGCCGCGGCGGAGCTGTTTCCGGTGACTGCGGGGGTGCCGGATGCGCAGCCGGCCAGGGCCGCGGTCAGGGCGCCGGCAACCAGCAGGGCAGTAACGCGCTTGCGGGGGATGCTCATATGATGCTCTTTCCGTGGGGCGTTTCGATAATGACGGTGGTGGCCTTGACCACGGCGGTGGCGACAGATCCGAGCTCCAGGCCCAGTTCCCGGACGGCTTCGCTGCTCATCAGGGACACAACCCGGAAGGGCCCGCACTGCAACTCAACCTGGGCCATGACTTTGTCCGCGGTGATGCCCGTGACCAGGCCGACGAACCGGTTGCGGGCCGAGGACCCCACGCGGGTGGGGTCCTCGGGAAGCTGGGCCTGGTCGCGGGCGAGGTGGGCGAGTTCCAGACCGTCCACGGCCAGCCGCCCGGAGTCGTCCTTCACCGGGGTGAGAATCCCGTTCTCGGTCCAGCGCCGGACGGTGTCGTCGCTGACCCCGAGAAAGCGTGCTGCTTCTGATACGCGAATTTTCGGCATGACTCCATAATCTCCTATTTGCGGAAAATATGGGCACTCTGATCCTCAAATCAGTAAATAAACCCTCCTGTGGGTGTCATCCGCGGTCTGACGGGAGTCGCCCCGGCGCTCGCTGGCGCGCTGGGTCTAGGCCAGCACCTTGTCCAGCTTGGTGAACGAGGTGCCCCAGCCCTCGCGCGTCATGTCCATAAATTCGGCGCTGCCGAACGGGCCCTGGGTGAGATGCAGCCGGGTCCTGCCGCCCAGGTCCTCGAACTCCAGCCGCATTTCGATCCGGGCGGGGATGCCGGCGTCGGGCTCCGCCCGCTGGGTGGCCACCAGGAGCGACGGCGGGTCGTAGACGGAGATCACGGCGTCGATTGGTCCCTCCTTGGCGGCGCCGGCTTCCTCCCAGACCATGACCAGCCGCCACGCGCCTCCGACACGGGGCTCCACCACGATCCGGTCCCGGGGCGAGTCCACCCCTACGGGGCCGAACCAGGCGGCGAGCTGGTCCGGATCGGTAAATGCGTCGAAGACCAGTTCGCGGGGAGCCTCGAACTCCCTGGTCATGGTGAGGATGTGGGACTCATGGGTGTTCTGCTGCGTGTTCATTGCCTGGCTCCTGATTCTTGGGAACTTGCTGGATCTTCCGCAAATGCGCGTCGAGACGACTGAAGCTGGCATCCCAGAAGCGCCTGTACTCTTCCATATATTCGGCAACCTCTCGCAGCGGTGCGGCCTCGAGCTTCGAGGAGCGCCACTGCGCATTCCGGCTCCGGGTGATCAGCCCGGCGGCTTCCAGCACCTTGAGGTGGCGGGAGACCGCGGGGAGGCTGATGTCGAAGGGCTCGGCCACCTCATTCACGGTGGCCTCACCCTCCGCCAGTCGGGCCAGGATGGCCCTGCGGGTAGGGTCGGCGAGCGCCGAGAAGATGAGGCTGAGCCGATCGGTTGGCATCTGGTGTGCGCGCCCTTCATATTTAACATTCCCGCTAATTAACTGATGGGTTAAATATGCTCCTGCGGCCGCCCGCGCGTCAAGGGTTTCCTGCTCCCACCTTCATACACACAGTCTCTCGATTTCGGCGCCCGCCCGGCCCATAATCGGGGGTATCCAGTCAACGTTCTGCCGAGAGGAGCCGGCTGTGGCAACTACGACCTTGCTGGCAGGGATAAGGTACGCGGCCGCCGCTCTCACGTTGGGGGCGGTTCTCCTGACCGGGACCGGATGCTCCTACGACAACCCAGCAGAAACCGCGAAGATCACACCGGCGACCAACGGGATCAGCACGGTGGTCGGCGCGGTGAAGCTGGCGGACATGCTCATCCTCTCCCACGGAGCGGACCAGCCCGGACGGATCATCGGAACCGTATTCAACACATCCTCAACGGACGCGACCGTCACCATAGCAGGCGGTTCAGGGCCGAAGGTATCGATTCCGGTCAAGGCCAACGCGTACACCTCGCTGGCCCAACCGCCGGCCATGATGCTGGACCCCACGGCGGGCCCCCCGGGCTCCATGGTCACGGTCCGCGTCAGCGAAGACGCCACCGGCACTTCGGCCGATGTGCAACTCCCGGTCCTCGACTCCACGCTGCCCGAATATCAGTCCTACATGCCCGCCGCGCCCGGCTCCCCATCCGCCACACCCGGGAGCACAGCTTCGCCGGGCACGCCCGGGACCAGTCCGTCCTCTTCCAGTCCAACCTCTTCCAGTCCAATCTCGCCCAGCCCCTCCCCCAGTCCCACCCACTGACCCCGGTGGCAGCCCGCTGAATGCGAGTGTCCGTTGAACCGCGAATCCACCGTTCTACGGAAACTCCCGGCCGTGGCCGAGCGATCACTCCTCAGCGAGTCCCGGAAGCCGTTAGGGCATGGCCGCGACCACGTCGATCTCGACCAGGAAGTCCCCCAGGAACGATCCCACCGTGGTTCGCGCAGGGTAGGGCGCCTCCATGAACTCTGCGTACACTGCGTTGAACCCGTCAAAGTCCCGTCCCGGGTGGTGCAGATGCACGGTTGCCTTGACCACGTGGGAAAAGTCCAGGCCGTGCCCGCCAAGGACGGCGGCCAGGTTCTTCATGGTCTGCCCGGTCTGTTCTTCAATGGTGGTGCCGGCGGTTTCGCCGGTGTCCGGGTGGTGCGGCGTCTGGCCGGCGGTGTAGAGGAACCCGTTGGCGGCGATGGCCTGGGAATAGGGCCCGGCCGGGCTGGGTGCGAGGTCGGTGCTGATCTGCTGTCGCGGCATGAGCTGTGTCCTTTCAGGCGGCCGGCCTGCTGGCCGGCCGGGGTGGTTGATGTTCGGTGGCTATTGTTCTAGAGGACCTTTGAGAGAAAGGCCTGTGTGCGTTCGTGTTGCGGGTTGCCCAGGACCTCGGCCGGGGCCCCGCTTTCGACCACGACTCCCTGGTCCATGAAGACAACCTGATCGCTGACCTGGCGGGCAAAGCCGAGTTCGTGCGTCACCACCACCATGGTCATCCCCGCCTCGGCCAGGGACTTCATGACGTCGAGCACCTCGCCCACGAGCTCCGGATCGAGGGCCGATGTTGGTTCGTCGAAGAGCATGAGCCGCGGTTTCATGGCCAGCGCGCGCGCAATCGCGATCCGCTGTTGCTGCCCGCCGGAGAGCTCCTGGGGGTAGGAGTGTCCCCTGTTGCCGAGTCCGACGCGTTCCAGCAGGGTCTGAGCTTCGGCGGTGACTTCGCTCCGGGGCCGGCCCAGGACATGAACGGGCGCTTCCACGATGTTCTCCAGCACGGTCATGTGCGGGAACAGGTTGAAGCGCTGGAACACCATTCCTGCGGTCCGTCGCGAGCGTGCCGTCTGCCGCTCTTTCATTTCGTAGAGCCGTCCGTTGCGCTCGGCGTAGCCGACCAGCTGTTCGTCCACGTACAGGCGTCCGGCGTCGACCTTTTCCAGGTGGTTGATGCACCGCAGGAAGGTCGTCTTTCCGGAACCGGAAGGGCCGATCAGGCAGGTCACCGAGCCGCGTTCGACCCTGAGATCAATGCCCCTGAGGATTTCCGTGGAGCCGAAGCTCTTGCGGACGCCCTGGGCTTCCACCATGGCGGTGTTCATCGTATTGTCCTTGTCTTTGAACGGGTCGTTGATCGGGTCTTTGAACGGAAGTTCCGTCGCGGCGCTGCGTCGAAGCCGCGGCCATAGCGCCGTTCGAGTTTGGTTTGGAAGAAGCTGAGGATGGTTGTCATCAGCAGGTACCAGAGGCTGGCGACGATAAGCAGCGGGATGGTTTGGTAGTTGTTGGAGTAGATGATCTGGGCCGAGTACAGCAGGTCCGAGATCGCCAGGACGCTGACCAGTGCCGTGCCCTTGAGCATGGAAATGACCTGGTTGCCGGTCGGCGGGAGGACCACTCGCATCGCCTGGGGAAGGATGACCCGGCGCATGAGCTGGCTGCCATTCATCCCCAGGCCCCGGGCGGCGTCGTACTGGCCCTTGTCCACCGAGCCGATGCCGCCGCGGATAATCTCGGCCATGTACGCTGCCTCGTTCAGGGAAAGCCCCAGCAGCGCGGCGCCCAGCGGGGTGATGAGCACATTGGCCGATCCCAGGACCAGGGACGGGCCGCCGAGCGGAAGGCCGAAGGCGATCACCGGATACAGGGCGGCAATGTTGTACCAAAAGATCAGCTGCACCAGCAGGGGCGTGCCCCGGAAGAACCAGATGTAGCCCCGGCTGATGGTGCTCACGATCGGGTTGGCCGAGAGCCGCATGACCGCCAGCACCGTGCCCAACGCGATGCCGACACTCATGGACACCACGGTCAGGAGGACGGTCAGCCCGGCCCCGGCGATGACCTGCGGGGCGAAGAGATAGGAGACGACGACGTCCCAGTGGTACCGCCGGTTCACCGCCACGTCCCACGCGGCGCTGAGCGCGACCAGGATGAGGACGACGGCGGACGCCAGCCGGAGCGGGTGCCTGAGCGGCACCACCGGGATGGAGTCGCCCGGCGCCGCCGGCGTGTCCTGGCGGGTGTCCGGGAGGGCGTGTTGTTGCTGCATGATCGTCACCTCCTATTGGGCGAAATTGACGCGGGCGTCGGTGATGGCGCTGGATTCAAGGCCGTACTTCCCGAGGACCTTGAGGTAGGAGTCACTCTTGATGACTTCGGAGAGTGCGGTGGAGACGGATTTCACCAGGCCTGAGTCCTTGGGAATGCCCACACCGACCGGCGTGAAGTCATATTTTGAGGCGATCTCGATCTGGGGATTCTGCGTCGCAGCGAAGTTCAGAATCGGTGAATCCGCCAGCACGGCGTCCAGCCGCCCGCTGGACAGGGCCGAGATGGCCTGCCGCGTGTCCTGGAACTCGCTTCTCTGAATCGTTTCCTTACCGCCCGCGGCGCAGGCTTTGTCGTAGTCGGGGACGTTGACCGTGAGCTGGTAGGACCCGGTCAGGAGGCCGACCTTCTTCCCGCACAGGGCGTGTTGATCGGTGATCCCGTGCGGGTTCCCCTGGGCCACGGCAATGGAGTTGCCCATTTGCATGTAGTCGACGAAGTCCAGGACCTCCATCCGCTTTTCCGTGGGAGTCATGGAGGAGACGGTCATGTCGTACCGGCCCGCGGCCATCCCCGGGATGATGGAGTCGAAATTGGCCACCTGGATCTCCACCTTCACGCCCAGGGCCTGGCCGAGGAGGCGGGCGATGTCCGGGTTGGTCCCGGTCATGTCCTGGGTTCCCTCACGGTAGAACTGTGTCGGCGGCTCGTTGGTGGGAATGGCAACGCGCAGGACCTTCGTGGATTTGATCGGTTCCGGGAGCAACGCGGCCGCGGCATCGTTGACCGCGAGGGCAGGGACCCCGGTGCCGTTCCCGCCGGAGTCGCCCGACGGCGTCGACGGTGTCGACTGTGAGGCGGCGGTGCTTGGCGCGCACGCGGTGGCTGCGAGCAGGAGCGCCGCAATGGCCATGACGGCGGGGATGCCGCGGTGAATGCGCTTCGCGGGAGCGGGTGCTGTGCGGGTTGTCATCAGGGGGTCCTCAGATCGGAGTAGGCCAGCTGGGCCGGGGGATGTTGGGCAGAGGGAATATCGGTGGGAAGAGTGCGGGCGAAAGCCTCGCTGCGGTGGCGGATCAGGTCCCGGCCCTCGTCGCGCAGCTCCTGGATGGTGGACACTCCGAGCAGCATCATGGTGCGCGTCATTTCCGCCGCCAGCAGCTTCAGGACATGGGCAACGCCTGCCTGGCCAGCGGCAGCAAGCCCGTACAGGTAGGGGCGGCCGATCGAGCAGGCGTCGGCGCCGAGGGCAAGGGCCTTGACGACGTCGGAGCCGCGGCGGATGCCGCCGTCGACGATGATTTCAACCCGTCCGGCCGTCGCCTCGACGATTTCGGGCAGTACGTCCAGGGCCGAGGCCATGTGGTCCAGTTGCCTGCCGCCGTGGTTGCTGATCTGGATGGCGTCGATGCCGATCTCGGCTGCCAGGACGGCGTCCCTGGGGTTGACCAGGCCTTTAAGAATGATGGAACCATTCCACCGCTCCCTCAGGTCCCGGATGTCGTCCCAGTCCGTCGGTTCGTAGGATCCCGCCAGGAGCGTCCGCCACATGTCGGGGGTGCTGGAGAGCGGGCCTTCGGGGATTTCCGCGTCCAGGTTCGGGAAGGCGATCGCGTCGTTGGCAAGGAAGCCTAGGGCCCAGCGGGGGTGCAGCGCCCCTTCGATGACGGTTTTGGGCTTGATGGACGGCGGCGCGGTGAACCCGTTGCGGTAGTCGCGTTCCCGGTGGCCGATGGCGCGGCAGTCGACATTGACCACAAGCGCCTCGTACCCGGCGTTCGAGACCCGGTCCAGGACAGCCTGCAGGAGGCCTTTGTCGGCCGTCGGCTCGAGGTTGAACCACCGCCGCAGCCCCGGGGCGGCGGCGCTGACATGCTCCATGGTGGTGGTGCTCAGGTGTGCCAGCCCGTAGGGAACGCCAGCCCCAAAGGCCGCGCGGGCCACCGCCGTTTCGCCGTCAGGGTGGAACAACCTGGTGCCGCCGGTTGGGGACAGTGTCAGCGGCATAGCGACCGCGCCGCCCAGGAGAGTGGAGCTGAGGTCCAGGTGCTCCACCGATCCCCACTTCGGGAGGAAGGCCCAGTCATCAAAGGACACCCGGTTGCGCCGCAGGGAGACCTCGTCCTCCCCGCCGCCCTCGATGTAGTCGAACACGCTGCCGGGAAGGCGCTTGGCGGCCAATTTCCGCATGTCCTCAACGCTGTAGCACCGCCGCTGCAGCCGCTCCGCCACCGTCCGGGCCGGCCCTTGAACTGCAGCCAGTGACTTGATGTCTTTGATTCTCATTTCGCGTCCTTCTGTGTCTTGCGTGGATGTCCTGCGTGGAATCTTCGGTCAACTGCGTCCCTCAATGGTGACGAAGATCTCACCCCGCCTACATGTTGATTCCTCCAAAAGAATCGATTTTGACCTGTGATATCGTCCACACATGGATGCAGGGGAACAGGCCGGTATTGAGCTCGGCCAGAACGCTGCAGCGGTGCGGTTGTCGGACTGCATCCAGCTGATGCAGGCCGATCTGGTGCATGCCAATCCCGCGCCGGACAACCTCGCGCATGCCGTCTCGGACGTGCTCATGTATGACCCGATGGACGAATGGACCAGCATCGAGGACCGGATCATCCTGGCCGTCGGACTCAGGTGTGACTCGCCGGACTTTGACCAGCTGCTGCACCGGGCGTCCAACAGCAACGCGGCCGCAGTGATCGTCAAGGCGCACGGGGCGTCCCTGGACGATCTCCGGTCCGCCGCGGTCCGCCACAGCCTCGCCGTCCTGGTCGCACCGGACAACGCGGATTGGACGCGGCTGGTGGCACTGGCCCGGGCGTCGGTCATGGGTGCGGCCGTGGATTCCGTCTCCGGGGTCCGGCTGGGGGATCTCTACGCCTTCGCCAACGCCGCCGCGTCCATCACCAGCGGCGCAGCAAGCATCGTGGACCCGCTCGGACGCGTGCTTGGCTATTCGACCCTGCCGGGCCAGCCCATCGACGAGTTGCGCCGCGTCACCACGCTCTCCCTGCAGGAGATTACGCCTCCTGCCTTCGACGCGGATTTCAAGATCGTCTATGCGTCCGGGAGTGCGGTGCTGATCCCGGCAGCGGATGATGAGATGGCCCGCCTAGCCCTTGCCGTGAGGGCCGGCGGTGAGCTGCTTGGCTCGATCTGGATTATCGATCCCGGCGAGAGCAAACGGGAAGCTGCCCTGGAGGCGCTCACCAGGATGGCGCCGCTGGCAGGGCTGCACATGCTCCATGCCCGTTCGGCGTCCGATTTTGGCGAACGGCGGAACGGGGACTTGATTCGAACGCTGATGGACGACACCGTCCACGCGTCTTTTGCCGCCGCCCAGCTCGGGCTCGATGCCACCGCGGGGCTCGCGGTCGCGGCTTTTTCGATCAACCGCCCGGAATCCGGGAGCCTGGAGTCGGTGCGTGAAATTCACCGGCTGCTGCACCTTGTCACAACGGTTTGCAACATCCAGTTCAAGACGAGCCACACCGCCCTCATTGGCTCGGTGGTCTACGCCCTTCTGCCCTGCGGGGGACGCAGCCCCAGGGCCGCGCACCGGCGCGTAGCCAGTGAGATCGGGGCGTACGCGCACACAATCAGCTCCTATCCGATCATTGCCGCCGTCGGCGGCATCGCACCCCGGCTGGAGGACCTCCCTCGATCCAGGGCTGAAGCTTTGCAAACGCAGCAATATCTGCTCCACCGGCACACGGCGGTGCCGGCAGAGACTGGGGGCTCTGCCGCCGGGCTTTTCGAGGACCACCGAATCCCGCTGAACCTCTTGAAAGTCGGGTCCTTCATCGACGACAACGGGCTAGCGGATCTCGACGACATCGCCAGGATCCAGGCCCACGACGCCGAGCAGCAGACCGACTATCTGGAGACCCTGCGGGCCTACCTGACGTCGAACGGAAATATCTCCGCGATGGCCGCACGACTCCACGTGCACAACAACACCGTCCGCTACCGGGTGGGACGCCTGGCCAAGGATTTTGACCTCGACCTCGACGACCCGCAGCAGCGGCTCTGGCTCTGGCTGCGCCTGACAACCATGGACCTGGCCCCGGAGGCTGCGCCGACGGCGCCGGAGTAGGTACAGGACACTGCCAGAGCCAAAAAGTCGGGGCAGGCGGGGCCGGTGATCACCGGTCCCGCCTGCCCCGAAGGCTAATTTGGCTCTGCCTACGAGAAGCGCCCCGGCCGGAATGTGGCCAGCATCGGGTGCTTGGCGCCAGTCATGATCTCGCCCGCGAGGAGTTCGCCCGCGATGAGTCCAAGCGTGGCGCCCGAGTGTGTGAAGGCAACGAAGCAGCCGGGCACCTGGCCGAGTTCTCCGAGGACCGGCTCGCCGTCGCCCGGGATGGGCTTGTAGCCGATCTTCCAGGAGGCCGGTTTGAGGTCGGGGTTGCCGGCAAGGAGCTTGGATGCTTCATCGGCGAGCTCCTGGACCACATCATCGGGGATGCTGAAGGAGCCGTCGGCGTGTTCGGTGATGCTCTCCTCGTACCAGTCGTGATCCAGGGCAAGTCTGTTCCCGGGGTTGGGCCGGACGGCGGCCCGCGGGGTGTTCAGCACGGCCTTCAGCCCGTGGTCCACGGGTTTGGTCAGCACCAGCATGGAGACCGGGGAACCGTTGGGGATCTCGACGCCGAGGGGCGCGACGACGGCGGGCGTTGCCGCGCCGCACGCCACCAGTACAGCGTCCGCCCCATAGGTTTCGCCGGCGGCCGTCTCGACGCCGGTGGCCCGGCCGCCGTCGACCGTAACGGACACCTTGCCGGCGTTGAGGACCAGTTCGCCGCCCAGGGCGTCGAATTCCTCCATGAGGAAATCCACGAGATCGGGCAGGCTGACCCAGCCCTCACCGGGGTTGAAGATGGCGTTCTCCGGCACGGCGTCCGGATCGATGCCGGGGGTGGCGGAGGCAATCAGTTCCGGCGCCAGGAGCTTGGAGTCGTAACCGATGGATTTCTCGTAGGCATGGCGGGCTTCGGTGGCGGAGGCTTCTCCGGCGGCGTTCCACATGAGGCCGCCGCCGAACTGCAGCCAGTCCCGGTCCGGGTCGGCGGCAAAGAGGGTGCGGTAGCGGTCTACGCCGGCAACCCGGAGCTGGTGGTACGGGGTGGAGCGTTCCCCGGCGGAATTCAGCCACGACAGTGATCGGCCGCTGGCCTCGCTGGCCAGGCCGCGCTCGGTCAGGAGGACCACAGAGGCGCCGTCGCGGAGCAGGTGGACGGCGGTGGAAACTCCGAGGATGCCGCCGCCGATGATGGCGACGCGTTTGGTTGAGGCGGTGGAGGACATATGAACTCGCTTTCTCAGGAATGGATGGTGCACGCGCGGAGCCGAAATTCAGGCGAGGGCGTGGATTTCTTCGATGATCTTCAGGACGTCCATGGACTGTGAGGCAGTTACCGGTAGCGGGCCCTCGCCACGGAGGGCAGTCGCGAGCTCGGCATAGAACAACGGATAGGCACCGGGAACAGGTGCGATGGGCTGCCGGTCTCCGCTGACACCCAAGGTCCCCCAATGGGTTTGGGGCTCGACGCCGTAGCCCGGGTCCGTGGGCAGCATGCCCGCCGCGAGCGCCTGTTCCTGGCCGTCCAGCCCCCACTTCGTGTAGCCGGCGTCGGAGCCCAGGACGTGGAAGCGCGGACCAACCTGCGCTGCCATCCCGTTCATCCACAGCCGTGACCGGACCCCGGATTCGTGGAGCAGGGACACGAAAGCCTCGGTGTCGGCTCCGTCCGGATCCGGGCCGTGGTTGGCGGTCTCCCCGTAGCTTGCCGCCACCGGGCCAAAGAGCTGGATGGCCTGGTCGATCAGATGGGCACCGAGGTCGTTGAGGATGCCGCCGCCCGCGGCGGCCGCCGCGGTGTCCCGCCAGTTCCCGAAGCCCTCCGGCCGCCACCACTCAAAGCGGGATTCGAAGGTGCGGACCTCACCCAGCGCGCCAGCGCCAATGAGTTCCTGGAGCGTCAGGAAGTCGGCATCCCACCGGCGGTTCTGAAATACCGTGAGCTGCACGCCGGCGTCGGACGCCCGGGACATGAGCTCCCTGCCGTGGGCCGATGACGTCACAAACGGTTTGTCTACCACCACATGGAGGCCGTGGGCGATGGCTGTGGCCGCCAAGTCGAAATGCGTCACCGGCGGCGTACCGAGGACCACGAGGTCCAGGTCACCGGCGTGGGCAAACAGGGCCTCCGGGGTCGGGACGATCCGGGCCGTCGGGTAGAGCTTCGCCGCCGCCGCGACGCGGTCCGGATCCGCCGTGACAATAACGTCCAGCGAGTAGTCGGGATCCGCCGCAATCAGCGGCGTGTGGAAGACCTTGCCCGAGATTCCGAACCCGACGACGGCGGTGCGGATCGGTGCAGCTACGGTGTTTCCCTTCGGGGTCTCCATCAGAGCACTTCCGAGAGGAAGCGCTGGAGGCGTTCGCTTTGGGGGTTGTCGAAGAGGTCGGAGGGCGTGCCGGACTCGACAACTTCGCCTTCGTCCATGAAGACAACTTGGTCGGCGACTTTGCGGGCGAATCCCATCTCGTGGGTGACCACCAGCATGGTCATGCCGCGCCGGCCCAGGCCTGCCATGAGGTTCAGCACGCCCTTGACCAGTTCCGGGTCCAGTGCGCTGGTGGCCTCGTCGAAGAGCATGACCTCCGGTTCCATGGCCAGGGCACGGGCGATCGCCACGCGCTGCTGCTGTCCGCCGGAGAGGTCCCGGGGCCGGTGGTCGGCGCGTTCGGCGAGGCCGACCTCGGCGAGGCGGCGCTGGGCGCGTTCCCTGGCCTCGGCCTTGGGCATCCCCTTGACGCTCCAGAGGGCCAGGGCCACGTTCTCGAGGGCGGTGTGGTCCGGGAAGAGGTTGAAGTGCTGGAACACCATGCCGATGCGGGCGCGCAGGAGGTCCGGTTTGACCTGCAGTGCGCTTTCGCCGGCGAGGAGCACGTCCCCGCTCTTGGGCTCATGCAGACGGTTGACGCCGCGAAGGAGGGTTGACTTGCCGGAGCCGGAGGGCCCGATGATGCAGGTGGTGGTGCCTGGGGCGACGGTCAGGCTGACGTTGCGCAGCACCTCGATGTCGCCGTAGGCCATGGTCAGGTTTTTCAGTTCCAGGCTGGAGCCGTGGAAGGTCTCGATGTCCGGGACTGTGTTGTTGGTGTTGCTGGCGCTGGCGCTTGCGGTGTTGCTTGCGAGGCTCATGTGTTGCTCCCGGTGGTCAGCGGTGAGGCCGCGTCGAGTTCTTTGAGTTCCTTCAGCCCGCTGCTGGGCGCCGCGGGGCGCCGCCGTCCGGTGCGGAAGCGGTTGTCGAAATAGTTGACCAGGTGGGTCAGGGGAACCGTGATCGCCAGGTAGAAGATGCCGGCCATGACCAGGGGCGAGAGGTTGCCGGAGAGGACTGCGGCGTCCTGGCCCACGCGGAAGAGTTCCCGTTCGCTGACCAGCAGGCCCAGGAAGTAGACCAGCGAGGAATCCTTGACGATCGCGATGAACTGGTTCACCAGCGCCGGCAGGACCCGGCGGACACCCTGCGGGACCACCACCAGGGCCATGGACTTGGCGTAACTCATGCCCAGTGCGCGGCAGGCCTCACCCTGGCCTTTGTCGACGCTCTGGATACCGGCGCGGAAGATTTCGCCGATGTAGGCGCTGGCGATCAGGCTCAGGGCGATGATCCCCAAGGGGTAGGGCGAGGGGCCGAAGATCGACTGGCTAATGCGGGCGAAGCCCTGGCCAATCAGCAGGATGGTGAGGATGGCCGGGAGTCCTCGGAATAGGTCTGTGTAGATCCGGGCCGGGACGCGGAGCCATCGCGAAGGGGATATCCCCATCACCGCGACCACCATGCCGAGAGCAACGCCGATAATCGTTGCTGCAATGGAGATGATGAGGGTGTTGAGGAGACCGACTCCCAGAAGCTGGGGCAGGACCTCGGCCATTGCGCCGAGGTCGAAGAAAGTGCGGGTGATGGTGCTTAACCAGTCCATGGTTGCTCTCAGACGTAGGTAGCTTGTGGATCCCGGGCGGGCCGCGCTGTGCGGCCCGCCCGGTCATGTGGCAGTCGGGCCAGGTGCCGGACGTGTGCCTTACGGTGCTTGCGGGGCCGTTTACTTGCTGGGCGTCGGGCTTGCCGTCTGCTCGGCCTTCGGCAGGTACTGCTCGGGCATCGGGGATCCCGGGAACCACTTCTGGTACAGCTTCTTCCAGGTGCCGTCCTCCATGGCTGCGGCCAGGCCCTTGTTGAGGGCATCCTTGAAGGCGGTCTTCCCCTTTGCCACGGCGAAGCCGGCGGGAGCATCGAATGACGGGATGTCCGCGGCGCTGACCAGTCCGTACTGGTCCCGATAGGCCTTCGCGGCCTCGTAATCCAGGAAGTGGGCATCGACGGATCCGCTGTTCACCGCGGAGATTGCGGTGTTGTTGTCCGGGAAGCGCACCAGGTTCGCGGAGGTGAAGTTCTTGACGGCGTAGGCCTCCTGCAATGTTCCCTGCACGACGCCGAGGCGCTTCCCGCCGAGCCCGTCGGCGCTGGAGATGCCCGACGTCGGCTTGGTGATGACGGTCAGGTAGCCGGCCAGGTAGCCGTCGGAGAAGTCGACAGTCTGCTTGCGCTTGTCTGTGATACCGATCGCCGCAACACCGGCGTCGAACTGGCCGTTAGAGACGGCCGCCAGCAGGCCGGAGAAGTCCTGTCCGGTGAAGACGACCTTGTCGACTCCGGCGCGGTGGGCGACGTCTTTGAAGAGTTCGACGTCGAAGCCAGTGAAGTTGCCCTGGGCGTCGGCGAAGGTATAGGGCTTCGAATCACCCAGGCTGGCAACGCGGATGGTGCCGGCCTCAATGAGGCCGTAGGGGTTGTCCGCCGGCGCGGATGAGGCGGACGAGCTGCCACCGCAGCCGGACAGTGCCAGCACCGCGGCAACAGCAGCGGCGATGAGCGCCGCTGGGCGCATTTTGTTTCCTGTGTTCACAGCGTTTCCAATCGTGGGAGTGAGGGGCGGGGCAGGCGGGCAGTGGGCCCCATGATGCGGGACTTTGTCGATGGGTGTCTTGCTGAGTCCGGTCTCAGTCCCTAGGATTGAGACCGGACTCACATCGATTGCTAGAAATGTAATCGAAGCCACATGAGGCGTCAAGGGTCCGCTACGAAAGGCCGTAATGAATAGTGATGCTTCCCGGCGCCGCGACGTCACTGTCGCCGACGTCGCAAAAGCCGCCCAGGTCTCCAAGGCCCAGGCCGCCCGCGCCCTGGGCAACTACGGTGCCGTGAGCGACGACGTGCGTGAGCGGGTGCTGGCTGCCGCCGAAGAACTGGAGTACCGGCCCAACGAGCTCGCCCGGAGCATGAACACGGGGAAATCGCACACCATCGGGGTGGTGGTCGGCGACATCGAAAACCCCCATTTCGGCCTGGCCACACGGGGCATTACGGACACCGCCAAGCGCAGTGGCTTCAACGTCATCCTTATCAACACTGACGAGGACACCGAGGCTGAAATCGACGCCGTCAGGGTGCTCCTCGACAAGCGCGTTGACGGCCTGATCGTGGCGCCGGCGTCCTCCGTGGAAACGCAACATTTACGGCGCGTTCACGAATCCGGCCGTCCACTGGTCCTTCTGGACCGCAAGGCGTCAGGGCTCGACGTCGATACCGTGGCGGTGGACATGGAGGACATCTCCCATGAATCCACCAGCTATTTACTCAAGTCCGGCCACCGGAGGATCGCATTCGTCTCCACGCTCAAGACAGCCGGGCCGTACCACGACGGCATGCAGTTGGACTCGTCCCAGATTTCGGACCGCCGCGACGGCATGAAACGGGCGTTCGATGAGGCGGGACTGGACCTGCCGGACGATCTGATCCGCCTCAACGCCGGCGACGACGAGTCGATCAAGAAGATCATCCGAGAGCTGGTGCAGCGCCCGGACCCGGCGACGGCGATCATCGCCTCCGACGGGTTGATCGGTCTCAGCGTGGTCGAAGCGATCCACGAGCTTGGACTCTCGATTCCGGATGATGTTTCCTTCCTCATGTATGACGACTTCGCCTGGACGCGCCTGACCACTCCCCCGCTCACGGTCATCGCGCAGCCGGTCTATGACATGGGCGTTGCGTCCGCGTCGGCCTTGATCCGGCAGATCGAAGGCCGCAAGGCACCGGCGGCGGCACCTATATTCACGGCCGCGCTGATCCGCCGCGGCTCGGTCTCGGCTCCGCGGGCGGTCCGTGACGACACCTGACACCTACTCCGTCCGCGGCGGTTCCTGGCCCGTAGGGGCTTTGGACACGGGCCCGGGGCGGCCCACCCCGCCTAAAATTGGGCATGGCCGGTTCCGACACATTCGAAGCGGGGCCCACGGAAGCGAGCACAGTTCCGTCATGGAACTGACGGTGGTCGTCCTTGTCACCGGTGCCCTGTTCGCGTGGGCGCTGGTTTCGGTGCGGCTGGAGCAGGCGGACCTGACCGCTCCTATTGTGTTCACCGCACTCGGCGCGGCCCTGGCCTGGTTCGGGCTGGTCGACGGCTCCGCTCCCCCGGCGGTTACCACCCCGATTGTCGAGGTCACCTTGGTCTGGGTGCTCTTCTCCGACGCCGCCCGCCTGCCGCTCCAGCAGTTGCGCCGGGACGTGGGCCGCTATGTGCGGCTGCTGGGAGTCGGTCTGCCCCTGACGATTGTGTTCGGGTGGGCCCTGGCCGCCTGGTTCTTCCCCCACTTCGGGCTGTGGCTGGCCCTCCTGGTAGGTGCGGCGCTGGCCCCTACGGACGCAGCACTCGGGCTCCCCGTGGTGACGAACCCGGCGGTGCCGTCCCGGATCCGCCAGCTAATCACGGTCGAGAGCGGCCTCAACGACGGCATCGCCACCCCGGTGGTCATGCTCGCGATCGCCGGCGCGGCTGCCGCGGCAGGCCTGGAGAGTGCCGAAGGTCCGGGCAGCGCCGCCGTCGAGCTGTTCATCGGCGCAGGTGTCGGCGCGGCGGCCGGCGCCGCCGGCGGATGGCTGCTGCAGCTTGCCCGCCGGCGCGGGACCGCCGCCGAGGACTTCGCCGGCATCGGCGTCCTGGCCCTGAGCCTGCTCGCCTACAGCGCCGCCCTCGCCGTGGGCGGCAACGGATTTGTCGCCGCGTTCTGCGCCGGGCTGGCGTTCGGCACGTGCGCCGGTCAACGGGGGCCGGCTGAACTCGTCTTCGTCGAGCAGATGAGCGGGCTGGTGTCACTGCTCGTGTGGCTGGCCTTCGGTGCCATCACCGTGCCGATCATGCTTGCGCACTCAGTCCCTCTGACCATCGCGTATGCCGTGGTCAGCCTCACGGTGGTGCGCATGCTGCCGGTGGCGCTGGCCTCGATTGGTGCCGGCCTCGACCGGGCCACCGTCCTCTTCGTGGGCTGGTTCGGCCCCCGGGGCCTGGCTTCCCTCGTGTTCGCGCTGCTGGCGCTGGAAGCCCTGGGACCAGTGTCCGATCAGGCTGTGGCCGTCATCGCTGCCACCGTACTGCTCAGCGTCCTGGCCCATGGCTTCAGCGCCGCGCCCTTGGCCGCCCGCTACGGACGGGCCGCCACGGCAGCCGGACCGGAGCCAGGCGGGCCGGTGCCTGTCACACCCGCTCCCGCCCGGGGCCTGAGCCGCAAGCACACGCTCACCCCGCGTCTTTGGCCCAAGCGGGCCCGCCCCTAGGCACGGGACCCGGGCGTCGGCGTCGCCGTTCGCGTCACGCCGCACGGCTGTGATGAGTCTCACGCACGATTTTCGCCATCTGGCTTGAGCCGCCCGCAAGGCGCTGTGCACTATGGAAAGGCAAGGCGGGGAACGAGGTTGCCCGCCGACGCAGCCCTGATGTTCGCTCCGACGCTACGCGTCAGTGAACTTGGGGCACCCATCCTGGTGGACGCAATGAGGCCAAACCGGTGAGCTCAATAGAGCTGCCCAAGGTCTCAGGCGTTCCTGGTTTGGCCCCACGGCGGCTCCGCATCGGTGCGGCAGCCGGACCTCCGGATTCATGAATGGAAGCACTGAACAATGACGTTTGAAACTGCCAACTCTGTAACCCACAAGCTCTGGGACCGCTCCACCATGCACCACGAGCTGGACGCCCTGATCCACGAGCACTCCGAGCGCCACAACACCTCCAAGAGCAACATCGCGGTCCACGCCAGCGGCCCGAACACCTTCACGCTCAGCCTGAACCACGGGGCAGCCAACCTTGAGGCAGTTTCCTCCTAGCACACACAACGACGACGGCGGGAGCCACCTCCCGCCGTCGTCCGTGGTTAACGGCCCCCGCGGTACCGCGTGACGGTGCCCGCGCCGCGCACGGCGGCTTATCCGCTGCATGGTTGGCCGCGCTGGCCGACAGGGTTACACCCAGAAGATCAGGCTCCACCAGGCCGCTTCACGGAGACCGCCGCCGACTAAGCTCTGTCCGGTGTCAGCAGTCCTCCCGGGCGCAGGCATTTCCTCGGCCGCGCGGTGCCGGCCTCAGCGGCTCCGGCGGTTCTTCTGACGCATCGACCGCCGACGATGTTCCCAGTTTGAGGAGAACCTCAGGCCCGTCGAAAGGCAGGGTAGGCGAAGATCCCCAGAGGGTCTGCCGCAGAGCGGATGCTCTGGAGTCGCGGCGCGTGGTCGCCGAAGTAGGCCGATCCTGGGTCAGCGATGCGCGAGTCGAAGTAGTTGAAATAGGCGCTGCTCCCCCAATAGGGTTCCAGAGCGTCCCGCGAGCCCCTGACATAGGCATCGAAAAGGGCCGGATTCACGCCGTCCCCGAACGTGGCGGTGTACTGGACTGTAGCGATTGCGTTCCTGTGACCGAAGCCGGTGGCACCAGCGTCAACGTCGCGAACCGCTCCTCCCAGTGCGTCCAGGGACACACCCGTTTCGGTGGCGCCCGGCAGATTGTGGCCCACCACGCATCGATCGACGAGCCGGGACGCACCGGTCGAATCGAGCAGGTCGTATGGAACGTGGGAAGTGGCGCTGAACGCTTCCCGTTGCAACGAACCGCCCTTATTGGTGGTGCACTGCGCGGCGGGAATGCCGCTGCATCCGGCATAACCGAACATGACATCGAGGTAGGACCTATCCGGCCTGGCACTCTGGACCAGCGGCCGTACACCCGAAATCTCGTGGAGGCGGGCTAGCTGCGCACCGAGACCCGATGCCGGCCCAATCCATGTAGCTGTCAGTTGGATGGTCGGGGCCTTGTGGCGGGCGCCGCTGAGCAGTTTGAGGGTGGACCACAGCCGTCGATCAGCCGTCGGAGCCCAGTTCTGCCAGGCAAGGATGACCGGTATGGCGTCAGAGAAGGACCATTCGAGGAATACAGTGCTGATGGTGGGAGCGGGTACGGTCCTGAAGGTCAGGGATGTCAGTATGCCGACCTGGCCGCCGCCTCCGCGGCAGGCCCAGAAGAGGTCCGTGTTCTCGCGGGCACTTGCCGTGACCTTGTCGCCCCTAGAGGTGACAAGCTCGACAGACACAAGCGCATCCGATGTCAGCCCGTAAGCCCTGGTCAGGACCCCCACTCCCCCGCCCAACGTCAGGCCAGCTACGCCGACGGTCGGACACGACCCGCCGGCGAGGGCCCTGCCCTTCAGGCCCAGGGCCGCGTAGACCGCGATGAGTGAGGCCCCCGCCCCAACTGTCACCGTGCCATCCATATGGACCGTGATTTCCGACAATCCCCGCACATCAACAACTAGCGACGGCGCCAGCCCAGCCGCTCCTGCGTCCCCGGAGGAGTATCCCGAGTAGCTGTGTCCCCCGGCTCGGGTCACTAGTGGCACCGCCTCCTCAGCGGCGAAACGGACAGCCGCGGACACGTCGTCGGACGTGGCGGCCGAGAGAACGGCCAATGGTCGGGCAGCGTCGAAGCGTGGGTTCTCGACCCGCTTCACTTCCTCGTAGGCTCCGGCTCCCGGAAGCTCGAGCCGGCCCGCCACTCGAGACCCGAGCCCCTTCCAGTTTGGCCCGGCGGCGGGCGGGGAAGTCGTCGGGGGAAGTGTTGACGGCGCCGTTGCATTGGTTACAGGTGCCCGAGGAGGTCCCTCACATGCAGCCAACCCCGCCGCAACGAGTCCCACGGTCGCTCCCGTGAGGACTTTCCTTCGGTCGATCATTGACATGGAGAAAGCCTATGCTCACACGGCTTTTTCGGCAGCGATGCAGTCACGCAAGCTGCGCGTGTGTTCCTACCGCGCGCATCGGGGGGACAAGAACTGACCGGCCGCTCCAAGACCTCTTGGACAAGGCAAGCCCCGATCCCCCCGTGAGGCTCCAGTGATAACAACTTCTCCTCGCCGGGAGCGTGGATGCCAGGTTCCTCGAATCCGGGATCGTCGACGGGGATACCAGCCTCCAACCGGCCGACCTCCAGCCCGCCGGTTCGGGGGCCCGTCAGCGAGTCACAAAGCGCCCGCTGGTGTACTTTCTGCCCGCACGACCGACCGTGCGCACACGCGTCGTCGCAGGTCACCCCTCCCCTTGGCAAGAAAAGCCGTGATTTAGCCGCCAGATGGCGGGAGACGTCACATTCTTTCCACATTGGCAGGGCTCAAAACCAAGACGCTCTTAGAACCGGTGCGCTGCAACCCTGGACAGATACATCCGATCAACGTCGGTCAGCGCCCAAGCTGGCCCCCTACCGCAACATGTTCTGAACGCTCGCCCGTATGGCCTGGGGGCTAGCCGCTGTGGCATCGGCGGAGCTGAACTGGACAGGGTTGTCTCCCTGGCATAAATTCGTCTTTGGCAGCGCGCCGTGGCGCGCTGCCAAAGCTTCGGCGGCGGAGCATCCTGGAGATGCAAAAGGTACAAAGGAACAGATATGAGCGCGCATTTTGACCGGTTCCTCGCAGAGGCCTTGACCGATGACCGGGAAACAGACGGCGGGTTGGACCAGGAAGAGCTGTACGGACTGTACACCAGCTGGTGCCTGATAAACCAGAGCCAGCCAGAGCCTGCCGAAGCCCTCTGGGCGGCCCTCGAAGGCCGCCGCATCAAGCCTGAGGACAACACTCTTGCCATGTCCGGTCCCGCCGCGTTGGATTACATCGTGGCCAGTTCCCCCGACCTGGCGTAACTGGCACGACGAAGAGTTGGCGGCGCCTGTGCTTACCGCCTGACGGCCCGGATGGTTTGCAGGGACGGGTCGGCCGGGTCGGGGAGCACCATGCCGGCCTTCAGGCCGGATTCGAGGTAGTCGATGATGGCGGTGTTGATCCCTTCGCCAGGGACGACGACGGGGATCCCAGGCGGGTAGGGGGTGATCTGCTCGGCGGCCGCGCGCCCTACCGCGTTCTTAACCCAACTCCACGGCCAGGATAAGCACGGGACGTAGACTGCCCTGTTATGCTCCTGGCGGCGCAGGTGGTTTCGTTGGGTCAGCAAGGAAAGCACCAAGTCGCCTACCGACATCCTCCGTCGTCCAGAACGAGACCCGTTGCGGACCGTCCGCGGCATCAACGTCCAATTCCACGGTGAACCCAGGCTCGTCGCCTATAGTCCGGCTAACGCCGAAGCCGATCAGCCGGTTGTGACCCGGCAAATCTCCTCCCATGAGGATGCTGATTCCCGCGGATCCTTCGGGACCCTCGTCAGACGGCGAGCCGGTGCCGCCATTGACCATCCAACGAGCACCGCCCTCCAAAACCGCCTTGTGCCCGGCACAGACAGGCACTTCCAGGCGGGAACCGGGCATCAGCTTGTAGACGACTGTTGGAGTCTCGGGACAGCGCAGCACAGAGCACGTGGTCATGCTGGCGATGCTACCGAAGGGGAAGGGGATCTGGAGTCCGGATCCCCCGCAACTCCGCAAAGCGGTTCTTTTGTCGGTCCGTCCGGCTACACTGAATGAATCGAACATATATTCGAATAAAGGTGTGTTGTGGGCGTTGTTGTCGGTCCCCGCGTGATAGATGCGGGCATGTCGTTGTTATCCGTGCTGATCTCTCCGGTTCCCGTCGCGGCGGGGTACCCGTCCCCGGCGCAGGACTACTTTGATGGCCGGATTGACCTCAATGAGCACCTGATCAAGGACATCACCAGCACCTACGTCGTGCGGGTGTCCGGGGATTCGATGGAGGGCGCCGGCATCAGCGACGGCGATGAACTGATCGTGAACCGCGCCCTGGAACCCAAAGACGGGTCCGTTGTCATCGCCGTCCTGGACGGGGAGCTGACCATCAAGCGGCTGCGGGTCACGGGAAGCGGGGTGGTGCTGCAGGCGGAGAATCCAGCGTACCCGGACATCCGGGTCCCGTCGGTCTCGGATCTGGTCATCTGGGGCGTCGCGACCCGGTGCCTGCACCATGTGTGAGGCCAGCCATGTCTAAGCCGGCCACGATGCGGCGGATGCCGCAGATCGCACACGTGGATGTGAACTGCTTTTACGCCTCGGCCGAGCGGGCGTTCGACCCGTCCCTGGAGGGCCGGCCCGTCGTCGTCCTGTCCAACAACGACGGCTGCGCCGTCACCCGGTCCGCGGAAGCCAAGGCCCTCGGCATCCCTCTGGGCGAGCCGTGGTTCAAACTCGCCCCGCGCGCCAAGGAATGGGGGCTCGTTGCGCTCTCCAGCAACTACGAGCTCTACGGTGACATCAGCGCCCGGGTGATGGAACTGCTGGGCCGGTACTCCGCCTGGCTGGAGGTGTACAGCATCGACGAGGCCTTCCTCGGCGTCAACGGCACCCCGGAGGAACTCCTGGCCCTGGGCCGGAGCATGAAAACAGCCGTGCGGCGCAACGTCGGGGTACCTGTTTGCGTCGGGATCGCCGGGACCAAGACCCTGGCGAAGCTGGCCAACAAATGGGCCAAGAACAACCCGGCCTTCGACGGGGTCTGCCACTGGGACTCCGTGGCCGCCGCCGACAGGGAATCCCTGATGCGTCGACTGTCCGTGATCGAGATCTGGGGTGTCGCCACCCGGCTGACGAAACGGCTCAACGCCCTCGGCATCCAGTCCATCCTTGACCTGTCCCGGGCCGATCCGGTGATGATCCGGGACCGCTTCTCCGTGGTCATGATGCGCACCGTCCTGGAACTGCAGGGGACCCCGTGCATCCCGATGGAGGAGGAACGGATCGGCCGCGACCAGCTCATCTTCTCCCGCTCCTTCGCCACCCCCATCACCACCGTCGGCGGCATGCGGCAGGTCATGAGCGTCTACGGCCAGCAGGCCTCGGCGCGGCTGGCCAAACACGCACTGCAGGCCAAGGTCCTGACCGCGTTCGCCGGCACGTCACACTTCAACCCCAAAGACACCTCCTACCCTTCGGTCTGCGTGCCGCTGCCGATGCCCACCGCGGACCCGGTCCTGCTCACCAGGGCTGCCCACGCACTTCTCCCCCACATCCGCGGGGGCATTCGGTACGCCAGGGCCGGCATCATGGTCACCGACCTCCGTCCCACCGGCAACCAGGCACCCCTGGCCCTGTTCGAAAACCCGCACGAGGAACGCCACGTCGGCACCCTCCTGGAGGACGTGGCCCGCCGGTACGGCCGCGGCTCCATCGGCCTGGGCCACGCCGGAATCCGGGGCGGACCGGACTGGACCATGAAACGGGACATGCTCTCCCCCCGCTACACCACCCACTGGGACGAACTCCCCCTCGTCAAAGCCGCCTAACCCACCACACGCCCGCACCACCGCACTGAACTGCTCCATGAAAGAACTTCCGCCATGACCCCTGCACCCGAAGCCCCCGCCCAGACCCACGGCCTACAGGTCCGGACCGACCAGCAAGGCAAGCCCCTCGCCATCCGGCACGACGGGCGTATCTGGGTAGTCGATCCCGGCACGGAATCCCAGCGCTGGTCCGGAAGTGGCACGGACTGGGACACCCGGCGCGCTCCGGCCGCAGGCAGCGGCGGCCGGGTCAGAACCGAACACTGGCGCGTGCAGGCCCGCCTCGGCTCGACGTCTGCGCTGCGGACCTTTACGCTGCGCCGTGAATCTACATTGCGCCGTGAACGGCCCTCTCCGGTGTGGTTCCTCGAGCACATCAGTGACAGCGACTAGGCACCAGTGCCAGCGAACCGTCAACCCATCAGCGGTCAAACATGGGAGGGGATCAGAAAAGAATTCACGCTGCCGGCCCTGGACCAGGTCCACCGCCGCCTCTCCGAGCTCATGGAGGACCCGGAACCGGTAATGCAGCAACTCGTCCGCGTCTTCATCGACGACGGCACCTTCTGCCCCGGATTCCAGTTCCTCCCCGGCGGGCAGCTCCGCCCGCCGGTAGTTGAACTCTTTCAGCGCGCGCTGGAGCTCAAGATCCCGCACAACTACTTCACGGTCTGGATGGTCACCCCATCCCGGGACCTCGCCGGCTCCCGCCCCATTGACCTCCTCAAAGCCGGCACCACTCCCCTGCTTCGCGCGCTGGAAGCCTTCGGTTCGCGGCAGCCCGGCCGGTGACGCTTCAGTTTCGAGCGCTTGAAGCGACGCCCGGCCCTTTAGTCTCGTATCGACGCGATAAATGAGTTGACCAGATCGACGACGGGGCCTGCCGGAATCAGCGTCTGGGCATGATTGCGGCCTGGCAGGGCTTGGAACTGGGCCGTGGGCATGAGCCGGGCCGCCCGTTCCGAGTCCGCATGCCGAAGCGGATCCTCCGTGCCGGCGAGCAGCAGGGTGGGTGTGTCCATTTTCCGCAGATCCGCCTCCGGGATTCCGGGTTCGTCCTCGCTCCGGCGGAAGTAGGCGCGCAGGGCAGCGGGGTCGTTGGCGAGAAACGCTGCGGCGGTCTGCGGATCGATTTCACGACCTGTAGCGTCACCCCACTGGCGCAGAAATTCTGGCACGCCGCCCCGGTCCAAGGCCTGGTCATATCCGGGGAAAAAGATCGATTCAATTTGCCCGGCCGGCGAGCGGTAAGTGCCGCCTGCGGAAGTGAACGTCTTCACACGCCCGGGACTGCTGGCGAGCAGGGAGAATCCAACTCTCGCGCCCGCGGAATACCCCAAGTAGTGGGCTGCCTGCACACCTGCGGCGTCCAGAACCGCCAGAATATCTCCGACCAGCAGGTCCATGCTGTAGGCGTCTTCGTGCTGCGGTTTGTCGCTCCGGCCATGCCCCCGCAAATCCAGGGTCAGCACGCGAAAGCGCTCCTCAAAGGCCTTCGTGTAGCCGAGGCCCCGCCAGACGGCGCCGGAAAGCCCTGAGCCGTGCACCAGAACGATGGCCTGGCCGGCGCCCGATTCCTGGAAGGATATTCGGACGCCGTCGACGGCGTTGAAGGCTTCACCCATGGCCTGCTCCTCCTTTAGGGACCCTTTAGGGACAGTAACGACCCTAGTCGCGCCCCGGCGGCAAACCGCAACAAAACCGGCGGCGGCAAGCCGCAACGGAACCGGCGGTCGCGATAATCTCGCGGCCGCCGGCTGTTACAGGTGAGACTTGGGCTCAACGCACCGACTTCCGCTCGTAGATCGCCATCGACCAGGCGTACCCGGCGACCACGATCACGACGCACCATCCAATCGCCAGCGCCGGGCTCCAACCGAGCGGGGTGCCGAGCAGCAGCCCGCGGATGGCCTCGATGAACGGCGTGAACGGCTGGTACTGCGCGAACCACTGCAGCCACTCCGGCATCGACGCGGTCGGCACGAAGCCGCTGCTGAGGAAGGGCAGGAAGGTCAGCAGGAGGGGCCAATTGCTGGCTGTCTCCACCGACTTCGCCTGCATGCCCATGGCCACCCCGAGCCAGCTGATCGCGTACGCGATCAGCACCAGCAGACCGGCGGCGGCGATCCACTCGACCGGCCCGGCCGTCGGGCGGAAGCCGATCAACAGGCCGACGCCGAGCACCAGCGCGACGGCGATGGTCGCCTGGATGGTGTTGCCCAGCACGTGCCCGGCGAGCACGGCAGCCCGCGAGATCGCCATGGTGCGGAACCGCGCCGTGATGCCCTCGGTCATGTCCATCGCGACCGTCGTCGCGGTGCCGCCGGCGCTCCCGGCAATGGTCAGCAGCAGGATGCCCGGCATGATGTACGCAACGTACGCTTCGCGCCCGCCGGCCGGATCCGCGCCGGGCAGGCCTGCGCCGAGTGTGCCGCCGAACACGAACACGAAGAACAGCAGGAGCACCACCGGCCCCACGATGGTGAACACTGACAGGCCGGGGTAGCGCACCATGTGCAGGAGGTTGCGGTGCAGCATCGTGAGCGAGTCGGCGACGACGTGCGAGCGCCGGCTGGTGCCCGGGGCAGCCTTGCGCTGGGCGGTGATGGTGGTCATGACGCGGTTCCCTTCGTGTCTGCCCGGCCGGTGAGCGCGAAGAACACGTCATCGAGGTCCGGGGTGTGGATGCTGAGGTCGTCGACCTCGACGTCGGCCGCACCGAGGCGGTCCAGCACGGTCCGCAGCGCGCCGACCCCGCCGTCGCTGGGCACGGTGAGCGCCAGCCCGGCGTCGTCGCGATCGGACTCCCCGAGCAGGCGGGAGGCGGTCTCGAGGGCCGCGGCGTCCGCGAACCGGAGCCGGATGTGCCCGCCGGGCACCAGTCGCTTGAGCTCGTCCGGCGTCCCATCGGCGACAATGCGGCCGCCGTCGAGCACCGCGATGCGGTCCGCGAGTTCGTCCGCTTCTTCGAGGTACTGGGTGGTGAGCAGGACGGTGGTGCCGTCCGCGACGAGGCTGCGCACGATGTCCCACATCGTGTGGCGGCTGCGCGGGTCAAGGCCCGTGGTGGGCTCGTCGAGGAAGATCACGCTCGGTGTCGCGACGAGGGTCATCGCGAGGTCGAGCCGACGCTGCATCCCGCCGGAGTAGGTGGCGAGCGGCTTGCGGGCGGCGTCGACGAGGTCGAACTGCTCGAGCAGCTCGGCCACCCGGGTCTTTGAGCGCTTCGCCCCGAGGTGGCGCAGCCGCGCCATCAGCAGCAGGTTTTCCTCGCCGGTGAGCAGTTTGTCCACCGCGGAGAACTGGCCGGTGAGGCCGATCGCGGCGCGCACGCCGTCGTGGTCGCGGACGACGTCGCATCCGTTGACGAAGGCTGTGCCGGCGTCGGGCCGCACGAGCGTGGACAGGATGTGCACGGTGGTCGTCTTGCCGGCGCCGTTCGGGCCGAGCAGCGCGGTGACGGTGCCGGCGTTGACGGTGAGGTCGACGTCGTCGAGCACCACCTTTCCGCCGTAGGACTTCCGCAGCCCGTGGACTGCGATCGCTGGGGTGTTCATGTGCGTGGTTCCCTTCTGTTGGTTGCCCGGATTTACCGCGCGCGCCGGATGTTGATGTTGCCGTGCTGCGTGCGTGCGCGCACTTCGACGGTCCGTTCGGACGCGTCGGGGGCGCCGTCGCCGTCGAGCTCGTTGCGGACGTGCCCGGCCTTCGAGGACAGGTCCAGCCAGGCGGCAACGCCGGGCCGCACGCCGATGGTGACCTGGCCGAAGCCGCTTTCGACCTGGATGGAACCGCTCGAGACCTCTGCCAACTGGATGCTGCCGTAGGCGGTCTTCGCCGTAACGGAGGCTCGTGCCTTTGTGATTTCGAGGTCGCCGTAGGAGAGCTTCGCGTCGAGATCTCCGCCGGAGTCCCCGATCTGAATGGTGCCGTGCGATGCCTTGAGAATCGCGTCGCCGGTGACCGTGCCGACCCGGATCTGGCCGTGGTCGGCCGTGATCTCGATGCCGCCGTCGGCGGTGCCCACGGTTGCGTTGCCGTGCGAGGCGCGCAGCCACAGGTCGCCGGCGGCGTCGACATCCACGGGACCGAGCGAACTCTTGATGCGGGTGGCGCCGAGGCGGCCGACGGTGCGCAGTCCGCCGACGGCGATCTCGGCGGCGAGCCGCGACCCCGTGGGCAGCTCGACGGTCACATCGACCGACTCGGTGGGGCCGATCCAGCTGAGGCGGGGCTTCGGGCCTGTGATGGTGAGCCGCTCGCCGTCGACGTCGACCCTGGTCTCCTCCGCGCCCCGGCGGTCCACCGCCTTCTCGGGGTTGGTCGGCGACACGGTCACGACTGTGTCGGTCCGGTCGCTGGCGAAGACATCGACCGCGCCGACCTGCAGGTTGATGGCGAGGTCGATCGGGCCGGGGGTGTTGTAGGTGGGCATGCTAAAGCCTCCCTTTCTCTGCGCGTGTTCGTGTTGCCCCGCGGGTCCGCGGGGTTGGTGAATGGTGACGGTGGTGGGCTGTACGGGTTAGCGCGCCCAGCCGGCGAAGTTGTCGCCGGTGCGCAGCGTCCGCTGCGTGGATCGACGTTGCTTGGGTTGGAGGGCGGCCGCAATCGCGCGGACCAGCCAGGTGTTGACGGACATGCCGTCGGCGGCCGCCGCCTCGTCCACCCGTGCTTTGAGGGCGTCCGGCAGGCGGAGCGTTGTGCGCGAGGTGCTCGCGTCGTCGAGGTCGACGGTTGCCGCGGGCCGCTCGTCACTGTCCGGCTCGATGTTCGGCTGGGTGACTACGAACTCGATCTCGCGTCCGCGCAGCCGCATGTCGACCGCCCCGGGCGCGAGGTCGCGGGTGATCTCGCCGGCCGCGGCCGACAGAGCGTCGAGCAGCACGAGCCGCACCGCGGCATCCAGTCCGGCGGCGAGCCGTTCGGCGACGGCGCGGGTGTCCTCCGTGCCGTTCTCCGCGGCATCCACTAACTGCCGCTGCAGGTCGCTGACGTATTGTCCAAGTTCCATGCCACCATAGTGACACCACTATGGTGTCACGTCAAGGGATTGTGGTGTCATCGGTTTCGACGCGCAGATGACCGCGTCCGGGGACGCTTCTACTGACGTTGGCTCGGACCGGCTAATCACCGGATGTTCCGCCAACATCGACAATGAGGTTCAGCGCTTGGATCGCGTCGGCCGGCAGCTCGAGGGCGGCAGCCGAAACATTGTCCCGGAGGTGCGCGAGTGAGGACGTGCCGGGGATGAGCAGGATGTTCGGCGAGCGTTGCAGCAGCCACGCCAGGGCGACACCCATCGGGGTTGCCTGCAGGCGTCCACCGACATACCGGAGGGCGCCGGACTGAAGGGCCGTGAAGGGCTCGGCGATTGAACCGGGGGTGGGACTCTCAAACCCGCCGACCCGCAGATGCACGATTGATGCCCAGACCCACGGCCTCGTTCAAGTCGGCGAGCGCAGCGGCGCGGTCGGCGGGCGGCCCGAACACGTGCGGGCCGGCCAGCTGCATCGCCCCATATCCCATGCGGGTCAGCGTGAGATCCTCCGCGAGTGCGAAGGTCCCCCCGGGGAGCTGTCCGGATGCCATGTCCTGCCTCCAGTTCAGGGCTCGAGGTGCATGTTCGCGGCTTCCTCTAGCTCGGCTGCCTGGGCCTCGGCCAGTCGCATTTCCGCGGCCGTATCGATATGGCGGGTGAGCACCCAGTAGAGGAAGCCTGAGACAGGCAGCCCGATGAACAGCGAGATGTCAGCGCCACCCATGGCCTCGGCGGCCGGTCCGATGAAGAGTTTTCCGGCGGCGAAGAAGGGAATCATGACCACGAAGCCCACGAGGTACGCGACAATTCCGGCCCAGCCCCAGCGTCCGTAAATGCCATGGGGGTGGAAGATCTCCGCGATGGCATAGTGACCCTTGCGCACGATGAAGTAGTCGGTAAGGTTGACCGCTGTCCACGGGATGAAGAAGTACAGCACCAGCAGCAGGAAGTCGTTGAAGTTGGCGAGGAAATCGGCGGATGCGATGTTGGCGAAGATGAGTGAGATGACCGCGGTGATCACGATGGTGACGACGCGGATTCTGATGGTGGGGCGGATACGGCGCAGACTGTCGATGGAGGAGATCAGAGTAAGGGATCCGCCATACATGTTCAGCGCAGTGACCGACACAAGCCCGAGGGCTGCGATGAACAAGGCGATCGATCCGAATCCCGGGAAAAGTTTGTCGGCAGTGCCTTGGATCGAGCCGATGGTCTCGAAATCCTTGCCGGCGGCCGCGGCGATGAATGAGCCCAGGAACATGACCCAGATACCGCCCAAGGCACTCCCCCAGAACGTCCACTTGAACGTCCCTCGGGCGGATTCCGGCGGGAGGTAGCGGGAATAGTCCGAGACATAAATGGCCCAGGAAATCTGGTAGCCGGCGGCCACGCCTAGTTGCCCGAGAAACGGGACGAGGTGGAAGTCGGATATGGCGAACGCGCCGCCGGGCAGGTCAAGGTGGGTGAGCACCGCCACCGTGAGCAGCGCCAGCATGATGATGGTGAGGTATGTCAGGTAGCGCTCAAAGCCGTGGATCAGGTCGTAGCCGAACAGCGCGATTATCGCGGCGATTATCGTGACAACCCAAAACCAGAGCGTTTCGTTTCCGATGTGGACGGACCCGGCCACGGCCTCGCCGGCCAGGATTGTGTTGAAGACGTTGAATCCCGCGTACTGCAGGTACGCGAACAACCACACCAGCAAGGCCCCCACGTACCCAAACTGCGGACGGGACTGGATCATTTGGGGCAACCCGAGCTGCGGGCCCTGCGAGGAGTGCGCTGCCATGAACAGGGTGCCAACCAGCACACCAATCGCGATCGCGATCAACGACCAGATCAGATTCCCGCCCGTCGTGATGCTGATCAGCCCCACCGCGAGCGTGGCGATCTGGGCGTTGCTCATGAACCAAAGCGGCCCTATGTGGGAGACCTTGCCGTGCCTCTCATTGAGAGGCACATAGTCGATCGACCGGACTTCCAGTCCCCGGCCGCTCACCGGCCCCGTTGCTGTGCTCATGACATCTCCTAGAACGTGCGATGCTGCCGCATCGGTGCCGGATCGAAAGGCTGCAGCGACCGGAACCTGCTCCGGCGCCGACAAGCAGGAAGCGAATCAACTCGGATCATGCCCTCGCCCATAGACAGCATCATGGGCCTCCTTTTGTGCGAATGTCCACGGCCGGGCAATTGTGGTCGCGGTTGCGCGCCCCGCCTGGCAACACTAAGCCCCGGGAGTCAACGGAATCGGGGCAGCCCCTTGGCCTTCTCCCTACAATCAAGGGGTGACCACCGCAGAGCCTCAGCCTTCATCTCCCACAGTGCAGAAATACTGGGACGCTGTTTCCCGGCGGTTGAGCATCGAGTCACAAGAGATGGCGGGCTTGATTAAGCATCAGGGGGAAAAAGGGAGAGCCAACGAAAATTCAGTTCAGTTGCTGCTCGCGAAGGTCCTCCCCCCGTCGGTGAGGCTAGCTTCCGGAGAAATTATCGATTCCGACGGTAGCGCCTCCGCCCAGATGGACACGCTTGTCCTGTCCAACACGTCCCAACCGGTGCTCTTCGCACAAACGGATGAAAAGATCTTCCCCGTTGAATCTGTCTTGCTCTGCATTGAGGTCAAAACGACTCTGACGCAAGAAGAGGTCACTGACATCGCAAAGAAGGTTCGGAGGCACCGAAAGCTGAAAGGCTCGACCGGGACCGATCCCGTCTTTGCCGTTTTTGCCCACAAGGCAGGATCTTCGCCCAGAACGGTAGCCAAGTGGTTCTTCGAATTGGACCCGCCTGACCGGCCGGCATTCTTCCTGGTTAACGATGCAGCAATTTTCGGCATCATAGACGACACGGCCCCCTCCGGCTACCAAGTTGTCATGCCTTTCGCGCCGAAAGCAGGAGAAGCGGACAAGTACGCCTTCGGCGACCCCGCCACGTCGGATGTCCATTACTGGAAGCCCGTTGCTGCGCCAGCCGGCGATCAGGTGCGCATCGATCACGGGGCAAGCATGCTGCTATTCATCAGGGCAGTTTTGAGGGCGCTGAGCGAGCAGGAGCATGCCCAGATCGAGTGGCTTGAAAGCTATCTCAACAAAGTTCGTTCTCAGCGGGTCAAGTTCGGAAAGGATGCTGAACCTGTCGTGGAGAGCTCGCCGCCTATCTAGTTTCCACCGCGTCCAAGAAGTCGCTGACGGTGAGGTGCTTGACCTGCAGCACGGCGCATGCGGTCATCACGATGCATCTGTTTTGCGCCGTGAATGTTTCATCCGACACAACAATCACCTCGAATGCATCTTTGAGCTGGTATGCCAGGGAGATCGTAGCCAGCGCCGGTTGATCAAGGTTTTCAGGATCGTCCAGGTCCATGATGCTTGACCCGATTCCGTCGTGGGGAAACAACTTCATAACAGCTTGGACGCTTGTAAAGTTCAAAACTGCCCGCGATTGAATGCTTCGCCATCCGGAAGTCGCCCAGATGGTTATCGGTTGCCCTTTGGCATACGTCCGGCGCTGGTCCTTGACCACCTCGCAGTAGACCAGCAAACCTGTGTCTCGAAGTTCTACTAAGCGATCGGTGATGGTGTCGTCATCGACAGCCAGCGCGTTCAAAGATTCCATGGCGGAGCAATCCAGAATATAGATGTCCACCATATCTACTCAGCCCCCAGACCGAGCTCAAAAAAACCACCACGCTCGGGCCCGTGAGTATGTCAAAACGGCTCAGACCACTGAGACGGCCTGATCCAGGTCCACCCACGAACCCTTTTAACCTGCGCTAGGGAATGCGCGAATAACGATCACCTTTGTGCCAACAGCCATAAGGTGAGCCGAACCCCGAACGGCGTTTTTACGGTGCAGTCTCCGAGAGGCACTTACGCTCCGCATCACGCGGAGTAGGCGGGCTAAGATCCCTGTGCCAGTTAGTGAAAGCTTCGCGAACCCCACCGTCCCAGTCGTATTTCGTGGTCCAGAACTGAGCTCGCACTAGCAGCAGTAAATTGAGGGACAGGGGATGGTCATCTCCGGTGATCACCATGTCATGCGGCCAGAAATTCCTTGGCCTCGGCGTGCTCCATTGCATTTCGTTGCCCCCCCGTTCGACCACGGCCCAAAACGACCGTAATGCGTTCAGCATGGCACTGAGCCCCCGAACTGTAAACGGAGCAGTCGGTCAGGTTTCTGACACCACGATTTCCAGTACGTGCGCAGGGCACTGCGCACGTACTGGCGGCCTTCAACAATCACCTCGCTATGAGATGGCTGGGCTCCCGTTCCCGTGGAATCGGGAGCCCAGCTACGCCTGGATCTGGCCTGACGGAAGGCGTTAGGCAATCACCAGGAGCGGGCACATCTTGGCTACGGCTTCAGGACCACCTTGATGCAGCCGTCTTCCTTTTTCTGGAAGATTTCGTAGGCGGCCGCGGCGCCGTCGAGGTCAACCTCGTGAGTTTTCAGGTCCATGACGCCGAGCGGGTCCGCAGAATCTTCCACGAGCGGGAGAAGCTCGTCCGTCCAACGGCGGACGTTGCACTGGCCCATTCGCAGCTGGATCTGCTTGTCGAACATGGTCAGCAGCGGCATGGGGCTCGCCGTGCCCCCGTAAACCCCGCTGAGCGAGACTGTGCCGCCCCGGCGAACGGAGTCGATCGCTGCGTGCAGGACCGTCAAGCGGTCTACGCCGGCCGTCTCCATCGCCTTCTTTGCCAGGGCATCGGGCAGGAGCCCGACCGCATTCTGAGCAAAGGCGCCGACGGGCGAATTGTGCGCTTCCATGCCGACGGCGTCGACCACCGCGTCAGGGCCCCTTCCGTCGGTCATATCGCGCAGCTGGTCACCGACGTCTTTTGTGAAGTCAATCGTTTCCACTCCGTGCCGCTCTGCCATGCGGCGGCGTTCCGGAACCGGCTCGACGGCGATGACCCGCTGGCCCAGGTGCCGGCCGACCCGGCTGGCGAACTGCCCCACCGGACCGAGCCCAAAGACCGCAAGTGTGCCGCCGGCGGGGACGTCCGCGTATTTCACTCCCTGCCAGGCTGTGGGAAGAATGTCGGAGAGGTAGAGGTACCGCTCATCGGGCAGCTCGTGCCCCACCTTGATCGGTCCGTAGTCGGCGTGGGGCACGCGCAGGTATTCCGCCTGCCCGCCGGGGACCGAGCCGTAGAGCTCGGAGAACCCGAACAGGCTTGCCCCGCTGTTGTGAGCATGGACCTGAGTGGTCTCGCACTGGGATTGCAGCCCCTGCTTGCACATCCAGCAATGGCCGCAAGAGATGTTGAAGGGGATGACCACCCTGTCGCCCGGCTTCAGGTTCCTGACCTCGGAGCCGACCGCCTCAACCACACCCATGGGTTCGTGGCCCAGGATGTCGCCGGCCTTCATATACGGGCCAAGGACCTCGTACAGGTGGAGGTCCGATCCGCAGATCGCCGATGATGTGATCCGGACGATGGCGTCCGTCCCCTGCTCAATGACCGGATCAGGAACCATCTCCACGCTGACCGACCGCTTTCCCTGCCAGGTAAGTGCCCTCATATTCGCTCCTTCAGTCGCAATCCAAATTAGTAAGTCTACTGATCAATACGATCATTCCTTGTTCGCGCCTGAATGGGAAGGAGCCCCACGCCCCGGTGCTCGCGGGAATGCCGACCAACCGCCGTCGGACGGGAGCATGCTGCCGTTGTGTTGGCGACGCTGAGCACGAGGTTTTGTCATTTTCAGAAGAGCACCATTGAAAGGCAGAGGCCAGCCGCACGATTGCTGAGGTTATTTGATGGCCAAGAGGCCCCTTGGCAGATCCGCAGGCATAGGCTACAAACAGAACATCCCAACCACGCCGGGGAGCTCGTCATGGACACTGAAACTGCCGACGTCGTCGACCATGATGTCACCACCATCACCTGCATATGCGGCAACACTGTCAGCCAAAACGGATTGATCCAGTGCAACTCACAAGGCATCCCCGTTCACAACGGCGGTGACACTCCTGTCCCCGCAGGGCTGGCCACATGGCCTGACGATGAGGACCTCTACACGCTGTGTCCGTCATGCGGCCGCGTGTATCGTGACGCGGTCATCGAAGAGACAGGAACCGCGCCCGTGGCCTTCCGGGTCGATGTCACCGCCGGCCCAATTGCCGAGGCCATCCGCGTCCATTGGGAGCTCAACACCTAGGTCCGACGATCACCGGGTCACAGGACCAGGCAGCCTCATAGGCCGGGTTCTTCTTCCTCCGCCAGTCTGCTCATGCGCAGTTCGTCCTCCACCGCGCGGGCAGGCCAATAGTCCTTCGCCAGCCCACTTGCCCTGACTTTGTCCGCTGCCGGGACGAGCTTGCCCAGCAGCCCGGCCGCCTGAAGCAGGGCGATCAGCGCCGTGGTTCTCCCATCTGCAGCCTTGGCATCAGGCTTCGCGGGAGCGGGCGCAACTCGGCGCGGCCCTCCAGCATGGAGACCACCGCTTGGTTCAGCTCCGCTTGCGGTGTTTCAGCGCTCATACGAACATCGTGGCGCGGTTGAACCGCCGCCACAATGAGGATTTGGAAGCGTCGACGTCGGCTCCTGCGTTGCACTGCCGCTGGCCAACCGCTTCCAAAAGTTGCTGCCCCAGGGAGCGGACGACGGCGGGACGTCCCGCCGTCGTCCGCGGTGCAACCCGCGACACGGGCCCCGTGCGCCCGGAAGGGCAGCACTTTCGTAGACTCAATGGAGATCCGACGTGTCTCCCCCATTGAGACAGCCCGCCACAGGAAGAGCCATCGATGAAGATTTTCGTCCTAGTAAAGGAGGTCCCCGACACGTACGGGGACCGAAAACTGAACCTCGAAACAGGCCTCGCCGATCGAGAAGCCAGCGAGACAGTCATTGACGAGGTCGGTGAGCGGGCCCTTGAGCTGGCACTAACGTACGCCGACGCACATGCGGGCACTGAGGTCACGATCCTCTCCCTCGCTCCCGAGGGTGCCACCGCGACGATACGCAAGGGGCTGGCGATGGGCGCGGGGAGCGCCATCCACATCTGTGACGAGGCGCTGCGGGGTGCGGATCTTGGCCTGACTGCTGAAACCCTCGCGGCAGCCATCCGTCGCGCTGAGTTTGACCTTGTGATCACTGGCAACGTCTCCACCGATGGATCCGGCGGCATGATTCCCGCGATGCTTGCAGAATTGCTTGACCTGCCGCTTGCTACCGGCCTCAGCTCCGTAGAGATCAGCGAGGCCGCCGTATCTGGCACCAGAGGCGTTGAATCCGGCGTGCAGAAGGTATCCGCAAACCTACCCGCGGTGATTTCCATAACCGAGGCGCTTCCCGGGCCGCGCTTCCCGAACTTCAAGGGAATTATGGCCGCGAAGAAGAAGCCCTTGGAGGTGCTTACCCTCGCAGACCTCGGGATCACGGCCGACAACCCGGACGCTGCCCGGTCCATCATGCTGACCGTTGCGGAGAAGCCCCCGCGGGCAGCGGGCGTAAAGATCGTTGACGAGGGTGATGCCGGCGAGAAGCTGGCTGACTTCCTTATCGAAAACCGACTGGCGTAAGGAGTATCGACATGACTGAATTCCCTCGTGACGCAATCCTCGTCGTCGTGGAAACCGGGCCCTCCGGTGAGCTCGAGAAGGCTGCACCCGGACTCTTCGGCGCCGCCGCTGCAGCTGGCACGCCCATTGCCTTGGTGCTTGCCTCCCCCGGCACCGGGAGCGCCGCCGCCGCGGAGGCCGCGGCCCTGGGTGCCGCGCACGTGCTGATCGCGGAAACTCCGGATCCGTCCGCGCTCGGCGTGCCGAGCGTTGACGCGCTGGCCGCCGCTGTGCAGCAGGCGCAGCCGGACGCGATCCTGATCTCGCATTCCCTGAATGGGCGCGACCTTGCCGGCCGCTACGCTGCACGTTCGCGGGCAGCGATCTCCGCCGATGCGATCGGGGTGTCGCGTGATGACGAGGGCGTCGTGGCACACCACTCCGTCTACGGCGGTGCCTACAACGTGACCTCGACGTCCACGTTTGGGGCGCCGGTCATTACGGTGCGCCAGGGCTCCATCGAAGCGCGCGCTACGGCTCAGCCGCCGGCGTCGGACACCCTGGCGGTGACGCCCTCCGGGAAGCCGGCCGCGCGGATCGACTCGTTCGATGAGGCAGTTGCCGCCACCTCACGACCGGAGCTGCGTGGCGCTGCGAAGGTTGTGGCCGGTGGCCGCGGCCTCGGGTCGGAGGAACAGTTCGCCCTCGTTGGACAGCTCGCCGATACCCTCGGTGCTGCCGTTGGCGCTTCGCGTGCCGCGGTGGATGCAGGCTACATCCCGCAGTCGCAGCAGGTAGGCCAGACCGGGGTTTCCGTGTCATCACAGTTGTACATTGCGCTGGGCATCTCCGGCGCGATTCAGCACCGGGCTGGCATGCAGACCGCGAAGACGATCGTTGCCATCAACAAGGATTCAGACGCGCCGATCTTCGAGATCGCCGACTTCGGGGTGGTGGGCGACGTCTTCAAGGTTGTGCCCCAGCTGATCAGCGCCCTTGAGGCTCGGAAGAAGTAGCGATGGCAACTCTGTCTCGGAATATCCGGCGGGGCCTGCCGCGCGTCGAAGGCGGTGACCCCTGGCCTGCAGCAGGCGAGGCGCCCGCACGCATTCTCACGGCAGAAGCGGCACCCCGGTCTGCACCTGTTTCTGCGGCGGAACCGGCTGCCGCCGGGCCCTCTGCTCCCCCTGCTCCGCCTGAAGCGGCCCAGGAAACGACGCCGGCAACGGCACCGGGTGCGGCGCTGCCTGCTCCCGTCCCTGCGGCAAGCGCAGGCGCCGCCGTGGTGCGGCAGCTTCGCCGCGGCCTGCCGCGGGTGCCGGGCGGCGAACCTTGGCCGCCAGCGGGCTCGGTATCAGTGCCGACTCCTTCCGCGGCTCCCGCCGCAGTTGTGGCCGCCGTCGCCACTCCCGCGCCGGCCGCGGATGCCGCTGCAGAAGCTGCTGTCGAAGCAGCAGTGCCGACAACGACGTCGCCTGCAGCTGCTCCGGACACCGCAGCCGCCACGCTGACGGTGGGAAGCACCCCGCTTCGTCGCGGGCTTCCTCGCGTCCCCGGTGGTGAACCCTGGCCGCCCGCTGGACTTGCTCCGGCCACCAGCATGGTGGCGGCCGCTAGCGCGGTGGCGCCCGTTGCCCAGGCGGAGACCGTTGCTCCGGCTGCCAGCGTGGTGGAGACCGTTGCCGAGGCGGAGCGGTCGACGACGGCGAGTACACCCGCGGTGACAACCGCCCCGGCATCAATGGCACAGCCCGTCGCCGCTGAAAAGCCGGTAGCCGCTAAGAAGCCCGTGAAGCCAAAGGCCGAGGCGAGGCTCTACGGATCGCGCACCCTGGGCCAGTGGATCAAGCTCGCCGTGCTCTTCGCGGTCGGCGCCGTGGCCGCCGCTGGGATTCTTGTGCTCGCCGCGCGCGGTGTGACGACGCTGCCGGGCGTGCCGGAGTTCCTTGAGAAGTACCCCGGCGCGTATGGCCTGCCCGCTACGGCAGAGCCCGGCTTCCCCTGGTGGGCGCAGTGGGCGCACTTCTTCAACATTTTCCTGATGGTGCTCATCATTCGCTCCGGCTATCAGGTGCGCACCGAGCAGAAGCCGCCTGCGTTCTGGACGCCAAAGCGCGGTGGCAAGAAGATCAGCATCAACCTGTGGCTGCACCAGGCGCTCGATATTTTGTGGCTGGCCAACGGACTCATCTTTGTGGTGCTGCTGTTTGCCACCGGCCGCTGGGCGCGAATCGTACCGAGCAGTTGGGAGGCGTTCCCGAACGCGCTCTCCGCGCTCCTCCAGTACATGACCCTCGACTGGCCGGTTGAGTCCGGCTGGGTGAACTACAACAGCCTGCAGCAGATCATGTACTTCGTGGTGGTGTTCATCGCGGCCCCGCTCGCGGCAATCACGGGTGTGCGCATGAGCGAGTTCTGGCCGAAGGACGCGAAGACACTGAACAAGGTCTACCCGGTGGAGGTTGCGCGCGCGATCCACTTTCCAACCATGCTGTTTTTCGTGCTATTCATTCTCGTCCACGTGTTCCTGGTGTTCGCGACCGGTGCGCTCCGCAACCTGAACCACATGTTCGGCGGCACCGACGAGGTGAACTGGGTCGGCTTCTGGCTCTTCGCGGCCGCAATCGCCATCACGGCGGCCGGTTGGTACGCCGCCCGCCCGCTGGTGCTGGCACCAATCGCGAAACGGTTCGGTCAGGTGAGCAGCCGCTAGGCGTCACCGCCCGCACGTTCACCGCCGGCACATGGAAGTATTCACTTATGACTACCGATAATGATGATGCCAACCTCCCTGCGCACATGGACTCTCACGGCACAGACGACTCGACCGAAGTCAGCCGTAGCTGGGACCACATAGGGGCCATCATTGTTGATGCTTCGCTGCAGCGACGACAGAACTACCACGAGACAGTCAGGCCGCGCGTTATCGCTCTGGTGGAGGCCTGGCCCGATGCCGCCACGACCAGTGGATTCCGGCGGCGCCTCGATACGGGGGCGCTTTCCGAAGTTATCAGCTGGCCGTCGCCTGGCCGCCTCGCCCAGGTGGAGGACTTGACGCGGGTCTTAGAGAGTCAGGGCATCGAGACGGTAATGGATCTCCGAGGAAGGCTCAGCGACCCCGCCAACAGAGCCGTTCTGCGGGAGGCTCTCGGGGCCGTGCGGCACGTCAGTCCTAAAACGCTGGACTACATCGACACCCTGAGCGGAGTATCGACAGGCGGGGTTGTCGAAGAGTAAGTGCGGAGAATGGTCCAGGCCGCTGGCATCGAGGAGCCGTCCTCCGGGCCTATCACTGCAGGGATCAGGCGTCAGCAGCGGGGTGAGGCATATGGTCGCGAGTTGGAATCCTCAGCCCTGGTCCCGCCTTCTAGGGCTACCTTTCATCAATTGACGCAGGGCTGCGCTACCTCCGCCTGCGTTTGGGTGCCGTTCGCCTGCAGCGCCGACCAGCGGCCGCCGGAGGCAGGTGCCCCAGGCCAACAGCCGGCGCATCCGTCGAACCTTTCATTGAACGGGAGGGGAACTTGGAGCGCCGATCCTACGCCGCGATGAACAGTGCCCAGTCAGGAAAGGGATCCACGGGTAATGGCAGTTCGGTTTCTCCGGGTCCGACGGCGCCGGCAAGTTCGTCCGGCCAGTCGGGCGGTTCCAACTCCCGGCCTTCACCCGCGTGGCCGAGGCGCTCCGGCCAGTGCGGTGGTTCCCAGTCTTGTTGTTCGCTGGGATAGGAGCGTCCCGCAGGTGAGATCCAGCCGGGTGGCTGGTCCCGGGTCGCGTCAACCGGCCTCCACGCTGTGGTGTGTCTGAGCCGGTGGTGCCGACGGCATGGCTGGCCCAGGTTGGTAATGCCGGTGCCGCCTCCTTCG
Organism: Arthrobacter sp. 05T420; assembly: GCF_056396305.1. NCBI lineage: Bacteria > Bacillati > Actinomycetota > Actinomycetes > Micrococcales > Micrococcaceae > Arthrobacter > Arthrobacter sp. 05T420. The sequence goes on along the minus strand of NZ_JBFTLG010000016.1, from coordinate 50,929 downwards.
GACCAAGCCAAAACGTGATCCGCTTCGTTATCCAGGGAATGGTTATTACAACCCGGGAAAGGGCACCGGCCATCCCGAAGGCGCAACCATTGGCGCATCGCCTTCGGAACCCGGTAGCTGGTCCGTCCGATCTCCAGCGGTGCTCCGCTGCGCGGATCGGTCAGCACCCGTAGGAACGATCCGGCGCCATCCCCCACAAGCCGGCGGGCGATGCTCGGCGGAACGGGCCCATACCCGTCCAGCGTGGCCGGTTCCGTGGCCGCGCCCAAAAGAGACAGCACCGGCACGGTCACCAGGACCTGCGCCTTGGGTGACGGAGTTCCTTCCGCCACCCCCGCCAGCAGCCAGTCGGCGGCGACGTCCGCACGGAGCTGGGCCAGGGTCCGGGATTCATTCGGCTCCTGCAGGGCACGGGCCGCTTCCGTGGTACGGGACCATACACCCACCGCCACGTCCGCAGCCACATAGGCCGAGAGCCAGGCCATGCCGTCCCGGTCCGGCACATATTCCAGCCGGCGGTCCTCCACACCCCTGCGGTACCGCGCTTCGATGCTCACAGGATGGTGCAGCTCACGCCATTTGCGCGCCTTGGCCCGGAACCTACCCGGCACCAGCTCCCCAGCCGGGCAGCCGCGCGCGGCAAAGGGAGCTTCGGGGTCCAGGAAATGAGCCTCCAAAGCAGCCGCCCCGGCAGGGTCCAGGCCGGACGTTTCATCACACATCACCCGCGCGTGTTGCCAAGAAATGCTCCCTGCCCGCAGCGCAGCCAACGTCAGGGGCAACCCGGTGGTCAGGGTGGCTGACTCCGCCAGAAGCGCCGCCGCTGATCTTTCACTCACGGTCAGGACGCAGGCCACCTCTGCTGTCAGCGCCATTTCCTGGGCGGTGCGCTCCTGCGGCGAGGCGGCTGGGCCCGTCATGGCGGCGGAAGCGCGGGCATACCCGGCGGCGAAGTGCACTTTCAGCGCGGCCAGCCTGGCTTCCACGCTGGCCACCTCAGCCATGCCGTCCAGGCACGCGTCGGCTTCATCCCGAAGAGGGTCCGCGCCAGCCGAGGCCGCGTTCCCGGCTCCGCGACCGGCAAATGCCACCAACCTGGCAAGGGAGGCCTCCATGGCCTCCAACAACTCCGCAGCTGCTCTGCCTTCCATACCCACACCGTAATGGGAGCCACTGACATTTAACGCCGGCGTCAGAGTTGCAGGCTAAGTCCGTCAGCCAGGATCTGCCTGATCCCGAACTTTCCTACGGCGAACATCCGCGGATTGTCGTCGGAGTTGCTCAGCATCGCGGTGGACAGGAGGAGGGCCCAACCGCGCGCCCTCATCCAGATGTCCCCGTCCACCGCGGAGCCAAAGGCGCCCATGAAGCGGCGGCGGCTGCCGGCGTCGAACATCAGCCACGCCACCGCAAGATCGACAGCCGGGTCCCCTGCCCCGACGTCGCCGAAATCGATGACGCCCGCCAGGGAGCCGTCGTCCCCAAGCAGAATGTTGCCGGGGTGGAGGTCCCCGTGGAGCATCATCGCCGGACCATCCCAGGCTCTGGCGGCACAGGCCTGCGCCCACACTGCCCTCAGCGCTGCCGCCTGCGGGTAGCGTTCGTGGTCCCCGAGCCGTTCCACCAGCACAGCGTCACGCTCTGTCAGCGGCACACCCCGGAAAGGGTTCACCGGGACGCCGGTTTCGGCCGGCACGTGAAGGGACAGCAGGAAATCGGCCAGGCCTTTAGCAGCCGGCCCTCGGCCTGCCGGGCCGACGTCGGCCGCAGCAGCTCCCGGGACCCACCGCACGATGCTCCACGGCCATGGAAACTCCGACGTCGGCCTGCCGGCATGGACGGGGACAGGAACCGCAACCGGGGAGCGGCGAGCTATGTCGGGAAGGTAGCGCTGCTCATGCAGTACCAGCGGAACGGCCTCCGCCCTGCGCGGCAGCCGGACGGCCAGGCCGTCACCGAGCCGGAAGGTCGCGTTGTCCCACCCGTTCGCAACCCGCGCTATCGGACAATCGCCGAGGTCGGGCCGCTGGTCCCAGACGAGGCGTTGGACCACCGCGCTGCTCACGTCCACCGTGGCCGGCGGCATTCGTGCCATTCAGAAATCCGCCTTCCTTGTGCCTGCAAGGCAGTCCGATCCTTGCCCTTGTCCGAATATAGTTCAAGGCCCCAAGAGGGGACGGCGCGGACGGGGACAGGGCGCGGAACGACGTCACGGAAGCGGACGACGGCGGGACGTCCCGCCGTCGTCGTGGGACAGCATGAAGTTGCGGCTAGCTCATCCGGCGGCCGGACAAGTCAGCGGTCAGCCCGCGCCCTGGCCCTCGCGGCCCACCTCTTCCAGAATCCTGGCGGTCGGCGCTGCCGTCATCAGCTGCCCTATCACCTCGGGTTTGTCCCACACCTGGCTGCGCAACTTGTCCAGAAAGCCGGTCGCGGCGTCCTTGGTGTCGAAGTCAAGGAGCACGGCCACGCTGTTCTGGTCCTCGGTATCCCGGAACAAGCGGACGGACCGGGCGCCCGAGGCGGCGCGGCCTGCGGGATCGGTGTCGAAGACTTTCTTGAATGCGTCGTAGTCCCGGACCGGGTAGCTAATCTGCAGGGTGAACATCGTCGTTCCTTTCCCTCGGGCTGATGGCAGGGACCACGATAGGCCGTCCAGCGTTTTCCCGGTAGGGCCGGACGGTGGGCTTGATCGGGCGCAGGTCCGGGCTGCCACAACCGTCCCGTGGGGACCGGCGGGCTGCTCAGGCACCTCCGAGCGTTGCAAGGAGGTTCTTCAGGGCAGTCTGTTCGGTCGCCGGCTTGGGGTTGGGCGAGCGGACAGCGGACAGGACGGGATCGATCTGCTTGTCGATGTAGGTCCACGCGGTGCAGTCGGCAGCGTTCAGCGCAGATTGGTTGTCATCCCAGGCGGTCTCGAGATCGGTAACCCGGGCCGCGGCTGCGGCCTGGTCGCCCTTCTTGACGAACGCGAGGGTGTCGGAGGTGATGGTTCGGAACTCGGCCATGTTCGAGGCAGGGAAGTTTGCCTGCGCCGCCGCTTGGGCCTCGGGCTGGGTCGGCGCGGCGGAGCCGGCCTGGCAGGTTGCTGCAGGGCCTTCGTCGGCAAGAGCGCTCTTGTGCGGGAGGCTGCTGGTGTAGGCGAGGAGCATGATGGTGGCGACCGCGACACCTGCCAGGATTCCCAACGCGGTCCGACGACGTCCGGGGGGCGCCGCAGGCGCTGTCTTGCCCGAGGTGCGTTCGGCCGTGTCGGTTTTACTGATTGAGAGATATACGACCGTGGCGAGGATGGCCAAGAGGAAGATGATGCTCGTGGTGAGCGTTCCCAGGCCCAGGCCGCCCTCGGGGGCTGTGAGACTGAGCCAGTCTCCGATATTCGCTCCCAGGGGACGGGTGAGGATGTAGGCAATCCAGAAGGCGAGTACCGGGTTGGCCCCGAATCGCCAGAGGGCGGTGACGATGCCGATGAGGATGAGGGGCAGCAGAATCGACGCGCCGGGTCCCCATCCGGTGAGATCGAGCGTCCAGTCGCCCAGGGCCGTGCCGAGGGCGAAAGTCACGAGGACAGCTAGCCAGTAGAACGCTTCGCGGGGCCTGGTGGTGATGCTGTGGATGGAGAGGGTCCGTTCTTTGACGAACCAGATGGTGAAGACCACAGCCAGCATCCCTGAGAATACGCTGGCGCTGATCCAGAGTGGCACGCCTGCCTGGTCTGTGAGCAGGTCGGTGTAGAGCGTTCCGGTAATACTCAGCAGAACCACCGTGAGCCAGTACGCGTCCGGGCGGTAGCCTCGGAGCCTCATCTGCACAGCAAGTACGACGGCGGTCACTCCGGTGAAGATGACAGCTGTTTCAACCAGACCTACTCCCAGGGCTACGTTGATGAAGTCGGCGAAGCTCTCGCCGACCGTCGTGCAGAGGACTTTGATGATCCAGAACCAGATCGTGATCTCAGGAACCTTGCTCAGCAGCTTGGTTGGGGGCGGCGATGTCATCTCTCGGGTGCTCATGAACTGCACCCTTCCATTCGATGCTCCGGTGAAACTGCGAAAAAAGGTGCCCTGTCTGAGAATCCTCACAGACACGTCGATGGACACCGTGGCGCCAACGCGGTGCCCGTTTCGGCGAGAATGGCTCCATGGCTGAACCTTGTGACCGTCCCGTACGAGTGCTGGTCGTCGAAGACGACACTGAACTTGGGCCCCTCCTCGCCCGCGGCCTCGGCGACGAAGGTTACGACGCACGCTGGATCGAAGACGGCCTGACAGCCCTGATCTCAGCACAGGAAACGGACTACGGCGTCGCGATAATCGATGTGATGCTGCCGGGGATGTCCGGATTCGAACTCTGCCGCCGATTGCGCGAGGCGTCTCCCGCGCTCATCATCCTGATGCTCACGGCCCGGGACGACGTCAGCGACCGCGTGCGAGGGCTGGACTCCGGCGCCGATGACTACCTCACCAAACCCTTCGCTTTCAACGAGCTCGCAGCGCGTCTGCGGGCGCTCCGTCGCCGGGAGAGTCTGGCGCTCAGTCCCCGGATCGAGGTCGGAGAGCTGATCATCGACGGCCACAACCACCTCGTCCGAGCGGGCGGGAAGATGGTTCCGCTGAGCCCCAAGGAATTCGCGCTGCTGCGATTTTTGGCCCAACACGTCGATGAGACAGTGTCCCGGGAGAGGATTCTGTCGGAGATCTGGGGAAAGCTTCAGCACGCAGATTCGAATATCGTCGATCAGTACATCAGCTACCTCCGCCGCAAACTCGATCCCCTCCCGACCGGGGTGAGCCTGCGCACCGAACGAGGAATCGGTTTCCAGCTTGCGCGCGAGCCGTGAAGGCGGTTTCCAGGCTTTCCATCCGTACCCGGATCACGATGGGCACGCTGCTGCTGGCCGCCCTGTTCTTCGGTACCGTTGGCCTCGTTGTGCGGCAGCAGGTCGAGGGCATTATGCAAAACGCCGCTTTCGAAGTACTCCAAAGCGACGCCACCCAGTTCGAAACGGCCATTGAGCAGGAGCCGAACGAACCTCGCGACCATCCCGGCGAAGGTCAGCTCGTCGCAGTCATCGATCCTGCCGGAACCAGCCAGGTTTCGACGCTGCCGGCCGCCATCACCTCGAATATGGCACTTATCAACCGAGCCAGCACCGGCCCGCAGCAGCTCGTCGCGGGTGAGGCCACCTACTTGGTCGCCGTCGAGACCGTCCCGACCGGCGCCGGAAACTGGACCATCATCTCGGCCCGCAACCAGCAGGAATCTGATCTCGTCCTCAACAACCTCACAACGGGGGTGACCTTAGGCCTGGGCGCCCTCACGCTTCTGTTCGGCGCTGCCTCGTGGCTTCTTACAGGAGCTGCGCTCCGCCCGGTCACGCAACTGCGCCGAAGCGCGGAAGCGATCGTCGCGGCCGGCGCCGAAGACTTGCTGCCCGTGGGTCCGGCACGGGATGAGATCACCGGCCTCGCCGCGACCCTAAACCGGCTCATCACGACCCTCCGGGCTTCGGCCTCCCGGGAACGGCAGCTTGTCTCGGACGCCAGCCATGAACTACGCACCCCACTGGCCGTTCTGCAGGCGCAACTTGAGCTGCTCCGCACCGGCGACCGCAGCAGCATTGACTCCGATATCCTCGGCGCCGAGCGCGCAACCACCCGGCTCTCCGAACTCGTTGAAAGCCTGCTGGAACTCTCGCGCCTGGATGCCGGACGCCCGCCAACGTCGGCCACCGTCGTGGGCGACCTCGTCGATGAGGCCGGGGAAGCCATCGATCGGGCGCGGCTCCGCGCCATGGGCGAGGACGTCGAGATCGAACTGATCACACCTGACCACGCAAACGGCGCCGTACCGACGCCGATGCCGGCTCTTCTCTACGGGAGGGTGCTCGATAATCTGCTCTCGAATGCCCTCCGCGCCGTCGACGGGAAAGGAAAGATCACCGCCACCATCAGGCAGGAACACTCCCACATCATCACCGTCATCACCGACACCGGCCCTGGCATCGACCCGGAGTTCCTTCCCCACGCCTTCGATCGGTTCTCGCGGGACGAGAGCGTGCGCGGCACCGCGACCGGCTCGGGATTGGGTCTGGCAATCGTCGCGGCCGCCGCAGAATCAGTCCACGGCACCGTCACCCTCGAGAATGCAGCTACCTCCGGCCTTATCGTGAGACTCGAGATCCCCGTCCCCCAGGAACGCCCGGCGCAGTAGGTTCACACCGGGCGGACGACGGCGGAACGTCCCGCCGTCGTCCGCGTACATTGGGTGCCGCTCCGCTTTTGAATTCAGATGTTGACCGAGCCGAGCTGGCCCGGTCGGCCGAAGGTCTGAGGCATCGCACGAGATGCCTCCCGCAGGGTTTGCTGGAAGCCGAGCATGGCTGGCGTCGACGTGCGCCCTTTAAGCTGTCCGAGCAGAATCCGGCGGACCGGGACGGGAATCCGCGGATCGAGCGGAACAAGCCTGACGTCGTCCCGCAGATTTGTGAGCGATAGCCGGGGGGCTAGGGCCACGCCGAGTCCTGCCGCCACCATTGCCTGAGCTTCCTGATAGTCGTGGGCGTCATAGGAGATGTCTGGAGCGAACCCTGCCGCGTGGCAGCTTCTGGTCAACACGTCCGCCACGGGGTGCCCGTCCGCACGGATGATCCACCGGGCCGCAGCGAGGGAGCTGAGATCCACCGGGCCGCTGCGCCCCACGTCACTGCTCCCCGCTACGACTAGGACGGTGGGATCGTCCACGAGCTTTTCGGTGTCGATTTCCGGGTCCGTGAATGGGCTCCAGTCGTATTCCCAAAGGAGGGCCAGCTCCACCTCGCGCATCAGCAGCAGTTCGCGCAGGGGGTCCCTCAATGCGCTCTTAACTGACACGGAAACGGCCGGATGCTCCCTGGCGAACTGGGTCAGAACCAACGGCAGAATGGAGGCGGAGGCCGTGGGGAAGGACCCGATCCGCAGGCTGCCGGCTCGCAGCCCACTCAGTGCGTCAAGATCGGACTGGGCGCCGGCCAGCTCCCGCCGGATGGACCGAGCCCTGGCCACCAGGGCAGCACCCGCGTCCGTTAGAACCACGCCGCGGGCATGCCGTTCGAACAGGGTCTGCCCAGCCTCGGTCTCGAGTCGGCGCATTTGCTGGGAGACCGCGGACGTCGTGTACATCATCGCCTCGGCGGCCGCGGTCAGGGATCCATACTCGGCAATTTCTGCCAGCAGGAAAAGGCGGCGAACATCAAGCTCCATGACAAGAGTGTAGTTGAAGTTAAGCCACATAAAGAAAATGAACATTGTGCTCAACGCTGCAGGAGCCGAAAGTAGATATGACCGAGGCCACACAGGCGCCGTGGACGGCCCGGACCACAACTACTTTCGAATCGAGAATCCATTGAGAATCCCAGCAACCCTGGTCAGGGGCGGAACCAGCAAATGCTGGCTGTTCGACGGCCAGGACGTCCCGGCGTCGAGGGACCGGGTCGAGGCCCTCCTCATTGACACTTTCAACGCCTCCGACCCCCGCCAGATCGACGGTGTCGGCGGGGCCACGTCCACCACCTCCAAGGCGGCCATCGTTTCGGCCGCCTCCGATGACGACGTTGATGTTGACTACCTCTTCGCGCAGGTCGGGATCGGCGACGGCCGCGTCGAATGGGGCAGCAACTGCGGCAACTGCGCGACGGCGATTGCCCTCTACGCGGTGAGCCACGGTTTTGTGCGGACCACACCGGGAACCACCCTCGTCCGCATGCGCAACCTGAATACCGGCACACGGCTCGAAGCCGACGTCGCCACACCGGACGGAAAGCTGCCAGTCTTTGGCGAGGCGCAAGTCCCTGGCACCCTGGCCACAGGGGTGCCCGTCACCCTGGCCTTCCTCGACCCCGCAGGCGGCAGCACCGGCTCTGCGCTGCCCACGCGGCACGCACGCGAAGAACTTTCCGTGGACGGCCGAAACTATCTGGTCTCCATGATCGACGCCGGAGCACCGATGGTTCTGGTGGCGGCCGAATCCCTGGGCCTCACCGGAACCGAGAGCCTGGCCGAACTCTCAGAGTTCGTGCCCCTGCTCACCGAAATCCGAAGCGCTGCCGCCTTGCGCATGGGGCTCAGGGCCGCCGGCTCCCCGGTTGACCATGCGGTGCCCAAGGTGGGGATCGTCGGCCCCGCGGCGGACTTCTTCACCACCAGTGGCCAGCACATCAGCGGCTCGGCCTACGACGTCTCGATCCGGACTCTGTCCATGCACGCCCCCCACCCGGCAATCGGGCTGACGTCCGCCGTCGGCATCGCCACCGCTGCCATCACCGCGGGCACTGTAGTCAACGCCGCCTTGGCCGACGGCGCGATTCAGACCGCTCCCGACGCCATGACCCACCTCCGGATCGGCACCGCGGCCGGCATCATCGCCACCGTCGCCACCATCGACCCGTTCGGGCGACCTGCCCGGATCGGACTCGAACGGGCCGCCCGCGTCATCAGCGAATCCATCATCTTTACCCGCGCGACCGCCACCGTGCGGGCCAGCGCCTAACTACGCACAAATAGACCTGACAAAGGAGTCGGACAATGAAAGTCACTTTGGAGAACATCGACCTGAAATACGGCGATACCTACGCTGTCCAAGGCGTCAACGCCGAAATCGAGGACGGACATTCCCTGGTGCTGCTGGGCAAGTCTGGCTGCGGCAAGACCAGCACCATGCGCTGCATCGCCGGACTGGAAACCCCTATCCGCGGCAGAATCACCATCGGGGACCAGGTGGTGTTCGACAGCGAAAAGAACATCAATGTTCCCTCCCACAAACGCAACGTGGGAATGGTGTTCCAGTCCTACGCCGTGTGGCCACATCGAACCATCTTCGAGAATGTCGCCTTCCCGCTCCAAATGAAGAAACTGGGCAGAAAGGAAATTGCAGAGCGCGTCGATGAGGCACTCCACCTGGTGGGTCTGGACGGGTTCCAGAAACGCGGCGCCAGCCTCCTCTCCGGCGGCCAGATGCAGCGAGTGGCCTTGGCCCGAAGCCTGGTGATGCGCCCCAGCGTCCTGCTGCTGGACGAGCCCCTCTCCAACCTGGACGCCCGGCTCCGGGACCGCCTGCGGATCGAACTCCGCGCACTGCAGCAGAAGCTGAACCTGACCTGCGTCTACGTCACCCACGACCAGGGCGAAGCCCTTGCCCTCGCGGACCGGATCGCCCTCATGCAGAACGGCAGGCTCGCCCAGGTGGGAAGCCCCGGCGAAATCTACGAAAACCCGGCCAGCGCCTCAATCGCGGACTTTCTGGGTGTCACCAACATCTTCCCGGTGCTCAAGAACGGCCACCCCGGAACGTACAAGATGGCGGAGCACAGCCTCGAACTGTCCACCGTCGAGTACACGCTGGACGGCGACGCCGTCAAGGCCTGCATCCGCCCGGAGGACGTCATTGTCTCCGCTCAACGGCCAGACGCTGACTCCAACAACTGGGCCGGTGAGGTCTCGGTGGCCAGCTACCAGGGCTCAAACGTGCGCTACCTGATCGAGCTCGACGGCGGCCCCGCCATCGAGGCCCTCGTTTCCCGTCGGGACGGCGCGCCAGCCGAAAAAGGCAACAGGGTCTGGGTCACAGCGAGCCCGTCCGACATCCAGGTCCTGCCCGCCGAGGTGGCCTGATGTCCGCCGCCACCACAGACCTCCGCAAGCGGCCAGATCAGCGGCCGGCCACGCCGCCCCCTGTGAAGCCCGGCCCGCAGCCCCGACGCCGGATGGGCGGCCAGCTCGGCCACCAGTTCAGGAAGTCCATGCCCACGTGGCTGATGCTGGCCCTGCTGACCATCCTGATCCTCATGCCCGTGGCCCTGATCCTTTTCTCGGCATTCAGCAGCTCCACACCCCGGCCGGGTTCGATCGGACTCAGCGGCCTGACGCTGGAGAACTTCAAGGTTCTCTCCTCCCACCAGTCAATGGTCGCACTGACTAATTCCCTGGTGGTGGCAACATCCTCTTCGGTGCTGGCCATGTTCATCGGGGGCACCTTGGCCTTCCTCGCGGCCAGGACCAACATCTGGGGCAAGGCCATCATCTACTTCATCGGCATCGCACCGATGTTCCTGCCCTCGCTGGTGGGCGCACTTGCCTGGTCGCTCCTGGCCGGACCCGCCACGGGCTACCTAAACCTGCTCACCCGCGGCATCGGCCTGGGCAACCTCTTCAATGTCTACACGATGCCTGGCCTGGTCTTCGTTCTGGCGTTGTACTACGCCCCCTATGCGTTCTTGCTCATCCACGGCGCCATGACCCTCATGAACCCTGATCTGGAGGAAGCCGCCAGCGTCCACGGCGGCTCTCTCGGCAAGATCCTGAGCACTGTAACGTTCCCTCTCGTCACACCGGCGATTCTCGGCTCCGGCGTACTGATCTTTGCCCTGACCATGGAAAACTTTCCAGTCGCCCAGATGATCGGCACTCCCGGCCAGATTGAAACGCTTCCCACCTTCATCTACCGCCTGATGAACTCCGCACCTGCCAGGGGCAACGAGGCCGCGGCGGTCGCCGTCGTCCTGACCGTCGTCCTGATCGCCGTCACCGCAATCCAGCAGCGCGTGGTGATGAAAAGGAACTTCACCACTGTTTCCGGCAAGGGCATGAAGCCCCGAATGATGGACATCGGGAAGCTCCGCGGCGTGGGCCTGACATTCGCTCTGGTGTATTTCGCCCTGGCAATCGTGCTGCCGGTGGTGGCGCTGTTGCTGGCCTCACTGCAATCCTCGCCCTACGTATCCAACCTGGGCCAGCTTTTCGGCGAAGACGCACTTTCCTTCTGGTCGCTCTTTCAGACGCTGCAATCCGCCACATTCCTGGACGCGGCACGGAACAGCGTGCTGGTGGCCGTCTGCGTCGCAGTCCTGGGTGCCGCGCTGGCGTTCTACCTCAGCTACCTCGTGTACCGGACCAAGACCCCCGGCCGGAAGAGCCTGGAGTTCGTGGCAATGCTGCCGCTCGCCATCCCGGCGATCGTCATGGGCCTGGGCCTGCTGTGGACCTGGCTGGTATTGCCGCTTCCCGTGTACGGAACCATCGTTGTGCTGATCATTGCCTTTATCGCGATTTACCTGCCCCAGGGCTACCGGGGCATGTCCGCCAGCATCCTGCAGGTGGACAAGGACCTCGAGGACAGCGCAGTACTTCTTGGCTCCACCAGGGCCCGTGCGGTGTCCTATGTGACACTGCCGCTGATGAAGACCGGCGTGATGTCCACCGTCCTGCTGCTGCTGATGCTGGCGATGCGGGAACTGTCCGCCGCGTTGTTCCTTTTCACCTCCAACACCCGGCTCCTGGCGATTGTGGTCTTTGACAACTACGACAACGGCGCGCTGCGCTCCGCAGCCTCGACGAGCCTGCTCTACATCCTGGTCATCCTGGCCCTGGTGGTCATCGCGAAGGCCTTCGGCGCCCGCGCAACCAACGGAGAAGCACGATGAAAAACATCCTCAAGACGACGACGTCGGTGCTGGCCGCCGCCGCACTCGCGGTCACCGCCGGCGCCTGCAGCGCCCCCAAGACCGTCACCCTGGTCAGCAAGCCCGAGTCCCTCTCCACCGCCTCCGAACTGGTCATCAACGGCCAGACCGTGGCAGACGGCGAGCTGTTCGCCAAGGCCAAAGCCGAGGGGTCCATCAGTCTTTACAGCGGCTATGTGGAAAACAGCGAGAAGGAAGTCATCAAGGCCTTCACGCAAGACACCGGGATCAAAGTGAATCTGGTCCGGCTGGTGCCCAACCGTCTGTTGGAGCGCGTGCTCAGCGAACAGGGCGCCAACAAGCTGGGGGCCGACGTCATCCGCACCTCCGAGTTCTCCTCGGTATCAGCCATGAGCAAGGCCGGCGCTTTCACGCCGCACAAGGTGCCCAACTTCGCCCAGTTGGATGACACGGTGAAGTACGACGGCGGGAAGTTCTACCGTGTCTTCGACCCGGCCTTCACCTTTGCCTACAACACAGCCCTGGTCAGCGAGGCGGACGCCCCAAAGTCCTGGCAGGACCTGCTGGATCCGAGGTGGAAAGGAAAGATCGGCACTACTCAGGTCGGCGCCGGCGGCAGTTCAGCGTCCCTGGTGCGCTTCCAACTCGACGCCCTCGGCGAGGACTACCTCAAGGGATACGCAGCCCAGCAGCCACGGATCTTCGATTCCTCCGGCGCCCAGCAGGAAAGCCTGTCTCGCGGTGAAATCCAAGTGGCCACGGCCGTGGTCAGCAGCGTCAACATTGCGGCAAGCAACAACGCGCCAGTGAAGTTCGTAGTCCCCAAGGAAGGATTCGCGCTCTACGACTACTTCCTGGGCATGACCCCCACGGCTCAGCACCCAGCCGCTGCGCAGCTTTTCATGAACTGGAACCTCAGCAAACGCGGAGCCAGCGTTTTCTCCCAGATCGGCGAATACCCGGCCGACTCGACCGCCCCGGCTCCCAAGGTGATGGATGTCCAGCTACCAGCCATGAACACAGGGCTTCCCCGTCGCGGAACTCCCGAGGATCTGGCCCGCCACGGAAAGGAAGACCAGGCCACCTGGAACCAGGTCTTCGGCTACATCGGCTAAATCCCACAGACTGCAGCGGGGCGGTCAAGGCGATCACCCGGATCGCCGACTCATCGCAACGACGGCCGCCCCGCTGTTTCAAACGCCTCCCTCGCCTCCCTCGCGGAAGCTACTCTCTCAGGAGACCATCATGACTAAGACTGCGCACCGCGCCACTGCCCCGGTGGGCGAGACCCGGGACGACGGTCCCAAGCGTCGCGCCCGTCGCCGTATCCTACTGATGGCGGTGGCCGGTTTCGCGATCCTGGGACTGGCCGCCCTTCTGCTGGGGGGTGACATCTCCAACCCGGCGGCCACCACAAGACCGGAGCCGACCATGACCGCCATCCAGATCATCCCGCTCGTCATCCTCGTCTTAATGTTCGTCGTCGCCACAAAATGGCCGCTGAACATCGGGGTGATGGGGCTGGTCGCATCCTTCGGCGTCGGCTACTTCATGCTCGGAATGACCGACAGGGAGATCCTTAACGAGTTCCCTGCCAGCATCGTTGTGACGATCATCGGCGTCACCTACTTCTTCAGCATGGCCCAGAGAAACGGCACCATCGAAATCATCGTCCAGGCCTGCGTGCGCCTCGTCAGGGGCAAGACGCTGCTGCTGCCCTGGGTGTTCTTCCTGCTCGCTGCCGCACTCACGGCCCTGGGCACTTTCTCCCCCGCCGCCGTCGCGCTCCTGGCACCGGCGGCCATCACCTTCGCCTACGAGTCGCGCATCCATCCCGTGCTCATGGGGGCATTCATCATCAATGGAGCCCACGCCGGCGGTTTTTCTCCGTTGTCCGTGGCCGGCGTGCTGGTACACGACATCGCACTGCAAAACGGGTTTCCCATCTCTCAAGGTGCACTCTTCACCGCCAGCTTCGCCCTCAACCTCATCCTCACCGTACTGACCATCGTCGTGTTCGCCCTTCTGGGCAGGCTGCGCGACGGTAAGAGCGGCCAGCATGTCGATCTCGACACTGCCCGTACCGGCCGTCCCCACGGCCAGCAGGTCCTCACGCTCACGCTGATCGCCGTGATGCTTGTGTGCACCCTGGGATTCCACATGCCGATCGGATTTGTGGCCCTCAGCGCCGGCCTCCTGCTGGCACTCGTCAACATCAAGGAACACCGAACGTTCATCGGCGGCATCTCCTGGTCCACGGTCCTGCTGGTGGCCGGCATGATCACCTACGTCTCCCTGCTCCAGCACGTGGGCGTCATCGACACACTTGCCGAGCAAGCCCTGGCCTTGGGGGCACCGCTGCTGGTGGCACTCGTCCTCTGTTACGTGATTGGCGTCGGCTCAGCCTTCGCCTCCTCCACGGCTTTGCTGACCGCATTCATCCCGCTTGCCGGTCCGCTGCTGGCCACAAGTTCGCTGAGCGCCTCCGGAACGGTAGCGGCACTGGCCATCGCTGCCACCGTCGTGGATGTCTCACCGTTCTCCACCGACGGTGCGCTGGTGGTGGCCAACGCCCACGAGAAGGACCGGCAACGCGTCTACCGCCAGTTGATGATCTACGCCGGGGCAGTCGTGCTTGTCGCCCCAGCGCTGTCCTGGGCCCTGCTCGTACCCACCGGCATCATGTGATCAATCCCGCCGTTGCCTGCTTCCGTTTTGGGCGCCGCTCCCCTACAGCACCGACTAGCCGCCGTCGGAGGCGAGGATGGCGCCGTTGATGTTGGTGCCGTCGTCGCTGAGCAGGAAGGTGATGGAGGCGGCGAGCTGCGCGGCGGTGGCGGGCGTGGGGACGGTCGCCTGCATCAGCGGGCCCAGGCGTTCGGCCGCGAGCTGGGATCCCAGCCCTAATCTCACCCCAGGGCCAGTTTCATCAAATTGGCATAGGGCTGCGCTACGGTTGGCAGCACAGTCAATTCTTAGGGGGACAAATGGAGTTTGCAGAAAAACTTTCGGCTTTGGCAGCAAAGGTGCGCCAACAGCGGGGTGTGATCCAAACGGAAGAGGCAACCAAGAATGCCTTCGTCATGCCTTTCATTTCCACAATTCTTGGCTATGACGTCTTCAATCCCATGGAAGTCGTTCCGGAGTTCATCGCGGATGTTGGGCTCAAGAAGGGCGAGAAGATCGACTATGCGATCGTCAAGGACGGTGAGGTCCAGATCCTGATCGAGTGCAAGAAGTCCACGGAACCGGTGAAAATCGAGCACGCATCCCAGCTCTTCCGGTACTTTGCCGTGACTAACGCTAGGATCGCAATCCTGACGAACGGCGAGGTGTACCAGTTCTTCACAGACCTCGACGCTCCGAACCGCATGGACGCCAAGCCGTTCCTTGTTCTCGACCTGAGCGACATCGACGAATCCCTCATACCCGAGCTTCAAAAACTGTCCAAGGACGTATTTGATCTCGACTCGATCATCAGCGCGGCCGGCGAACTGAAATACATCGGTGAACTCAAGAGGACCCTGGCGGCTCAATTCAAGGAGCCGGAGGACGAATGGGTTAAGTTCCTCACCGGTCGCGTGTATTCGGGTCCCTACACCCAGAAGGTGCGCGAGCAGTTCACCGCGTTGGTGACCAAAGCGTCCAAGCAGTTCCTGAACGACCAGGTCAACGAGCGGCTGAAGAAGGCCCTCGGCGGCGCGGCCTTCCCGCAAAATGAGGACGTGACAGTGGCTGCCACCGTCACCAGCGCACCTGTGGCCGAAGCGGATCTGGCCGAGGCAGACGGCTTGGAGACAACACTGGAGGAAATCGAGGGATATCAGATCGTGCGGGCCATCGTCTGCAGCGAGGTCAAGCCCGCTCGGGTGGTGCAGAGGGACGCAAAGTCCTATTTCGCGGTCCTGCTGGACGACAACAACCGCAAGCCGATCGCGCGCTTGCACTTCAACCGTACCCAGAAGTACATCGGCATTTTCGACGACAACAAAGAAGAGACACGGGTGCCCATTAGCTCGCTGGAAGAGATCTACGAGCACACGGAAGCCCTCCGCGCGAGCGTAAAGAGCTACCTGTGAACGCGACCGCTCCCGACCTCGACCGGCTCCTCATCGCTATCGCGGCTATGCCGACGCCCTGGAAGAAATGGCCCGGCGGTTACAAGCGCATCGATTCGGCATTGGTCGATGCGGTCATGTCGATCCGTTTCCGATACGGGAGGGAACGTCAAGACGGGTCCTGGACGGGAGCCCGGGGCGCCGTTCTGCGATACGAGAAGCACTCGGAGCACGTCGCCGCCTCAGAGCGGATGCGCCACCTGGCGGGACAGGACCCGGTTGCACTCGAAAAGATTCTGAATCGCCAGAAAGTGCATGCCGGAAAGACCAAGGCTTTTGCCATCGTGGAATCTGCAAAGCGCTTCGCTGCCATTGGGGTCACCGAGCCAGCGCACCTGAGTCCCGACGACGCTAATCACAGGACTCAGTACACAGGAGTGTCGGGCCTCGGCCCTGTTACGTGGGAATACTTCACAATGCTTCTGAGCCATGATGGCGTGAAGGCAGACACTTGGATCACTGAGTTCGTGGGGCGCGCGGTCCAGCGACGAGTGAGTTCAAAATTTGCCGCCTCCCTCGTCAAGGCGGCTGCCGAGAAACTCGGCGTTGGGCAGAAAGAACTCGACCACGCCATTTGGAGCTGCGCCAGCACGACAGGTTTGAAGGACATGCCCGAATTACCCTGAGCCTCCGAGGCAGGACGTAACGGACGACGGCGGGGCTTCCCGCCGTCGTCCGCTTGCGTTTGGCGCGGTGCTTACAGCGCGGACCAGCCGCCGTCGGAGGCGAGGATGGCGCCGTTGATGTTGGTGCCGTCGTCGCTGAGCAGGAAGGTGATGGAGGCGGCGAGCTGCGCCGCGGTGGCGGGTGTGGGGACGGTGGCTTGCATCAGCGGGCCGAGGCGTTCGGCCGCGAGCTGGGATCCCCAGTTGGCCACGATGTTGGTGATGGTGGGGCCGGGGGCCACGGCGTTGAAGCGCAGGCCCTTGGGCCTGTACATGACGGCCGAGTTCTTGGTCAGGCCGACGACGGCGTGCTTGGACGCGGTGTAGGCGGCGCCGGCGGCGGACCCGCGCAGGCCGGCCTCGGAGGCGACGTTGACCACGGAGCCGGTGCCGGCGTCCAGCATCAGCGGCACCACGGCGCGGGTCAGGCGCATGAAAGCGGTGACGTTGATCCGGAAGACGCGGTCCCAGAGGTCGTCGTCCACCTCGTGGATCGGGGCGAAGTTGTCCATGATGCCGGCGACGTTCGCCAGGGCGTCCACCCGTCCGCCGGCGGCTGCGACGACGGCGGCGACGGTCTCCTCGGTGGAGATGTCACCGGCCACGGGAACCAGGTCCAAGCCCGCGTTCTCGGCCACGAGGTCATCCAGGCGTTCCTTGCTGATGTCGGCGGCAATGACGCGGCCGCCTTCCTTGGCGATGCGCAGCGCAGTGGCCTGGCCGATGCCCGAGGCGGCACCGGTGACGACGACGATCTTGCCCGCGAATCGGCCGTTGGTGGTGGCTTCCTGCCATGATGCTTCGGTGCCCATGATGCCCTTCCAGACGTTGCTGACGGTGATGCGGTCCACGTTATGACACTCTGTGTCATTATGGAAGGGTGAATACTGGTGGGATGCCTTCGGATGCTGTGAAGACCGCCGTTCCGCGCCCCGCCGGGCGGCCGGCGACGATTGATCCCGACGCCGTGGCCGCCATCGCGCTGCGGCTGTTCGCCGAGCGCGGCTACGAGCAGACCTCCATGGAGGACATCGCGCGCGAAGCGGGGATCGGGCGCAAGAGCCTGTACCGCTATTTCGCCAGCAAGGCCGAACTCGTCTGGGGCGGCATGGAACCGGTAATCGAGGCCTCCGGCCGGGTTCTGGCGTCAGCCCGCGGTGATGGTTCGACCGACGGCGACATCCTGGCAGCGCTGCGGGAGGCGGCTGTCGCCGGAGTTGCTGTCCTGCCGGATCTGGCCGTCACGCGCGGCCGGCTGAGGCTGATCGCCGAACACCCCGAGCTGGCCAGCCGGAGCTACGAGTCCCTGTCGCCGCAGCGGGAGCGGGCCCGGGCGTATCTGGTTTCGGCCGGCGTCCGCGACGACGTTGCTGTGTATCTGTGCGCCGCGCTGATCGGGGCGACGTTCGAGGCCTGGATGCAGTGGGCCGCCGGGACGGATCCGGATCCGGCGCCGTATTTGGTGGCGGCCGTGGGGGTGCTGCGGGTGCCGGAGCCGTAGATCGCCGTCCCACGCAGCCGAATTGGCGCTAAGTTCCGAAATAGGACTGCACGATTGACGTTTCTGCCCGCTCAGCGTTCGGCTTTGCGGGCAGAGTGAAAGTCGCAGCGTCCTACTACGGTAGGGCTATGACCTTTGCGAATGTGGGAACGCTCGGCGCTGTCTCAGGTAAGCGCGACGAGTTGGTGCGCCACCTGACTCAGCGCAGCGAGACCCTCCAACAGATCGGCTGCCTTGCTTACGAGGTTGGAGTGAACGACGACGACCCGGACACCGTGTTTGTACTGGAACTGTGGGAGAACGAGGAGGCGCATCAGTCTTCCCTCGCGTTGCCGGAGGTCCAGGCATCCATCACGGTCGCACGCCCGCTACTGTCCGGTACGTTCGGAGGGTTTCGATTCAACGTTGTGGGGTCGCCACTTCGCGACTGACGCGAACCGCTGACAGCCTTGCCACGGCGGCAATGTCCCGCGGCGTCGTCCGGCAGCACCCTCCAACAATCCGGGCACCGAGGCCACGCCAGGCGCGGGCCTCTGCCGCAAGGCTTGGAAGCTGGTTGCTACCGGAGCCCGCGGCGCCGTCCGGCGCCGGGGCCGGATCCCACGTCTTGCTCACCGCGTCATAGCATTCCCCCGAATTCGGATAGGCGATCAGTGGCGTCCGGGTGGCGCTCCGTAGGGCCCCAAGTGCGGGTGTAACCAACTCCAACGGCACACAATTCACCCCGATGGCTGCCACGTGCGGGTGCCCTGCACAGAGCCCGGCGACACCGGCCAGGGGCGTGCCGTCACTGATATGCCCACCATCCCGGAGCGTGAAGGAGAACCACGACTCGACGTCGAACTCCTCCACAAGGCCCAGGAGGGCCTCGGCCTCCGGAAGCGAGGGCAGCGTCTCGCACGCCAGAAAATCGACTCCGGCCTCCACCAACGCCGCAATCCGGGGACGGTGGAAATCCATGAAACCGCTCTTGCCGAGGTCGTATTCGCCCCGGTACTCGGATCCGTCCGCGAGGTAGGCGCCGTAGGGACCCACCGACCCGGCAATCAACAACGGGCCAGCATCCGGGTTTTCGTCCAGGTGCTCGCGGCGCGCCTCGTCGGCCAGGCGCACACTTAGCGCGACCAACTCCAGGGCTTTGGCCTCGCCAATGCCGCGCTGTTTGAATCCCTGGGGCGTGGCCTGGTAGCTCGCCGTGATGGCGACAGCCGCGCCGGCGCGGAAGTAATCGCGGTGCACCTGCCTGATCAGGTCCGGCTGTTCGAAAAGGACCTTGGCCGACCACAGCGGATCCGCCAAATCACATCCGCGCGCTTCAAGCTCAGTGGCGAGCGCGCCGTCCGCCACCAGGTCTTCACCGGCGTTGAGCGCGCGGGACAGCTTTGCGTTGCTGGGCATTCTCCAGTCCTTTATGTTGGTCATAATAAGCATTTCCAAATGCTTGTAATGATCATCACTATATGCCACGATGGCAGTCAAACAATCCGCTAGAACGGCAAAGAAGAGGCATTCCCTTGAACATTGAGATGAAGTCCGTACGCAAGCTGCGCGTGCATTGGCCCATAGCGTCAGAGAGCTTTGCCCGGCTCGCGAAGGGTGAAACCGAGGCCTTCCAGGATGACCAGGGCATCGTGGCCCTGCTCCAGGCATTGGCCGCATCCCCGGAATTGGGCGATTTCGGAAATTACAGGCACGTCTTTGAGTCCGGCGTGGGCTTCGAAGGCTTCACCGTGACGGAGGGAGCCAATCCCACGCTGGGGCAGGTGGGCCAGCGGACCATTTCGACCACCTTCGTCCTCACAACCTACTTCGACGCTGCCCTGGATGACGCTGCAGTGGACCGGTTCGTGCGCCGCATTGTGGAAATCCACCCTTGGGAAGTGCCGGTCATCGAACTGTCCGGCCCTATAGGCGTCTCCAGCACCACCTTGGCGGCAGCCTTCGAGAACGAGGCCGCGTCATGATTGAAACCACCACGACCGGACTTTGGGCCGACCTGCAGCCGCTACTTGCCGGACGGACGTTTACCGACTTGACGCACGCTTTCCATCCTGGCCAGCCGCACTTCCCGGCTTTCCCGGACGAGATCCGGGAAGCCGTGTACGACCTCGAGAAGGGCGACGGTTTCACCGCCCACCGCTATTCGATCGTCGGACAGTGGGGAACGCATGTTGATCCCCCTTCGCACTTCATCCGCGGGGGCCGCACCTTGGACCAGATTCCCGTGCAGGACATGGTCCTGCCTCTGGTCGTCCTGGACATCACGGACCGAGTCAGCGCCGATGCCGATGCCAGCCCCACGATCGAAGATGTTCAGGCGTGGGAGAACCGCAACGGCACCGTCCCGGCCAGCTCTTTTGTGGCCCTGCGGACCGGGTGGAGCCGACGCTGGCCTGACGCGGACGCCATGGCAAACAGGGACGGCGAGGGCATCAGCCACACTCCGGGCTGGTCCCAGGAAGTTCTTACCTTCCTGCTGGAACAGCGGTCGGTTGCGGCTGTCGGCCATGAACAGACGGACACCGATCCAGGACTGGCCACTTCCCGCCAGGACTTCAGCCTGGAGACCTACGTTCTGGCGAAGAACCGCTGGCAGATCGAGCTGCTGGCGAACCTGGACGGACTTCCCGAAGCGGGAGCTGCACTTATTGCGACTTGGCCGAAGCCCCTGCAGGGCAGCGGCTTTCCTGCTCGGGTCTTTGCCATCTCCTAAGACGGGTCCGTCCGGCGGCTAGAATCGGATCCATGTCCAAGACATCCAGTATGGGACGCGGAATTATGGCCGTCCTTGCGGTTGGCGCCCGCAACGCAAGAGGCCTTCCCGGCGGAACAGTCGCTGACATAGCTGCCGACCTGGGCAAAGACCGCAGCCAGGTTTCGCGAAGTCTGCGGGGAGCGCAAGAGGAAGGCTTTCTGGAACGCCGGGATCAGCGGTCTTACGAACTGGGCTGGTCGCTCTTTACGGACGCCCAGATGTTGACGGAGCAGCGGCTGCAGACCGACGGCGCTACCGCCTTGGAGGGCCTTGCCGGCGAGACGGATGAAGGCTGTTTCCTGGGGGTGCTCAGCGGAGACAGCACGGTGACTATCGGCGAACGCGTACCGGCCAGCAGCAACATGGTCGGCTCGTGGCTGGGCCGGCCGTACCCCGCTTACTGCAGTGATGCCGGCCAGGCCCTTCTGTGGCAGGCATCGGACGCCGAGGTCCGGACCGTGCTCGCGGCCGCTTCATTCGTTCGCCACGGACCCAACACGCCGGGGGACGTCGAGGACTTCCTGACACGGCTGCACGACGCGCGGGCGCGGGGGTACTCCATCGTCGATGAGGAGGCCGAGCCCGGACTCTATTCCCTGGCCGTTCCGATCCGGGATTTCAAGGGCGACGTGGTGTCTGCGCTGCAGGTCGTCGGGCCCAAAACGCGCCTGGCACCGCGGCGTGAGCTGTGCGCCGCGGCTCTTGTGTCGTGGGGAAAGTGGCTTGAGTCGGCGCTGGGTCACGCGTTGCCGCAGGAGCAGGCCTAGCCGGGCAACGCTTTTTGGCCGGCATTGTCCCGGGTAATGCGGTCACAGGACCCCAGCCGGTCCGCGGCTTCCGTCAGGGCCTTGGCAAGGCGCTTGATACTTGGTTCAATCTGGGGCCGGGCGCCCAGGACGCTGAGCGAGGCGAGAATCGTTCCTTGCGGGTTGCGGACGGGCACCGCCAGTTCATAGACGCCGTGCTCGAATTCTTCAGCCGCCGCAATGAAGCCGCGGGGCCTGTCCCGCTCCATCAGTTCACAGACATCAGCCGGCGAATGCGCCGCGCCCGGGCCGCCGACGCCTATGAAGTTGACGTCGCTGAGCAGGTCCTGAATGGTCGTCTGTTCATGGTCCCAGAGCAGTGCGCGGCCGGATCCGGTGCACCACACGGGTGTCACCATGCCGGGCTTCACGAAGCTTCCGGGGAGCGCGTCATTGGTGGAAGTCCGCAGGAGGATGACACGGAAGCCTTCGCGGACGGAGATTCTGAATCTGAGGCCGAACCTGGCCACCAAGGCCTCCAACTCGGCCCTTGACGCGTGAACCCAGCCGGTGTTGAGCGACGCCGCCAGGGCGAAGAATCGCGGGCCTGTTCGGAACGGGCCCCTTTCGACACGTTCCAGCAGACCCAGTTCACACAATTCCTGAGTTATCCGGGAGACCCGGCTCTGTTCCATATCGAGCTCCGAGGCGAGTTGCGAAACGCCGAGAAGCCTCCTGCCCCACTTTTCCCGGTCCGCGACCAGGCGAACAATCCGCAGTCCTTGTGTCATGGACGACGATTCCGAGGAAGAATCCACTGTCAATGCTCCTTCCACCCGATAGCCACGCCTATTCTCACATGCCTTCGAGGCCGGCCAAGATGCGGCGTCCTCCCGCCCACACGGTGTAGAGGTCCGCGAGGATTGCCGAGTTCGCTGCTTCAAGCTCTGCGGGGGTGATTTCTTCGCTACCTTGCCGACCGAAAAGCACAACCTCGTCCCCGGGTGCGACGTCCGCTATGTCCGTGACGTCAACGACCATGGAATTCATTGAAACGAGGTCGACGACGGCGGCACGGCGGCCATGAACTAGCACGCTGCCTTGGCATGCCAGCGCCCGACGGTAGCCGTCGCCGTACCCTGCGGTCACCGATGCCAGCCTGGAGTCCCGCGTCAGGGTGCGCGTGAGCCCGTAGCCGACCTTGCTGCCGGCGGCATAGCTGTTGACGGAGGCAATCCGGGCCTTGAACGTCAGGCACCGTTGAAACCGCCCCGCGGCCGGATCCGAATCGCCGTACAGAACTGCCCCGGCACGGACCATGTCCAGCCAGGAGTCGGACACGTGCAGCGCGGCGTAGGAATTCGCGCAATGCAACAGGACGTCCTCCCGGGGAGTACCGGTGAGCTGGAGCAGGGCCATCGCCTGGCTTTGAAAGCGCAGCAGGACCTGTTCAATATGCCGGGTGCTGTCCTTGGGGAAGTGGGTCATGATCCCGGCCAGCTGGAGCCACCGGTGGCTGACGATTCCCGCCGCGCACGCCCGGCCGAGCGCGGTTGAGACGTCAAGGCTGTGCCTGCTCATCCCTGAAGAATTAATGTCGAGATGGATCCGAAGCGGCTTTCCCGCCTGGGCAGCGATGCTGCGCATCTCCCACGCGCTCTCCGGGTCGGCAACAAGTTCCTCGATGTCATGGTCCAGCCCGGCCCTTATCTCCTGTGGCGCCGCGGCACGGACGCGCAGGATCCGGCCCTCAAAGCCGCAGCGGCGCGCGAGGGCTGCCTCCTCATTGCTCCCGACTCCGACGAAAGGGACGTCAAGACGAACGAGGGACGGCAGCATCAGGTCAGCTCCATGGCCGTACGCATCGGACTCGGAGGTCCCCGGCCGCGACGGTGGGTTGACGATGGTGGACGTTGAAACTAGGCCGGCACTCCTGTGCGCGCCTGGCGCCCGTACTTGAAATAGAAGAAGGCGTAGCAGGCGCCCACAAAGGGGACTCCGAAGTACAGTGCCGCGATCTGGTTCGGGTCGAAGGCAATGCCGATGAGCGAAATCAGGCATAGCGCGAACGCCAGGATCGGCACCAGCGGGAACAGCGGGGCCCGGTAGGGAAGGGCAGAGACATTGCCGCCGTTCTTGACGAAGGCCCGCCGGTGGAAGAAGTGTGAGGCAACGATCGACATCCAGACCCCAACGACGGCGAACCCGGCCACCGACACTAGGGCCAGGTACACCGTCTCGGGAGCAATGACACTGCTGATCAGCGAGGCCAGGCCGCCCAGCATGCTGACGGAGAGCGCGATCATGGGGATGCCGCGCCGGGTCAACTTCTTCAGCGCACGCGGGGCGTGTCCCTCGTCGGCGAGCGAGTACAGCATCCGGGCACAGGAGAAGAGTCCGCTGTTTCCGGCCGACAACAGTGCCGTGATGATGACGAAGTTCATGATGTCGGCGGCGAAGGGAATGCCGATGGATGAGAACACTGTCACGAACGGACTTTCGTCCAGTCCGACCTGGTCAAACGGGACGGTTGCGGCGATGACCGCGATCGCCCCGACGAAGAAGATCAGCAGGCGCACGACCGTGCTGCGCATTGCTTTCGGGATGCTCCTGGCAGGATCTGCTGTCTCGCCTGCAGCTACACCGATGAGCTCGGATCCGGAAAAGGCGTAGAACACTGCAAGCGCTGTAACGAGGACACCCGTGAAGCCGTTCGGGAAGAGCCCGCCGGGGGTGTTGAAGTTCTCGAACATGCTGGGGTGGCTGCCGCCCTCGCTGAGCGGGTGGAAACCGATCAGCGCCGCGCCGCCCAGGACAATGAGGCCGATGATCGCCGCGACCTTGACGATGGCGAACCAGAATTCGGATTCGCCGAAGAACTTCGAAGAGACTGCATTGAGGCCAAACAAGACTGAGGCGAAGATGACGCACCAGACCCACACGTCAAGGCCCGGGAACCAGCGCTGCATGAGGAGACCTGAGGCGGTGAATTCGGACCCGATGGCTACCGCCCAGCAAAGCCAGTACAACCAGGCCGTGGCGAACCCGGTGGCGGGCCCGATCGAGCGCGCGGCGTAGATGTGGAAGGCGCCCGAGACCGGGTAGGCGATGGCAAGCTCGCCGAGGCACGCCATCACGAGGTACACCACGAAGGAGCCGATCAGATAGGCGATGACCGCACCGAGCGGCCCGGCCTGGGAAATCGTGTAGCCCGAGCTCAGGAACAGTCCGGATCCGATCACCCCGCCCATGGCGATCATGACCAGGTGCCGCGGTCCCATGGACCGCCGGAGTCCAGTCTCGGCCGACGGCGGGGCGGTGGGCTGTGGTTCCAGCTTGGTGGGTGTTGAGGATTCCATGGTGTCTCCCAGGTGAGTGGTCAGGTCAGATGCGAACGGTGCGCGTGAGCCTCGGGTCGAGGGGGCAACGGGTGGCTGCGGCTGAACAAGAGGATAGTGATGAAGGTAACACGGAATGACCTAACTGGTCATTAAAAACATTTAGACATGCATATGTTGCACGCGTGTTACCTCGGGCCGTGCATGTCGAATCGACATGCAGATGGTCAATTCGCCCCGTTCTTCGGTCAGAATCACATGCCCTGACTGACATGGAATGCGGTCAACATTGGGGGACCAATGTAATTGACTGAAGGAGCACCATGACCACCTATGACATTGCGCTGATCGGCTTCGGCGGCGTTAACAGGACCCTGGCCGAACTGATCGCGACACGCGGCGAGGCCCTTCGCGCCGATCTGGGATTTGGCCTGCGGGTAGTGGCCATCACCGATCTTCGCCTCGGATCCCTGGTCCGGCCTGAGGGCATTGACCTCACCATGGCCCTGAACCTGGGCGGCGGGAGTGACACCTTCGCCATGCACGGCGGAACCGCGGACACCAATAACGAATCGGTCATCCGCACGTGCACCGCCGACATCATCTGCGAGGCCACCTACACGAACCCCGAAGACGGCGAGCCTGCCGTGTCCCACGTCCGGTGGGCGCTCGAGTCCGGCAAGAGCGTGTGCACCACGAACAAGGGCCCGGTTGCCCTCCGCGGCGCCGAACTGACCTCACTGGCCGAACAGAACGGCGTGCACTTCGAGTTCGAAGGCGCCGTCATGAGCGGCACGCCTGTCATCCGCTTGGCGAAGAAGATGTTCTCCGGCCTGAAGCTGAATGGTTTCGAAGGCATCCTCAACGGCACCAGCAACTACGTGCTCGGACGAATGGAAGCCGGCCTGGACTACGATGCGGCCGTTCGCGAGGCGCAGGAACTGGGCTACGCCGAGGCAAACCCCGCGGCAGATGTCGAGGGCTACGACGTCCAGCTCAAGGTCCTGATCCTCGCCAACGAACTGCTCGACGCCGGCATCGAGCTCAAGGATGTTCAGCGGCAGGGGATCTCGACGGTGACGGCCGACGATATCCGTAAGGCCTCCCGGGCGGGACGCCGCTGGAAGCTCGTCGGTTCAGCACGGCGGAACCCGGACGGGACCGTAACAGCAGGTGTGACCCCCGTCGAGCTCCCCCTCGACCACGGGCTGGCCGGCGTTTCGGGAGCGACGAACGCCGTCGCCTTCGAAACAGACCTCCTGGGCCAGGTCACGGTCTCGGGACCGGGAGCCGGCCGCGTGGAGACTGCCTACGCCCTGCTCTCTGACATCATCGCCATGCACGCAGCCAAGACGGGAGCCGTTGCACATGTCTGAGTCAACGCTGTGCCGCATGGAAACGGCGCTGTCGCAGCACTTCCGTGAGGTGACAAGCCCCTACGACGGCCGCGTCGTCGGTTCGGTTCCGCTGACGGCCGCCGCCGCCGGCGGAGCCGTGCTCGAGGCGGCCCGCTCCGGTGCACGGAAGGCACAGGCCTTGTCCCGCAACGCGCGCGGAAAGATTCTTGACGCCGCGGCGACGGACATCGAACACCGGATCGAGGAGTTCGCCCGGACCATCGTGGCCGAGTCCGGAAAAACCATCCGGCAGGCACGGAAGGAAGTCCTGCGGGCCGTCAACACCCTCCGTCTCTCCGCGGCCGAGGCCCGCAGTAACGCCGGCGAAGTCATCCCATTTGACTCGTATGAGGGCTCGGAGGACCGGACCGGCTGGTACTCGCGGGAGCCGCTGGGCATCATTGCCGCGATCACGCCCTTCAACGACCCGCTCAACCTGGTGGCGCACAAGATCGGACCGGCCATTGCCGGAGGAAACGCCGTCATCCTCAAGCCCTCCGCCCTGACTCCCCTGTCGGCACAGCTGCTCACGGAGGCGCTTGTGGACGCAGGACTCCCGTCCGACGTCCTCGTTGTGGTGCACGGCGGCCGGGACGTGGCCGAAACAATCATCGCGTCCCGGGACGTGCGAATGGTGTCCTTCACCGGCGGATTCTCCACCGGCGAAAGCATCGCCCGTACCGCCGGCCTGAAGAAGCTTTCCATGGACCTTGGCGGAAACGCGCCGGTGATCGTCCTGCACGACGCCGACCTTGAGGAGGCCGTGGAATCCTGCGTCTCCGGAGCGTTCTGGGCCGCCGGGCAGAACTGCGTGGGGGTGCAGCGGATTCTCGTGGCTACCCCGCTGTACGCAGAGTTCCGGCAGCGGTTCCTGGCTGCAACGGCCCGCTTGGTGGTCGGCGACCCGTCGGACGAGCGGACGGACGTCGGGCCGATGATCAGCCCCGCCGCATTGCACGAACTCCGGACCAAGCTGGACGAGGCCGTCGGCGCCGGCGCCGTACTTCTCACTGGCAACGTGGCGGACGGCAACGTGCTTCAGCCGACCGTCCTAGAAGCCGTCCCGGCGGACAGCAGGCTGTGGACCGAGGAAGTGTTCGGGCCCGTCGTCATGCTCCGTGCTTTCGACACCTTTGAGGAAGCCATCGACGTGGCGAATGCCATCGAGTTCAGCCTCCACGCAGGCATTTTCACGGACTCCCTGAGCAACGCCATGGACGCTGCACGCCGGCTGGAAGCAGGCGGCGTCATGATCAACGATTCATCGGACTACCGGTTCGACGGCATGCCGTTCGGGGGTGCCAAATACGGGAGCATGGGCCGGGAAGGCGTCCGCTTCGCCTACGAAGAAATGACCCAACCGAAAGTCATTTGCATCAAGAACTAAGGGCACGGAGGGGCGCGGCCGGACGTTGCGCCCCTCCAATTTCCGCCCCGGGCACCAACATCAGCATCACCACGCGACGATCCCACACAGAGGATGGAAAATCATGACCACCCGCATCGAGACGGATTCGCTCGGGAGCATTCCCGTGCCGGCTGCCGTCTACTGGGGGGCACACACGGCCCGAGCCCTGGAAAACTTCACCATCAGCCGTATTCCGATCTCCCGTCACCCGCATCTGGTACGCGCACTGGCGATGATCAAGAACGCCGCGGCCCGGGCCAACGGTGAACTCGGAGTCCTCACGCCCCCGCAATCCGAAGCCATCCGCGCGTCGTGCCAGGAGATTCAGGACGGACAGCACCACGAGCAGTTTTGTGTGGACGTCATCCAGGGCGGAGCAGGCACGAGCACGAACATGAATGCCAACGAAGTGATCGCGAATCTTGCGCTGGAAAAACTGGGCCACCGGCGCGGCCAATACGAGCACCTGCACCCAATCGATCATGTAAACCGGTGCCAATCCACCAATGACACCTATCCGACCGCCATCAAGCTGGCCCTGATTTTCGCCACCGCGGAACTCAACCAAGAACTGGGCCGGCTGGCCGAAGCCGCCAGGAGCAAGGGCGCCGAATTCGCCGCCGTCGTGAAGATGGGCAGGACCCAACTTCAGGACGCAGTCCCGATGACCCTCGGGCAGGAATTCAATGCGTTCGCCGCAACAGTGGAGGAAGACCGCGCCAGGCTCCGGGAGTCCACGGGGCTGATGCTCGAGTGCAGTCTGGGCGCCACCGCCATCGGCACCGGCATCACCGCCGAACCGGGATATCAGCACCTGGTCCTGCGTGCGCTGTCCGAAATCTCCGGCGTCCCGGTTGTTCCCGCCGCAGACCTCGTCGAGGCGACTTCCGACGTCGGCGTCTTCATGCACCTGTCGGGGATGCTGAAACGGACGGCGATAAAGCTGTCCAAGATCAGCAGTGACCTCCGGTTGCTGTCCAGCGGACCGCAGAACGGCTTTGGCGAGATCGTCCTGCCTGCCCGTCAGGCCGGATCGTCAATCATGCCGGGGAAGGTGAACCCGGTGATTCCGGAGACGATAAACCAGATCGCCTTCGCGGTCGCCGGGGCAGACACGACAGTAACGATGGCGGCGGACAACGGCCAGCTCCAGCTCAACGCGTTTGAACCTGTTATTGCCCATGTACTTCTTCAGAGCATTTCCTGGCTCGAACAAGGAGTCCGTATTCTCCGGACACACTGCATGGAGGGCATCGAAGCGAACACCGAACGCCTCGGCCGCCAGACTGCAGCCTCGGCGGGACTTGCGACGGCGCTGATTCCGGCTATCGGTTACACAGCAGCAGCGGCGGTTGCCAAAGAGGTTCTTCAGAACGGATCAACGGTACTCGACGTCGTCACTGACCGGAACCTCCTGGACCGGGCGGCAGCCCAGGCCCTCCTGGACTCCGCGGTGCCGCCCGTCACGGTCGCGGAGATGTCGCCGGCCTGACGGCTCGGCCCGCTCAGTCGGCGAGGCCGGCGCCGACTGAGCCGGCTGAGCCGCGCCGGATGACACTGGAAAGCGTCATTGCCGTCACCGTGTCAGTGACGCCCGGAATTGAGGCGATCTGCTCCCAGATCTCCTGGATCCTCTCCAGCGAACGGGCCTCAACCCTCACCAGCAGATCAAAGTCACCGCTGACGACGTCACACAACACAACTTCCGGAATCGACCGCAAGGCGGTAATGACATCCAGGCCCCGTACGCGGTCCTTCCGGTAAACCATCAGGAAAGCGGAAACGGGACTCTGGCCGGTGGGGCCCGAAACCACCGTGTAGCCCTGGATATACCCCTGGCGTTCCATCCGGTCGATCCGCTGGCGCACGGCATTGCGGGACAGCAAGACCTTTGTCGCCAGTTCAGCGTGACTTATGCGTGCGTTCTTCGTGAGCTCCGCAAAGATCTTCTGGTCTATCTGATCAAGACTCACTCGATCCATGCCCACCCTTCACAGCAATCAATCCCCGGCACAACCCGAGCTGAACCAAACCCAAGACCGAAAGCTCCAGATAAATGATACTTCCGCAGCAAGCCCGTCCGACGCTCATCGACATCACCTGCGTCTTGTTCGACATGGACGGAACGCTCCTCGACTCGGCACCGGGTGTTACCTCAAGTGCTGCCCACGCCCTGGCGGCTGTCGGTGCGCCGGTCCCGGCACAGGATGCGCTGCGCCGGTTTGTCGGGCCGCCGATGATCGAGTCCTTCAGAACAGTCGCGGGACTGGATGAACCAACCGCCCAAAGAGCCCTCCAACACTACCGCAAAGCGTATGCGGATCGCGGTGCTGAGCAGTCCAGCCTTTACGAAGGAATCATCGAACTGCTCGAGGAGCTTTATTCGGCCGGTATTCCCATGGCCGTGGCCACCTCCAAAGTGGAAGACCAAGCCGTACGACTCGCGCGGCGCTTTGGCATGGAAGGCCACTTCATCAACGTCTGCGGGGCATCCGACAGCGAGGGACGGGCCACCAAAGCGGAGGTCATTGCCGAACTGCTGCTGCGCCTACGAGCCCTCGGCATCGACATCTCCAACCCGGCAATGGTCGGCGACCGAAGCCACGATGTCGAGG
Organism: Arthrobacter sp. 05T420; assembly: GCF_056396305.1. NCBI lineage: Bacteria > Bacillati > Actinomycetota > Actinomycetes > Micrococcales > Micrococcaceae > Arthrobacter > Arthrobacter sp. 05T420. The sequence goes on along the minus strand of NZ_JBFTLG010000016.1, from coordinate 20,931 downwards.
GAGCAGCCGGCCATGGAATCGCCACGATCTTCGCGTCCTGGGGGTACGGCGAGGAAAAGGAAGCGTCGGACGCGGCCGCAGTTGCCTCCTCCCCTGCGGCTCTGCTGCCAGTGCTCCTGAAGAACAGCCTGCGCCCTAGGGAGCAGGAACTGGGGGCCTAAGAGCGTCCGGAAAGTCTTAGCCCGCGGGACAATGAGTCAAGCCACCCGATATCAGCCCACGCGGACGGTAGCCAGCGGCGGTTTCCGTTTAGCCCGCGGCGGGCAGTGCGTCCGGAATGCGGGGCTTGGCGTTGCCGGCGAAGGTGAACTTCGCGTTATCGCCTTCGCCTTCCACGTCCACCACCAAGGCGTCCTGACCGGAAAATACGCTCCCGGCCAACCTGCGCCGGCAGCATCCCGCCTCACAGGCGAGGACGGCAAGCTCAAGTCAGACAACCGCTACCTGACCGACGACATCCTCACCCGCGTCCAGCAGCTCAAACCGCTCGCCGCGGGCGCAGGGCTGTCCATGCCCGCACTCGCCGTCGCCTGGGTGCTGCAAAACCCCAACGTATCGGCGGCCATCGTCGGTGCTTCCCGTCCTGACCAGCTCATCGATACAGCCTCCGCAGTAGGAGTGAAACTGGACCCGGCCCTGCTGGCACAGGTCGACCACATCATGGAACCGGTCATTGAACGTAACCCAGCAAAAGTGGAGTCCTTCCCGGCCCGCCCATGACCGCGCGGGCAGCAAATGACGTGCGTCTGGGAGCACGTCATCGACGAGCGCGATGTAGAAGTTGAGCTTGCCGGCGTACTCCGGCGCTCCCCGTCACGAACGGGGCATTTTTTAGTGCAGACACTGTCTGCACAACCGTTCTGCTCAACCGTTCTGCTCAACTGTTCTACCGGCCCGGCAAAGGGAACTGAGTCTGTTACTACCGGAGTCTGTGCGTCCGTTCCTACGGGCCGATAGCGGATATTACGTAAAGTTGATTTGCCCGCAGAGATGCTAAACGTCTCCGTCTTGAAGCCGACAGACGAATCGTTGTTTCCCTTAGACCTCCGCCACCGGAGCCGCGAACTGCGCGGCGTACAGCGCCGCATAGGCCCCGCCGGCGGCCAGCAGCTGAGCATGCGTCCCCTGTTCCACGATCTGCCCGGATTCCATCACCAGGATGAGGTCGGCGTCGCGGATGGTGGAGAGCCGGTGCGCGATCACGAAGCTCGTCCGGTCCGAGCGCAGGGCACTCATTGCCTTCTGCACCAGCACCTCGGTGCGGGTGTCCACCGAGCTCGTGGCCTCGTCCAGGATCAGCACGGACGGCCGGGCCAGGAACGCCCGGGCGATCGTGAGCAGCTGCTTCTCGCCCGCCGAGACATTGCCGCCCTCGTCCTCCAGCACCGTATCGTAGCCCTCGGGCAGGGACCGGACGAACCGGTCCACGTACGTCGCCCGGGCCGCCTCCAGAATGTCCGCTTCGGAAGCAGAAGGCCGGCCGTAGGCGATGTTGTCCCGGATGGTCCCGCCGAACAGCCAGGTGTCCTGCAGCACCATGCCCATCCGCGAGCGCAGCTCGTTGCGGGTCATCGCGGTGACGTCCGCGCCGTCGAGCGTGATCCGCCCGGCGTCGAGCTCGTAGAAGCGCATCATCAGGTTCACCAGGGTGGTCTTGCCCGCGCCGGTGTGCCCCACAATGGCGACCGTCTGGCCAGGCTCGGCCACGAGATTCAGCGAAGTGATCAGCGGCTTGTCCGGGGAGTAGGAGAAGGAGACGTCCTCGAACACCAGCCTGCCCGGGCCCCCGTCGGGCGCCACTGAAGGGACAGGATCGGGCCCCTGTTCCTCGGTGTCCAGGAGCTCAAACACCCGCTCGGCCGAGGCCACGCCGGACTGCAGCAGGTTGGCCATGGAGCCCAGCTGGGCCAGCGGCTGGGTGAACTGCCGGGAGTACTGGATGAACGCCTGCACGTCGCCCAGCTGCATCGCCCCGGAGGCCACCTGCAGGCCGCCCACCACGGCGATCCCCACGTAGACCAGGTTCCCGATAAACGTCATGGCCGGCATGATCAGGCCGGAAATGAACTGCGCGCCGAAGCTCGCCTGGTACAGCTCCACGTTCTTCTGCCGGAACCGCTCCTCCACCTCGCGCTGCCGGCCGAAGACCTTCACCAGCGCGTGCCCGGTGTACGTCTCCTCGATCTGCCCGTTGAGTTCGCCGGTGTGCTTCCACTGCGCCACGAACAGTTTCTGCGACCGTTTGGCGATCATCGCCGTCGTCACCAAGGTCAGCGGAATCGTCACCAGCGCAATCAGCGCCAGCGTGGGCGAGAGCAGGAGCATCATCACCAGCACGCCCACCACGGTCAGCAGTGAGGTCACGGCCTGGCTGATGGACTGCTGCAGGCTCTGGGAGACGTTGTCGACGTCGTTGGTCACCCGGCTGAGCACCTCGCCGCGCTGCACGGAATCGAAGTAGCGCAGCGGCAGCGCGTTGATCTTCGCCTCGATCCGTTCGCGCAGCCGGAAGACCGTGCGCTGCACGACGCCGTTGAGGATGTACGCCTGAAGCCAGCCGAACGCCGAGGCCAGCACGTACAGGGCAACCGCCCACAGCAGCACCGTGGCCAGCGCGGTGAAGTCGATCCCGGTGCCGGGTGTGAGCGTCATGGCGCTGAGCATGTCCGCCTGCTGGGTCTGCCCCGCCGCGCGCAGCTGGGCGATCACCTGGGCCTGGGTCTCACCGGGCGGCAGCTGCTTGGACACGACGCCGGCGAAGATCAGGTTGGTGCCCTCGCCCAGGAGCCGGGGCCCGATCACCGAGAACGTCACGCTCACGACGGCGAGGAACAGTACCAGCGTCAGCCACAGCCGCTCGGGGCGCAGCTCCCCCAGCAGCCGCCGGGCGGAGGCGCCGAAGTTCATGGCCTTCTCCGCCGGGATGTTCATCCCGGCAAACGGTCCGCCGCGGCCGGGTCCGCCCGCGGGGCGGGGGATCCGCAGCGGCGTCTGCGCGGCCGCAGGCGCCCCGGAAGCCCCCGAAGCCCCGGCAGCGGAGGCGGGGGCCGGCGTCGGCGCCTTGTCCGTGCGGCTCATGCTGCCTCCTCCGCCGCGAGCTGGGAGTTCACAATCTCCTGGTACGTCCCGGACGTCTCGAGCAGCTCCGCGTGCGTGCCGTGGGCGACGATCCTACCGCGGTCCAGCACCAAGATCTGGTCCGCGTCCACAATGCTGGAGACCCGCTGGGCGATGATCACCATGGTGGCCCCGGCGGTGTGCTGCTTGAGCGCCAGCCGCAGCCGGGCGTCCGTGGCGGTGTCCAGCGAGGAGAAGGAGTCGTCAAAGATGTAGAGCTCGGGCCGTTTCACCAGGGCCCGGGCGATCGCGAGCCGCTGCCGTTGGCCGCCGGAGACGTTGGTGCCGCCCTGGGAGATCGGCGCGTCCAGGCCGCCCTCCAGTTCCTCCACGAAGTCCTGCGCCTGCGCGATGCTCAGGGCCCGCCAGATCTCGTCCTCGGTGGCGTCCGGTTTGCCGTAGAGAAGATTGCTGCGAACCGTGCCGGAGAACAGGAAGGGCTTCTGCGGGACCAGCCCGATGTGCCCCCACAGCAGGTCCGGATGGAGTTCGCGGACGTCAACGCCGTCGATCCGCACCGAGCCAGAGGTCGCGTCGAACAGCCGCGGCATCAGGTTCACCAGGGTGGTCTTGCCGGAACCGGTGGCCCCGATGATCGCCGTCGTCTGCCCCGCCCGGGCGGTGAAACTCACGTCCGAGAGCACCGACTGCTCGGCCCCCGGGTAGGCGAACCCGACGTCGCGCATTTCCAGCTCGCCCCGGGCCGCCCGCCCGGCAGCACGCGAAACGGGATGCAGCGGCGGCCGGACGCTGGATTCGGTCCCGAGCACCTCGCTGATCCGGTCCGCGGAGACGGAAGCGCGCGGGATCATGATCGCCATGAATGTGGCCATCATGACGGACATCAGGATCTGCATGAGGTAGCTCAGGAACGCGATCATGGTGCCCACCTGCATGGACCCGTCCTCGATCCGGAACGCGCCGAACCAGATCACGGCCGCGCTGGAGACGTTGAGCACCAGCATCACTGTGGGGAACGCGAGCGCCATGAGCCGGCCGGCGCGCAGCGCGCTGTCCGTGACGTCCTCGTTGGCGCGGGCAAAGCGCGCGGTCTCCACATCCTCCCGGACGAAGGCCCGCACCACGCGGATGCCGGTCAGCTGTTCGCGCAGCACCCGGTTGACGGTGTCGATCCGGCCCTGCATGAGTTTGAACAGCGGCACCATCCGGATAATGATCGAGCCCACCCCGATCAGGAGCACCGGCACGCTGACCGCGATCAGCCACGACAGCTGCACGTCCTGCCGGATGGCCATGATCACCCCGCCGATGCAGAGCATGGGCGCCGTGACCATCAGCGTGGCGGACATCAGCACCAGCTGCTGGACCTGCTGTACATCGTTCGTGGAGCGGGTGATCAGGCTGGGCGGACCGAACCTGGTGACTTCCTGCTCGGAAAACTCGGCCACCTGGGTGAAGATGGACCCGCGCACGTCCCGGCCCAGCGCCATTGCGGCCTTCGCGCCGAAGTAGACGGCGGCGATGGTGCAGGCGACCTGCAGCAAGGTGACCATGAGCATCATGCCGCCAATGCGCAGGATGTAGTCGGTGTCCCCGCGCGCGACGCCCTGATCGATGATGTCGGCATTCAGGGTGGGCAGGTACAGCGAGGCAATGGACGCCGCCAGTTGGAAGACGACGACGGCGAGCAGCAGCCGGCGCTGGGGCCGCAGGTATTCGACGAGCAGTTTCCAGAGCATCCGGTCTCCACTTCGCTGTGTTAGTTCCCGCTGCACGCGGTGATTCGAACGTCAGTTTACGTCCGCATCCCGGGAATGGACTGGGTTCCTCTCAGGGCGAATCCGCTGTGTCTGCGCCGGCGGGCGTTGCCAAAGTCGTCAAATAGGCACAGCTCGTGTTCCATCCTGGCGGAAGATGGCAACATGGGGACATGAACCCTGCTCACGGTGTTTCCGGCTTTTTCCGGCGTCCCGTGCCCATTAAGCCGAAGGCCGGTCAAGAATCGGTGTGGGACTACCCGCGGCCGCCAAGGGTGGAGCCGCGATCGGAACGGGTCATCGTGCGGCTTGGCGGGCAGGTCATTGCCGACACCACCGATTCAGTGCGCGTCCTGGAGACGAGTCATCCGCCTGTTTACTACTTGCCATTGGACTCATTCCTTGCCGGCGCGCTCGTCCCGGTCGATGGCACCAGCTTCTGCGAGTTCAAGGGTGAAGCGCGCTACTTCGACGTCGTTGCCGGCGGCGTCGTCGTTCCCCGTGCCGGGTGGACTTACCCGGAACCCACCCGGGGTTTCGAGGCGCTCAGTACCCGGGTGGCCCTCTACCCCGGTCACATGGACGCCTGCGAGGTCGACGGCGAGCAGGTGACCCCCCAGGGTGGTGACTTTTACGGCGGTTGGATCACCACGAAGATTGTCGGTCCTTTCAAGGGCGGCCCGGGCACTGCCGGGTGGTGAGAACAGATTTTGCGTTCCTGCAGGACTTGTCCCGATTTGGGGCTGGCGCTAAAGTCCACGGGCCGGGTGTAGCTTGGCCTGATGCTGACTATTGGCTCGATCGTGATCCGGGTGGACAACCTGGAACGCCAGATGGGTTTCTGGCAGGCCGCCCTGGGCTACGAGCCGCGGTGCGCGCCCGACGGCGACTTTGTCATCCTGCAGTCGCCAGGCGGTAAAGGCACGTGCATCTCCCTGGACCGCGTCCCCGCGGCCGTCCAGATCCCCCCGCGCCTGCATCTGGACCTGTACACGGACCAGCAGGACGCCGAAGTCCAGCGGCTCCTGGCCCTGGGCGCCACACGGGTGGAATGGAACAAGCGGCCGGCGGACGCTGACTACGTGATCCTGGCCGATCCGGAGGGTAACAGGTTCTGCGTGGTGGACACCGCCGGGACGGGCAATTCGCCCGCTCCCGCGTAGGCCCCTCACCGGCCGCCTCATCCGCCAGCGCCCTCGTGGCCGCCCGGCGCCTAGCCGCGCAAACTTCAGCCGCCCAGCACCACGTTGGCTGGGCCCTCGCCGGCCAGCATGAGATCGATCTGGCGCTGCAGCAGCCGGCCCATCCGGGGGCGCATCGCCGAGCTCGCGCCCCCCACGTGCGGGCTGATGATGACACCCGGCGTCCGCCACAGAGGGTGGTCCTGGGGCAGGGGCTCGGGATCGGTGACGTCCAGGGCGGCACGGATCCGTCCGGAGGTGGTGTGCCGGACCAGTGCATCAGTGTCCGCCACCGGGCCGCGGGCCACGTTCACCACCAGGGCGCCGTCCGGCATTGCCGAGAGGAAGGCGTCATCAATCAGGTGCCGGGTGGAGTCGCTGAGCGGAACCCCCACCACCACGATGTCGTGCACGGGCAGCAGCGCCGGGAGTTCCGCGATGCCGTGGATCCGGCCACGCTCGTCCGTGCGTTCCCGGCTGGCCACCCTGGTCACGCTGGTCTCGAACGGAAGGAGTCGGCCCTCGATCGCCTTGCCCACCCCGCCGTAGCCAACAATCAGGACGCGGCGGTCGGCCAGGCTGGCGGTGGGCCTGGCGTCCCAGCGGCCTTCCTGCTGGTTCTGGATGAGGCGGGGCAACTCCCGCTGGCTGGCGAGGATCAGGGCGAGCGCCAGCTCCGCGGTGGAGGTCTCGTGCACTCCCGACGCGTTGGCGAAGACCCGGCCGGCCGGCAGGAACTCCGCCACGCCGTCGTAGCCGATCGACTGGCTCTGCACCAGGGCCGTCTCCACGGATTCCAGGCCCTGCAGGACCTGCGGGCCATCCATGTAGGGCGGCACCACGATGTCGATCCGCGGCAGGGGCGGCTCACCGGTGAGGTCCCACTCCAGGATGGTGACGTCCGGGTGCGGCTGAAGGTATTCGCGCAACGAGGCGTCCGGCAGGCTGACAGTAATTTTCCGGCTCATAAGTGCCAGCGTAGTGGACCCGGCAGCGGGATTTTGCCCGACTTTGGCCGCTCCCCGCGCGCTGCGTGGACTTCGCCCCCGGCCGCGCCTAACGTCGGAGGCAGCTACCCAGGCGAGTCCGGAAGGCCCACGCACATGACGAAACCGGGCCCCCGGCCGGCCGCTCCCACCCACCGCAGGAACACTGTTCTGGTCTGGGCCGTCGCCGTGCTGGTGCTGGCCGCCGTCGTGATTCTCGGCGCCATCCGCACCGTCCCGCCAACGGCCAGTGATTTCCTTACCAAAGACTTCCTGACCAGTGACTTCCTGACGGCCTCCCAGCAGACGGCGCCGAGCCCGGCCGCGGCCGCCGCGGCGCCCCCGCCAGCCGCCGTCGACCTCGCCGCCGGGATCAAGCGGATCCTCGGCGACCACCCCGATCACAGGATCGGCGTCGCCGTGATGGACACCCGCGACGGCCAGCTGCAGAGCTACGGCGACGTGGCACCGTACACGGCGGCGAGCACCGCGAAGGTCCTGACCGCCGCCGCGTACTACCATCTGGTGGAAACCGGCGATAAGTCCCTCGACGCTCCCCTGGGCGCGTTCAACGCCGCGTTCCAGCTCAAGGCCATGATCAACGCCAGCAACAACGACGCGTGGCTGCTGCTGATGCAAGATATCGGCTACCCCAATCTCACCGCCTACGCCGCCACCCTCGGCATCACCTACGACCCCGAGAAAAACCTCATCGCGCCGCCGGACATGGCGCGGCTCCTGACGCAGCTCGCCACGGGCAAACTGCTCAACGCCGATCACACCGCGGAGCTGCTGGGCTACATGCAGCACACCAATGACGAGAACCTCATCCCGGCGGCGCTCGCCCCTGGCATAACGGTGCACCACAAGTACGGCGTGGTGCTGGGCTACGTCCACGACGCAGCGCTGCTCAGCGCCGGGGACCGCTCCTACGCGGTGGTCATCTACACGTGGGGCCCGAACGACGCCGACAGCGCGGCCCGCCTGGACCTCATCCACGACCTGACTCACCAGGTCACGGGTGCCCTGTTCGGGCAGTAACGGGCACTAACACGGCAGTAATAAAGTGCACCTGCGCGGGAGCTGTTAACAGTCTGAAAATCACCCGACCAAAGGTAGCGCACGCTCCATTACAGGGGCAGGATGAAAGAAGCGGGAATAGTCTCAGCCGCAACTGCCCGATGGAATCCCACAATGCTGGGCCGCCCTCTGGAGGAGCACAGATGTCCATTCCTTCTGAATCGCGTACCTGCCGTCCCGCCGAAACCGGGACCCTCGCTCCCCCACGGCCCGCCGCGCCGCCCTGACCGGAACGCGCCGCCCAAACCGCGGGCCCCGCACCCTTGGGGCCCGGAACCGCCCGCACTCCGGGCAGATCGAGGCTGCTGGGGCCTCGGATTCCTCCCGACTCGTGAGCAGGAGACGCCGCAGTATTGGGACAAGCCAGGATCCCGTTGTACGGCCCGCACCGACGCGCGGCCCAGAGGGAACTCCCGGACCCGGGCTTTTCCAGGGAGTCACCTTGATCCGCATCCTCATTGCAGAAGACGAAGAACGCATCTCCCGGTTCATCGAAAAGGGCCTGCGCGCGGCAGGCTACGCGCCCACCGTGGTGGCCGACGGCGTCACGGCCGTGGACTACGCCTCCAGCGGCGAATTCGATCTCCTGCTCCTCGACATCGGGCTCCCCCGCCTGGACGGTTATGCCGTCCTGGCGGCGCTGCGCCGCGGCCAGGTGGGCATCCCGGTCATCTTCCTCACGGCCCGCGGGTCATCCACCGACACCGTCGCCGCGCTGGAGGGCGGCGCCGACGACTACATCGTCAAGCCGTTCCACTTCGATGAACTCGTGGCCCGGATCAAGGCCCGCATCCGCAAGGGGGACACCGGCGATGTGCTGGCGGGAAGCGTCATGCGCTACGGGCCCCTGGAACTGAACCTGCTCACCCGCACGGTCAGCGTGGACGGCCGGATGGTGGAGCTCTCCGCCCGCGAATTCGCCTTGGTGGAAATGTTCCTCCTCCACCCCGGCCAGGTCCTGAGCCGCCAGCAGCTGCTCAGCCACGTCTGGGGCTACGACTTCGACGGCACCTCCAACGTTGTGGACGTGTACGTGCGCCAGTTGCGGATGAAACTCGGCGCCGACCGCATCCTCACCACCCGGGGCGCCGGGTACCGACTCAGCTAGGCAAACTCTGAGCCACACGGAGAAACGCTGCAAGGCCAGCCGATCGTCACACGAAGGGAACAGAGTGGCCACCTTGGATGAACGTCCCAGCGGGGACGCCCAGGCCGGGCCGACGGCTGCCTCTCCTGAGTCGGAATTCCAGGACCCGTCCGGCTGGGGTGCGAAGTTCCACTCGGTGCGTTTCCGGGTGGTGGCGGCCATGCTGGGCATGATGCTCGCCGGGCTCGTCACCGCGGGGTTGGTCACGTTCGTGGTCCAGTTCCAGGAGTCCGATGCCAGGCTCGACCAGGCGCTTCAGGACAGGGCCAACGCCGTGGTGAAGCTCGTCCAGACTAAGAAGAAAACGTCCGGGGACTACGCCAACAGGACGTACATCAGTGCCCTTCACGAGGCCGCGGAAGATATCGAGCCGCGCAACAACGAGGTCATGGCCGGGATCGTGGACGGGCGCGTGGCGTGGACCGTTGAGGGCAACGGGGACAACGCCCTCCTGAAGAACACTTTGTTCGCCGACGCCGCCGAGCTCAGGAATCCGGCCGGCGCGTCCTTCGGCGAGCTGAATTCGGACGGCCGCCCGCTCCGGACTGTGGTGTTGCCCATGAGGGGCGTCACCGGGACGTTCCTCTTGGTCGGTCGGGACGCGGGCGACCAGCGCGCACACAATGCCAGCACGGTCCAGACGTATTCGCTGGTGGCCCTCGGCATGCTCTCAGCGGCCGCGCTGATCGGCGGCATCGTCGCCGGGCGGCTGCTCGATCCACTCCGCCGTATGCGCGAGACTTCCAGGGCGGTGGGCCCGGAGGACCTCACGCAGCGGGTGGAGGTGCGCAAGGGCGAGGACGACGTCACCCTACTGGCCAAGACCTTCAACACCATGCTGGAAAGGCTGGATGAGGGCGCCCAGCAGCAGCAGCAGTTCCTGGACGACGCCGGCCATGAGCTGCGGACCCCGCTGACCATTCTCCGCGGGCACCTCGAACTCTTGACCGTGGATGATCCGGACGATGTCATTGCAACGCGTGACGTGCTGCTGGACGAGGTGGACCGGATGCAGCGACTGGTGGACGACCTCCTGCTCCTCGCCAACTCCGGGGACCCCGGCTTCATCCGGCGGGAACCCGTCCGGATCCCGGAGTTCCTGGACCAGGTCATGGATAAAGTGCACGTCCTGGCCGACCGCCACTGGCAGATCGATGAGAGAGCCGACTACACGGTGGAGGCGGATCCGCAGCGACTCACCCAGGCCCTGGTCCAGCTCGCTGCCAATGCCGTCAAGTACACCGGACCGTCCTCCACAATCGCGCTCGGATCCCGGATTGAGCACCCGACGGCGGACGACGGCACCTCGCTACCCCCGCTGGACACCCTCCTGCTGTGGGTGCGCGATGACGGGATCGGCATCGCCGCCGAGGACCAGCAACGAATCTTCGAACGGTTCGGCCGGGCGCACACGGGCCGCGGCGGGGAGGGCTCGGGGCTGGGCCTGGCCATCGTCTCGGCAATCGCCCAGGCCCACGGCGGCGTGGCCACAGTGGAGTCCGAATACGGCCACGGGGCCACATTCCTGATCCGGATCCCCCTGCAGTCCGCCAGCATCCGCGTCTGAACTGGCCGCGTCTGACTAACCCCCGCACCTAACCGGGCGCCTACCTTAGCGCGGGCGCCGATGCGAGGCCTTCGCTGAGAAATCCTTAATCTTCTCCTCATCCCACCCTCACTCTTGGGGGGCAGGCTGGTACCTATCATCGGAGAGCGCCGGCACCGGGGACAGTTGCGATCGCAGTCAGGCCCGGGGCACCAGGGGGCGGGGGAGGATTTGCTGTGGAGCCACTGCGGATAGTTCTGTACTCGCATGATTCAGTGGGCCTGGGGCATGTGCGTCGGAATCTGGCACTGGCCCACGCGCTGAACAACCAGCTTCCCGGCTTGATCGGCCGCCCCGTCACCGGAATCCTCATCACCGGCACGGCCTTGGCCCCGGCGTTCCGGTTGCCCGAGGGCTGGGACTGGGTGTTGCTTCCCGGCGTGGCGAAGGGGTCCGGGGGCTACCTGCCCCGGAACCTGGCGTTGCCCATGCACGAACTCGTGCCGCTGCGGGCCAGGCTGCTGCAGGCAACGCTGGCCGGGTTCTCCCCCCATCTGGTGGTGGTGGACCGGCACGCCACGGGCGTTCATGGCGAACTCGAAATAGCCTTGCGGCGCGCACGCACCGCCGGGCCCGTGCGCGTGGTGCTGGGCCTCCGCGAGGTCCTTGACTCGCCCGCCGCGGCCCTCAGCGAATGGGCCAAGGTGGGCGGGCCCCGCGTGGTCAAGGCCCTCTTCGATGCCATCTGGGTCTACGGCGATCCCGCAGTCCACGATCCCGTGGCCTCCGGCGAAATACCGTTCGCTCTCCGAAAGCTCATCCGGTACACGGGCTACCTCGCCGATGGCCGCCCTTCGGTTTCCGGCACCAGCTGCATGCCCGGCCGGTACTGCATGACGACGGTCGGCGGGGGCTCGGACGGGTATGCCCTGGCCCGCGTCGCCGTCGCCACTCCGGTCCCGGACGGGCTGGGACACCTTGTGGTCGCCGGACCCCAAATGCCCGCCGAGCAACTGAACGACCTCCGGCAGCAGGCACGCCCCAACGTCAAAGTGGTGCCCGTAGTGGATGACATAGTGTTCCACATCCGGCACGCCGGCGCCGTCGTGGCCATGGGCGGCTACAACACGGTGTGCGAGATCATGAGCACCCCCGTCCCGGCGCTGATCGTCCCCCGCACGCAGTCGCGCGCCGAGCAGCGGATCCGGGCCGCGTCCCTGGCCGCGGCCGGCTACCTGGAGCAGCACGACATTGGCACGCTGACCCCCGAGGGCCTGGCCGGCTGGCTGGCCGCCCGCCTCGGCACCACCGTGGACCGCCGTCGAGCGGTGCTGGACGGCCTGATCCGGGTCCCGCAGCTGGCCGCCGAGCTGCTGCAGCCGCTGGAAAATTCCGATCAGGCCAACTCCGATCTGGTCAATTCCGATCTGGTCAGCGCAGATCTGGCCAATTCCGATCTGGTCAGTGCAGATCTGGCCAATTCCGATCTGATCAACGCAGATGAGTTCCGGGCGGACGAAAGCGTTGCCGCAGCCCGTTCGAAGGGCGGTGCGAGCCGTGTCGCCGTCTGAACCGGGGACCGCCTACGTCCTCAAGATGTATCCGCGATTCTCCGAAACGTTCATCGTTGCGGAAATCCTGGCCCGCGAGGCGGCGGGGGACCGGATCGAGATCTTCTCGCTGCTGCCCACCAACGACGCCCGGTTCCACCCCGAGCTCGCCCGGGTCCAGGCACCGGTGACCTACATTGACCGCCCCATCAAGACGGTGGCGCTGTGGGAGGCCCTCCAGTTGGCCGACGAAGCCGGGCTCACGGCCGCCATTGGCCGGAATTTCGCCGAACTCGCCGCCGTCACGGCGGACGAAGCCGTCCAGGCCATCAACCTGGCCACCGCCTTGCAGGGCCGGAACATCCGGCACATGCACGTCCACTTCGCCTCGGGCGCCACGACGGTCGCCCGGCTGGCGTCCTTCATTGCCGGCATCCCCTTCTCGTTTACGGCCCACGCGGTGGATATCTTCCATGAATCGGTCCGCGACGACGATCTGCGGCTCAAGCTCGAGCAGGCCCACCACGCCGTGACCATCAGCCAGTACAACATCCGCTACCTGCGCCGCCGCTTCCCGGGCTCGACGTCCCGGCTCCACCTGGTGCGCAACGGCCTGGAGCTGGAGCGCTTCCCTTACCGGGAGCCCCACCCGCTCGGACCTACCCTGAGGGTCGCCGCCATCGGTCGCCTGGTGGAGAAGAAGGGCTTCCAGCATCTGTTGCCCGCGGCCGCGGAACTGCTGGACCAGGGGGTCAAAATGGACCTCCGGATCGCCGGGACCGGGATCATGGCCGAGGAGCTGGAGGCCAGCATCGATCAGCTCCGGCTCGGCGGATACGTCCGCCTCCTTGGCCCCCAGACCCAGGACCAGGTCCACGAACTGCTCAACTCCGCCGATATCTTCGTGGCGCCCTGCGTTGTCGGCGCCGACGGCAACGCGGACGGCATGCCCACGGTCCTGCTTGAGGCCATGGCCACCGGCGTGCCCTGCGTCAGCACGTCCGTCACCGGGATCCCCGAGGTGGTCCGGAACGGCTCCACCGGGATCCTGGTCCGGCCGGGTAACCCGCACGCCCTGGCCCGCGGCATCCGCACGCTCGTCTCCCCCGTCACAGACCGGCTTGCCATATCCCGCAATGCCCGCGCCGTGATCGAGGAGGACTACGACGTCCACCGCCAGGCCGAGCTCCTGAGGTCCCTCTCGCGTTCAGAAAGGAGAGTCGCATGACACGCGTGGCATACGTGTGCGCCGATCCCGGCGTGCCTGTTTTCGGCACCAAGGGTTCCTCGGTGCATGTCCAGGAAATCGTCCGGGCGTGGCGCGGGACCGGCGCTGCCGTCACGGTTTACTGCACCCGGCTCGGCACCGAGCGGCCCAGCGATCTTGCCGATCTCGACGTCGTCGAAGTCAGGCCGGAATCCGTCCCGGCCCCCGCCCGGGAACGGGCGGTCCAGGACGCGGCGCTGGGTCTGGCCGACGAGGTCCTGCGCAACGGCTGCGGGCTGTTCTACGAGCGCTATTCGCTGTTCAGCCCCGCGCTGTCCGTGGTGGCCCGCATCCTGGACGTGCCGTCGGTACTCGAGGTCAATGCCCCGCTCATCGAGGAGCAGCAACGGTACCGTCAGTTGCTGGATGTGAAGAAGGCTGAGACGGTGTTCCGCCGCAACGCCGCAACGGCCGACGTCGTCGCTTGCGTCTCGGATCCCGTGGTGCGCTGGGTGCGGGCGCGGGTGCCGACGGCCAGGACTGTGCTGGCACAGAACGGCGTGAACGTCGAGCGGATCCCTGGCCGCCGCCCCGGCCGCCGGAATCCGGACCACCTCACGGTCGGGTTTGTCGGAACCTTGAAGCCGTGGCACGGAGTCCCCGCCCTGCTGCACGGCGTGGCCCTGGCCAACCAGCAGACCCTTGACCCGGGCCTGCGCTGGCAGGTCCAGGTGGTGGGTGACGGCCCCGGGCGGGAGGATCTCGAACGCCTCGCCGAGTCCCTCGGCGTGCCAACGGTGTTCGCCGGCGCCGTTCCGCCGGCTGCCGTGCCCGGACTCCTGGCAGAATTCGACGCCGCCGCCGCCCCCTATCCCCCGGACGCCCCCGGCCAGGACGATTACTTCTCGCCGCTGAAGGTCTTTGAGTACATGGCGGCCGCGCTGCCCGTGATCGCGAGCGCCGTGGGCCAGATCCCGTCCATCATCGAGGACGGCCGCACCGGGATCCTCGTCCCGCCCGGGGATCCGGCCGCCCTCGCCGATGCCCTCATCCGGCTTGGCGAAGACCCGACCCTGCGGGAAAGGCTCGGGCTCGAGGCCCGCAGCGAAGCCGTGCAGAGATTCAGCTGGAGCGGTGTGCTGTCCCGGATCACCGGGGCCCTGCCGCCTGCCCGCAGACTGGCACGGCAATGACCACCGCTGCCAGGCATGTGCACCCCCGTGGCCGGTGGACACTGTGGCGCAAGACCCGCGCCGACGCACCCGCGGAACCCACGCCGATGTTGCGGACGTTGCGGTGCATCCGCCCGCATCTGCGCGGGCACAGGCTGCTCATCACCTGGGGATTCATTGCCATGGCCGTGGAAATCCTCTTCCGGCTTCTGGAGCCGTGGCCGGTGAAGATCGTCCTCGACTCCGTCTCGCACTCCCTCGGCGCCAATCTGCGCAAGTCCCCGCTCAGCGTGGAAGCAAGCACCGAAGTGCTGCTCCTCTGCGCCGGCGCGGTGATTGTCATCAGCCTGGTCCGAGCCGTGGCAAGCTACGTGTCCGCGATTGCGTTTGCCCTCGTGGGCACCCGCATATCCTCCGAATTGCGCGCCCGCACCTTCCGCCACCTCCAGGGCCTGTCGATGCGCCACCACAGCCGCGCCTCCACCGGCGACACGGTCCAGCGGCTCGTCGGAGACGTGTCCCGGCTGCAGGACGCGGCCGTTACTGCGGGGCTCCCTCTCCTCGGCAATTTCGTGTCCCTGGTCGCAATGATGATCATCATGCTCTGGCTCGATCCCTTCATCGCCCTGGTGACGTTCCTGTCCATCGGAATATTTGTCTTGTTGTCCCGCAAGAGCTCCGGATCGATTACTACCGCGGCCCGCACGTCACGCAAGGGCGAAAGCGCGCTGGCCACCACCGCAGCACAGACCCTGGGAGCAATGCGTGAAGTCCAGGCGTATGGACTCGAAGACACCCTCAGCTCGGGCTTCCGCAAGAGCAATCAGGCAGCACTTGGCTCAGGGGTGGCCACCCTGCGGCTCTCTGCCAGCCTGCAACGGAAAACCGACGTCCTGACGGGACTTGCGACGGCTGTGGTCCTGGCTGCCGGCGGATGGAGGGTGATGCAGCATGCGATGACACCCGGAGATTTGGTCGTTTTCCTGTTCTACCTGAAGACCGGACTGCGGCCGCTCAAGGATGTGGCCAGGTACACGAGCCGCATCGCCCGCGCCACGGCCTCCGGGGAACGGGTGGCGGACCTGCTCGAGGCCCAGAGTGACGTGCCCGAGGCACCGCACGCCGTCGCCCTCAAGAGCCCGCACCCGGACATCGTGTTCGACCATGTATGGGCCGGCCACTTCGAAGAAACCGCCGTGCTCAGGGGGATCACGCTGACCATACCAGCGGGTCAACACTGTGCCCTGCTGGGGCCCTCCGGGGCCGGGAAGTCCACGCTGGCAAGCATGATCCTTCGGATGGTGGACCCCTGGGAGGGGAGTGTCAGCCTCGGGGGGCAGGACCTGCGGGCCCTGACGATCGCTTCCGTGCGCGCCCATGTCTCGATCCTGCTCCAAGACTCCGTGCTGTTCGGAACCTCGGTCCGGGAGAACATCAGGTTCGGCCGCCTCGATGCCACCGATGAGGAGATTGAAGCCGTGGCTGCCCTTGCCCAGGCCGACGGTTTCATCCGTGCACTGCCCGAGGGCTACGAATCGGTCCTCGGCGAGGCGGCCAACGATCTTTCCGGGGGCCAGCGTCAACGGCTGGCCGTCGCCCGCGCCATGCTCCGCAAAGCGCCCATCGTGATCCTGGACGAGGCGACGGCCGGGCTCGATCCGGCATCTCGGGATTCGGTCCTCGACGCCCTGGACACACTCACCGAGGGCCGGACCTCCATCACGATTACCCACGACGTCAACTCGGCCCAATCGTGCGACCGGGTGATCTGGCTCGAAGACGGCGAAATCCTCGAAGACGGGCCCCCACAGTCATTGCTGGCCGATCCGGACTCCCGCTTCGCCGGCTGGGTCCATCGGCAGCAGACCGCAGAACCGGGTGAACTGTTCAAGGTGCCGAAATGAGCACCGCCCCGCAGGAACAATGGCTGAAGGGATCACGGCTGCAGGGATCATGGCTGCAGGCGGCAGAGCAATTCCTGGACCCGGCGTACTGGCATGTCCGCCGAGCCTTGGAGTTGATCGCATGAGCTGGCGCTCGCCGGTGCCGCGGTCCGCCGTCGACTCTTCCGGGCAAACCTGGCAGATCCACCGGGCGTGGCCGGACAGCACGGTGGGCGACTACGTCCTGGAGGTCGTTGCGGCGGGGCAGGCCGGCGTCCGGGGAGGCGTGTTGCGTGCCGGAGCGTTCGAGCTGTTGCCCGAGGACGATCCGGCGCTGCCGTCCCTGCGGGCGGAGGCCCGGCACGGGGAACTGGTGTCCTACCGGCCGCACATGCGCGCCGTCATCCGGGCCGCGGCCGGCTACATCAAGGTCTTCCTGCCGGGCGGTGCGATGGTGCCAGCCGAACGCTGCGCGCAAACCGAACTTCTCCTGGACCCCGGGACCTTCACGGCGCCCAGGGTGCTGCGGAACTCTCCGGACGTCATCGTCTTCAGCGCCGTTCCCGGCCGGACGCTCGGGGATTTGGCCGACGACCCCACGGGTCTCAGCGATGCAGGGTTCGACCGGCTCTGGGAGCAATGGCAGCTCGCCTGGACCGCCCACGTGGGCAGCTCCGCCGGGCTCGCAGCCCTGGGCGCCCTGCCCGTCCATTCCCCGGAGGTGGAGGTCGCGGATCTGCGGCGGTGGGTGAAGCGGTGGCTGCGGCACTACAGTGGCATCCCGGAAGCTGCAGCGCACGGAACCGCTCTGAGTGCCCGGGCCGACCAAGTGGCGCAGAACCTGCTCCGGACGGCACCGGATCCACTGGTCTGGGCGCACGGCGACCTCCATGACAAGCAGATCCTGGCCGCCGGAGGCTCCGCGCCGCTGGGCCTGCTGGACTTCGACGACACCGCCCAGGCCGAGGCCGCCCTGGATCTGGCCAACATGGACGTTCATCTGGAACTGCATGCCCGCCACCCCCGCACGTCGCTGGACCGGTACATGGCGGCCCACACCCGGATCCTGGCCGCCGCGGAAGAGCTCCACGTCAGCCCGGACCGGTTCCATGCTTATTCCGACGGCGCCTGGCTGCGACTGGCCTGCTCCCCCCTGCCGACGCGCTCGAGGATGGCCCTGGCTGTGCTCGACGAACGTGCCGCGGACAGGCCGCTCGCGTCCGGCTACGAGTCCGGCTTCGTGTCCAGCTTCGCGAGCGAGGCGAGGGAAACCGGGGGCCGCTGACATGGGCAGGCACCCGCCCGTACCGGCGGCCGTAGGCCGCCCTGGCGGAGAAGTTCCGCATTCCGGATGGTGAACAGGCCCTAGCGGCGGGGGTGGTCCCGGCCGCTAGAGTGGGGCCCACGTACTGACTGCACTGCACATTGAACGCCCAACATCGACCGCCCAAGATCGAACCACACCGAACCACACCACCAAACCGAACCGCACTCACCCGGGAGGACCGCTGGCATGGCTTACATCAAGGTTGGAACCGAAAACAGCACAGACGTCGAGCTCTACTACGAGGACCACGGGTCCGGTCAGGCCGTGGTCCTGATCCACGGCTACCCGCTGGACGGCTCGTCCTGGGAGAAGCAGACCACGGCCCTGCTGGGCGCCGGCTACCGCGTCATCACCTACGACCGCCGCGGCTTCGGCAAGTCCAGCAAACCCACCGACGGCTACGACTACGACACGTTCGCGGCGGACCTGAACACGCTCCTGAGCGACCTGGACCTGACCGACGTCGTGCTGGTGGGCTTCTCGATGGGCACCGGCGAGGTGGGCCGGTACCTCGGCACCTACGGCTCTGCCCGGGTGTCCAAGGCCGTGTTCCTGGCCTCCCTTGAGCCCTACCTCCTGCAGACCGAGGACAACCCCGCCGGCGTCCCGCAGTCGGTCTTCGACGGGCTGCTGGAGGCCGTGACCGCGGACCGGTACGCCTTCTTCACGGAATTCTTCAAGAACTTCTACAACAGCGAGACGTACCTCGGCACGCCCCGGCTCAGTCAGGAGGTGATGAACGCCGGCTGGAACCTCGCCACCAGCGGCGGGCCCACGGCGTCGGTGGCAGCCCAGCCTACCTGGCTCACGGACTTCCGTGCCGACATCCCCAAGATCGATGTCCCGTCCTTGATCGTGCACGGCACGGCAGACAACATCCTGCCGATCGACGTCGCGGGCCGCCAGTTCGCCAAGGCGCTGCCCAGTGCCGAGTACGTGGAGATCGACGGTGCCCCGCACTGCATGATCTGGACCCACGCGGCGGAGGTCAACGAGGTTCTGCTGCGGTTCCTGGCGAGCTAGCCGGGGCCGTAGCCGATCCCGGCCCGCCGGTTGACACCCGCCACCCGGTACTGTTCAATCTTTTGCATATGCTGAAATAACAGTTCCACGATACGAATATTCTCTTCGTATAGCCCTACGCCGTGGATGCCAGCATTGACACAAAGGATCTGGCACATGCTGTTGGAAGACTTTAACGCTGCCGGACGCGCGGAGGCTGCGGCCGCCCTGCGTCCCTGCCTGGACATTGGGCGGTGGATACAGGAGATCGTCGATTCCCGGCCCTTCGGCAGCACCGGCAGCCTCCTCGAAGCCGCCGGCCGCGCTGCGGAACCCTTCACCGATGCGGAAGTGGAGGCCGCCCTGGCCCACCATCCCCGCATCGGCGAACGGGCAGCAGGAAACAGCGCGGAGGCCCGCCTCTCCCAGTCGGAGCAGGCAACTCTCGGCGCCCCGGATCCGGCCGTCGCCGCTGCCATCGCCGAGGGAAACCGGAACTATGAAGAAAAATTCGGCCAGGTTTTCCTTATCCGCGCGGCCGGCCGCAGCCGGGAGGAGATCCTAGCCGCCCTCAACACCCGGCTCGCCCACACTCCCGACGAGGAACAAGTGGTCATCGGCCAGCAGCTGCGCGAAATCGCGGTACTCCGACTCGAAGGACTGATCGGCGCATGAGCACCTCCCACATCACTACGCACGTCCTGGACACCGGCTCCGGCAAGCCCGCCGCGGGCCTCGCCGTCACATTGGACGTGCTCGACGCCGGCCGCTGGGTCAGGATCGCGGCCGGGGCCACGGATGACGACGGGCGCGCCAAATCACTTGGCCCCGACCGTCTGGACTCCGGCACGTACCGGCTGGGCTTCGACACCGGAGCCTATTACGCCGCCGCCGGGACCGAGACCTTCTTCCCCGAGGTCACCCTGACATTCGCTGTGTCCGAAGCGCAGGCCCATTACCACGTCCCGCTGCTGCTCAGCCCCTTCGCCTACTCCACCTACCGGGGCAGCTAAAGCCGCAGCCGTTAGGTCTGCAGCCAGGCTCCAACCCCAAAAAGCAACGCGGGGTCAGATACGGCCCATCTCGGGCGCCTTAATGGGCCGTATCTGACCCCGCGTTGGTTGTGTCGCCCGATTGTGACTGCAGGGCCGTCTTGACGCGCGGATCGCCGCCTAGATAATCTCGAAATGCAAAAAAGTTTTCTCACAGAATGAAAACTTGAGCCAACTATTCAACGATGAAAAGAGGTTGGACGTGGCTGCAGGAGAAGATACCTCCCATATCCTCAGCGGGTTGACAAACCAGCTGCCTGATCGTGATCCGGAAGAGACCGCCGAATGGCTGGAGTCCCTGGATACCCTGATTCAGGAACAGGGCACCGAACGTGCCCAGTACATCATGCGCAGCCTGCTTCAGCGGGCCGGGGCGCAGAGCGTGGGTGTTCCGATGGTCACCACCACGGACTACGTCAACACCATCCCGGTGGACCAGGAAGCGGAGTTCCCCGGGGACGAGGAGATCGAGCGCAAGTACCGGGCCTGGCTGCGCTGGAATGCCGCCGTCATGGTGCACCGGGCGCAGCGGGCCGATATCGGCGTCGGCGGGCACATCTCCACCTACGCCGGTGCCGCAACCCTGTACGAGGTCGGGTTCAACCACTTCTTCCGCGGCAAGGACCACCCCGGCGGCGGGGACCAGATCTTCTTCCAGGGCCACGCCTCCCCCGGCATGTACGCCCGCGCCTTCATGGAGGGCCGGCTGACCGAGGAGGACATGGACGGCTTCCGGCAGGAGAAGTCCAAGGAGGGCCACGCCCTGTCCTCCTACCCGCACCCGCGCCTGATGCCGGAGTTCTGGGAATTCCCCACGGTCTCGATGGGCATCGGCCCGATGAACGCGATCTACCAGGCGCAGTCCAACCGGTACCTGCACAACCGCGGCATCAAGGACACCTCGGACCAGCAGGTCTGGGCGTTCCTGGGCGACGGCGAAATGGACGAGCCCGAGTCCCGCGG
>NZ_JBFTLG010000015.1:0-155702 GCF_056396305.1 Arthrobacter sp. 05T420 | reverse complement strand
CTGCTGGCCTGGGCCGACGGCGGCACCACCGGCATCTCCAACCTCGGCCAGCCCTGCCCCAAACACCACCGCCTCAAACACGGCTCCGCCTGGACACCGGCCGGGGCCAGCAAGGACCACCCGCCGGGCTGGACCTCACCGTCCGGACGGCACTACCCCAGCGAACACCAAGACTGGGAACCACCCGAATGGCCCGACCAAATCCTCAGCACGGACACAGAAACAGACACCGGACCGGACCACGGCCTGCCCTCGGATCGAGGCCGCCATCCGGACCAGGGCCTTGAACTGGGCCCAGGCCTTCAATCGGACCCGGCGCGCGCCAGCCAGGATCCCGGTCTGGAAACCTTGGAGGATCCAGATCAGGCATGTGTCCGGGAACCCGGCCCGGATCCCGAACGGGAACTGCCCCCGGACCCCTTCCCGGACTGGTACCAATTCACGGGTGAGCATCCACTGCCCGCCGCAGAAACTGAGGATCCCGGCTGGCCAGAACCCCTCGACGACCCCTACCCGGAATGCCTCCTGCTCCAATCTGCCTGATCGGCTGGTAGCGTGCCCTCTTAGCGTGATAATCCAATCAAGTTGGCGGCATGCTTCCTGCCGTTTGGTGGCTCGGACGCGGAGGACGAGAGATCACCGACTAAAGAAAGAGTCCGGTCCTTCATGCGAAGGAACAGGCCCGCCACCTCCGAATTCGCTCATTTGAGGTTCGTCCTAACCTCAGAACTGCCATAGGCCCCCGCGCGGTCTTGGATCCGTGGCCGCCTTCCGTCCAACAGCCACCGGCCGTCCACTGCCCCTGTCCGTCGCACCCGTGCAGGACTACGATTTTGCCCGTTGACCTAGCACACGGAGACCAGCACAGGCAGGGGCAGAAGAAGAATGAGGAAAGCACTGTGACCGGAGGGACGAGGCTAAGCGGACCGCACTGGCGGCGAGTGGTGGCAGCTCTCGCCAACAACGACGCGCGGACCGCCTACGCGCAGATCGTCCTGGGCGCCAAGCTCCCCGACGTCGTTGCTCAGCTGAATGACCAACGACGCAACCGGGCCATCACTGCCCTGCTGGAGTCAGGGCTCGTTGAACGGAATGCTGCCGACGAGCTGGAGGCACCTGAGGCGATCTTTCGCGACCTGCTCACGCAGCAACCCCGGCGACAGGCGCAGACCGGGTTGGCTCGCTTCATGCGGCTGGGCAGGATCGACAGGTATCCAGCCAACATGACCGAGCGGCGGGAGCTCCTGGCCTGGATTGTCACTGAAGTCATCGAGCCGGGCGAACACCTAACGGAAAGGCAGGTAAACGAACGGCTCCTCAGTTATACCGATGATGTCGTGATGCTCCGCCGCTACATGATCGACTTCGGACTATTGGAACGAACGCCCTCCGGCTCCTCGTACTCGCGGCGCGGCGACACATAGGTCCTAACCGGCGAATGCGCTGATTCTGCGTTCGCAGCCGAACGCTTGAGCCGACGGAAACTATGCCCCGGCACTTTGATAAAGCCTTGCCCGTTCGTCGAGAACGGCCATGGCCGTGACTAGGCGCCCGGGGAGCGGAACCAATGCCTCCCGGAGCCAGAAGGTGTCCGTGTAGGCATGGAACCGGTCCGGCTTGACGTGCAGTTCCTCGGCTACGGCCACCACGTGATTGTGAGCCGCAGAGTAACGTGCCGAGGACAGCTGGTTCCGTCGCCGGTGCAGCTCCAAGCGCACGTCCATATTGGCCAGATCGAGGGCCGCCTCTGCTTGGGCTCCCTCGTCAAAATCCAGCAATCCGAGCGGGGACCGGTCGTCTGCTGCGATGATCTGTTTGGCGTGCAGGTCTCCGTGGGACCACCCCAGCGGATCCGGGGCCGTCCGAAACAAATTACTCGTCACATGCTCTGCCGCGGCCCGTAAGGCGGCGCCTTGGGGCGACATTTCCGGCACGTTTTCGAAGTGACGCAACCAGCGGTTCACGCATCGCCACAGATCCGCTGCTTCCACCTCTGCTGAGCGGAGCGGCAGGCTGCTCAGAACGCTGCGTGCGGCGCTGCCGTGCTGTGCGCTCAGCTGAGCAACCCATGAGCGCGCCCATTTCTCCCATGCCGCCACAAACGTTTCATCGCTGGTGGAGTCATCCTCACTCAGCTCGTTCAGGGTCGGTCCCGGGACGGCGCCGAAGACGATGACATCCTCGGAGCTGCGAAGGATCCTTGGGGTCATGAAGGTGCCGGCGGCGCCCAGGAGAATTTCCACGTGTGCGCAGCGCTCGGCGGACGCGATGGCCTGCCCTGGCCGGAAGACCTTGCTGTAACGGTCCCCCGCGCGGACCACCGCACGCCGATGGGGTCGATACGTAATGAGGTCGCCTTGCTGCACTTCCGCCCGCAAGGCGGGCAACTCGGGATCGTCCAGCGGTGCGAGTTCAAAGCGCCCGTGACGCAGATAGGCTCCACGGAGGCCGCGGGTCCGGCCCTGGCTGACGACCTCCAGCAGGTAGTCCCCTGGACTTTTGTCGAACCAGGCCCGGCTGACGCGCCAAGTCGTGCCCGTAGCTTCGTCGGCGTATTGCAGACCGGGCAGGTACCACTTCATGGGATCAGCTCCAGCGGTGGAAGTGCCACTACAGATTGTGTGACCAGCATGGACGAAGACAATGAGGTCCAGATGAAAGTCGCATTAAGGAACACTTATGCGGCCGGGGGAACTGCGCCCGCCTCGCTGGTCACCTTCACCGTGGAGGAATACAAGGACATCGTGAAGCTTTCAATCGTGCACGAAAACATTCCCACCGCCGAAGATGCGGAGGCCGCTGCCCTGGGCTGGGCTGCTGTCGGCTCCAACCTCAAATCGCTGCTCGAGACCGGCAAGGTCCTGCCGCAGGCGCCCTGGGATATGCACGCCGAAGTGCGCGACGCCCAGATGCGCGCCAAGGACTAGACGATATTCAGCAGGTCGACTCCATCCGCTCATGGCAGGTGCTGCGTACGACCCGGGCGCTGTCAGCACAGTCGTAGGTTACTTTGGAGACCGGACACTAGTGGCCTGGCCCCGGGCCCCGAAGGAGGACTGAGTGGACAGTGATGCTGGTTCGTGGTTCCTGAGTCGCGCTGAGCGGGGGAATCTGGGCACAGAAGTGCATGCGGGCGGCGCCGGCTCCCTGACCTGGTCAGAAGGCAATCTCGTGCGTCCCCTGATTCATGGAGCAACCTACTTCGCCCGGCTGCATGAGGAGTTGACGGCCCTGCAGGCGGGAGACCGCGTGTGGTTCACCGACTGGCGTGGCGACGCCGACGAACGGCTGCTGGCGGACGGACCGTCGATCGGCGACGTGCTCGCGGAGTTGGCCCGTGCGGGAGTGGAAGTGCGCGGCCTGGTCTGGAGATCCCACGGAGAGCGCGTATCGGCCCCGATCAGCGGCCGATCCAACGAGCTCCTGGGTCGTGAAATAAACGAGGCCGGCGGAGAGGTCCTGCTGGATCAGCGTGTACGCCTGTTCGGTTCCCATCACCAAAAAATGTTCATCATCCGATGTCGAGACAATCCGTCGCGGGACGTCGCCTTCGTTGGCGGAATCGACCTTTCCCACAGCCGTCGAGACGCTGCCGACCACGCGGGAGACCCGCAGGCGGTCACCATGGATTCCCGGTACGGGAAACGACCACCCTGGCACGACGCCGCCCTGGAACTGCGTGGACCCGTGGTGGCAGATCTGCTGGCAGTGTTCGCCGAACGGTGGAACGACCCCCATCCCCTGGACCGACGCACCCCCTACCGGATGCTGCTGCAACGTCTGGCCCGCATGCCCCGGCACCCCGAGCCGCTCCCGGCCACTGCGCCGCCGCCACCACCGGCGGGCCCGCACGCCGTGCAGCTGCTGCGCACCTACGGCGTGAAACGTCCCCCGTTCCCGTTCGCGCCTCAAGGGGAGCGCAGCATTGCCCGCGCCTACGCGAAGGCCTTCGCCCGCGCCCGCTCGCTGATCTACGTCGAGGATCAGTACCTGTGGTCGACAGAGGTGGCGGCCGGAATCGCGGAGGCCCTCGAACGGAATCCAAAATTGAAGGTGATTGCCGTTGTGCCCCGCTACCCCGACTCCGATGGGCCTCTTGCGGGGCCGCCTAGCCGGATCGGGCAACTGCGTGCCATCGGAATGCTGCACCGCGTCGCCCCTGACAGGGTCGGCGTGTTTGACCTGGAGAACCGCTTGGGAACTCCGATCTACATCCACGCCAAAATCTGCATCATCGACGACACCTGGTTTACCTGCGGCTCAGACAATTTCAACCGCCGATCCTGGACCACCGACAGCGAGCTCACCTGCGCCGTGTTCGACACGACTGCCGACAACCGGGACGCGGCCGCCACAGACAACGGCCACGACACTTCCCGGCCGTTGGCCCTTCGCCTCCGGCTCCAACTGTGGGCCGAACACCTGGGCCTGGACCAGAACGATCCCCAGCTTCATGACCCGGCGGCCGGGCTCGAGCTTTGGAACACGACGGCGGACGCTCTGGACCGCTGGCATGAAGCTGGCCGCCCCTCCCCGCGACCCGCCGGACACGTGCGCCACCACACCCCAGAGCCAGTGTCGGCCCGCCAACGTCTCTGGGCAGATCCGATGAGCCGCCTGATCGTGGACCCGGACGGCCGCCCCCACCGGCTGCGCGGAACTACCCAGTTCTAGGCAAGCAAGTCTGGTGCAAAGGTCGCGCGGACCTCCGACAGCCGACTTCTCAGTCCAACTTCCGGGTACCAGTTCAGGCACGGCGCGGCTCTTCGGATCGATACTTCTCGACCTCCACCGGAGGCGGCGATGGCATGAATCCGCGATCCTCCCCTTGCCTGTGAGAAGCGTCTCAAATAAATACGGCCGCAGCCGGGAACCGGCCACAGACAGGTAAAGTTATCTATTCGTAACATCTCCTGACTGAAATGTGTGTGAATATGCCTGAAGAGTCCGCTAATGACGACAAGCCGAAACAGCTCCTCGGACTAAGTGGCACCCACACTATTGGCTCGGCCTTGGCCGCGGTGACCTCTGCCTTGGTGGGGTCCTTTCTAGGCGTTGCCGGGACGCTTATCGGAGCCGCGCTCGGCTCTATCGTCGCAACGGTGGGCGCCGCTCTCTACGCCCGAACACTCAGTTCGGCCGCCACAGTGGCAATGAAAAAAATCCCCCAGCGCCGCAGAGGCGGACTGCCCGCTGACGACGGGGACCTGCTGGTCGCCTGCGCGCCGGCCGAGAGCCACGAACCTCGAGCCGAACGTGTGAGGAGGCAGCTCACCCCCAAGACCTGGATCAAGGTCGGGGCGGTCAGTGCTGCCGCATTCGTTATCGCGATGGTCGGTGTCACGGCGATCGAATTCGGAACCCACAAGCCCATCTCCAGCCTTGTCTCGTCGACGTCGAACATCGACGGCGTCGCGACGGGGCAGACGACGACCCTGGGCAAAGCATTGAGCGGCAATGCGACTGTCCCGGACAAGACAGACGAATCGGCTAAGGACCTGAAGGAAGTGCCTGGCCAAGTCAAGCAAGGCGCTAACGAAAAAGGTGGCCTGACCACGGACGGTAGCGCCAGTCGCGGGGACAGCGGCTCGGCCGGAACTGCAGAGCCGGGAGCCGACCAATCAAGCAACACCCCACCGGCGGATCCCGCCCCCGGAACCGAATCGAGCCCGGCGCCTGCCCCCGCGACCGAACAGACCCCGGCGCCCGAGGTGTCCTCGGGATCGGCCGAGCAGCCCGCACCGTGATGGCGAAGTTACGGACGCAGGCCGGATAGGAAACCCCTCTTATTTGGTTGGTTCCGAAGGGGTCACCTAGATCACCTCGAGCACGCGTTTGTGGGTGGGCGGGGGATGGGCGCGATCCAGGTCAGCCAGGTCGCGGGGCGTGAGCCGAACGTCGAGGGCTCGGTGGCATTCCTGGACATGGTGCGGGCTTGAGGCCTTTGGAATCGCCAGGACGAGCGGCCGCCTGAGCACCCAGGCGAGGGCGATCTGCGCCGGGCTGGCGCCGTGTTCGGCTGCGATGCGGACCAGCACGGGATCGTCCAGCATTCGACCCTGTTCCAGGGGCGAGTACGCCATCAGCGGGATGCCCCTCCCGACGCAGCGGGGCAACAGATCGAACTCGATGCCCCGGCGGGTCAGGTTGTACAGCACCTGGTCGGTCGCGACCTTCTGGCCGCCGGGCAGGCGCATAAGGTCTTCCAGGTCCGCCACGTCGAGGTTGCTAACGCCCCAGTGCCGGATCTTTCCGGCGCGCTGCAGGTATTCGAAGGCTTCGAGCGTTTCGGCCAAGGGAGCAACGCCCCGCCAATGCAACAGATATAGGTCGATCCTGTCCGTTCCAAGGCGACGCAGGCTGCCCTCGCAAGCCGCGACGGTTCCGCGCAGCGTGGCGTTCTGCGGCAGGACCTTGGTGACCAGGAACGCTTCGTTGCGGCGTGCGCCCAAGGCCCTTCCGACGAGTTCCTCGGCGGCGCCGTTGCCATTCGGCGGTATCGACCACGGGCATCCCCAGGTCCAGGGCCATCTGGATCGCCGCCGTCTCGCGCGCGGCGTCGCCGGGGCGCTCACCCATTCCCCACGTTCCGATTCCGAGCACCGGGACAGCTTCACCGGACGGAAGAACTATCTCGCGCATCGTATCTCCCGTCAGAAGATGCCCGTTCCCGCGGGAAGCACAGCGCCCCGCTTTCCGCAGTGGACCACAGCGGACCGCGCCCCCGGCTGTTCCGGACAGACGAAACATTGTGCCGGCCGCCCGGCCACGGCTCACTTCTACCACAGGTCCACCGGCCCTGCCGGATGGTCGGGCCGTGCTGCTGGCTCCACGGACGGTGACCCTGTCCGGCGGCAGCGTGTTTTTTCAATCTACTCCGCCGGAGCAGGACACGATAGGTGGCCTAAATCCGGGATCGGCGCCGCGCGGCTTCTGCGGTCACGGTGGAAGTCCTGGACCGGGCCGACGACGAGGCGACCGTGGGCTCGGAAAATACCGAGCGTACCGATTGCCAGCCGCTGCATGCGCCCGCTTTCCCCGAATGGGCTAGGCCGCCGCCGCCAGGGCTGCAGCGATGGGCTGGCTGCCGTCACGGAACCCAATAGTCCGGCCGATTGCGGCAGGCAGCTCCAGGGCGGCCGCAGCGACGAGGGCGACGTTGGCGCGGGCGGTTTCGGCAGCCTGCCAGGTCTCGTTGACGTGGACGTCAATCAGGCCGCTGCCCGGCTTGTCCGTGAGCGCGCCGGGGCCGAGGATGGTCCAGTCCAGGCTGGTGCCTCGCAAGTAGGAGTCAGCGGCGGCCTTGGCCTCCGCGTAGTGGAAGAAAGGGTTATCCCGGGGCACTCCGTGGTCCGGTCCGGCTCCAAGATAGGACACCATGACGTAGCGGCCGACGCCGGACTGGACAGCAGCGTCCATGGTGCGGATCGCGGCGTCACGGTCCACGGCGTAGGTCCTCCCGGGGTTTCCGCCGCCGGCACCGGCTGACCATACGACGGCGTCGTGACCCGCGAGCGCCTCGGCGATTTCCGCCGTCGTCGCGTTCTCCACGTCCAGGACGACGGGGGTGGCGCCGGTTGCCGCGACGTCGGACGCGTGGTCCGGATTGCGGAAGATGGAGGTGACCTCCTGCCCGTCCGCCGCCAGGGCCTTGGAGAGTTCCCTAGCCACTTTTCCGTGGCCGCCGATGATTGCGATTCGGGTCATAGACCCATTCTGTCCCACGTTCCGCCATCCCGGCACCCATTGCGCTATCAGATTCGGCGGCGTTGCCGGCGGCTTGGCGTCCAAAAGTGAAAGCGCAACAGGGTTATGTGACAGTGATCACGACGTCGTCCACCCATTTGCCGGGCGCAGTGACCATGCCGGGCGCAGGGTTCTGGTTCTGGCTTGCCCCTGTCTTTGCCCGTGGCACCGCTTTTGGCCTGACCATACTTTACTGTTCCACCTCATACACGGCTGCGACGTCTTCCCGACCGCGACCGGCCCTGACAGTTGCCTTGAGGCGTTCGCGCACTGCTTCCAGGAAAGGCAGCCTGAGTTTCGCGTTCTGCAAGGTCAGCTCGAGGTCCTTGAGGGCAAGGTCGACGGCGAAGCCTGCCGGATACTGCTGCTTCTCCATGAGGTCGATCTTGGCGAACGCATAGGGCATCGCCAACGGGGTGGCTTGAAGGGTTCTCACCAGGGTCTCGTGGGGGACTTCCAGGGCTTCGCACACTTTTAGTACGTCGGCGGTCGCGACAGTTGATGCTGCCAGCCATGTGTTCACGGCCAGTTTGAGGGCGCTGGCCTCCAGCCCGGCCCCGACAACATTAATTTCCTTGCCGAGGACCTTCAGGACCGGGCGGGCAACGTCCACGGCGGCGTCCTGGCCGGAAACCAGCCAGAGCAGCGCCCCCTGCCGGGCCTGGGGGGTGCTTCCCGAGACCGGCGCATCGAGGAAGGTGATGCCGTGGCTGGCCGCAATGTCGCGCAGCTTATGTGCGTCGGCCGGCCCGACGGTGCTGACCTGAACCCAGACGGCGTTGGAGCTCATGGCCGGCAGCATCTCTTCGGCCACGGCGGCCACGGCCGGTCCGTCGCGGAGCACGGTCAGCACGATATCCGCGTCTGCGACGGCCACCGCGACGGTTCGGGCCGCCAGCACTCTGGCCGACTCCGCAGCGACCTCTTCAGCCCGGGCCGCGGTGCGGTTCCACAAACAAACGTCAAAACCACTTTCGGCTAAGCGGGTAGCCATGGCCGCTCCGAGCGCACCTGCACCAATTACTGCAACGGTTGTCATGGTGATCTCCTTTGACGGAATTTTCTTGGAATGAGGAATTTTCTTGGAATGAATTGTCCGGCCGAGGCACGGCCTGTCATAGCGCCGGTGCCTCCGGCACTCCGGGAGCTGCAGTCGGCGGTGTTGCAGCTCAGGGAGGGTCCACACAGCAGCTGGTGGCGCGCAGGGTCGACTTTACCTCGCCATCGCCCTCCAGTGCGTGGGCCGCACACATGTCGCGGGGCATTGCATTCATAGCGGCATCGACACGAATCCAGCTTGGCTTTATCAGCCCTGCCGGAGCGGACCGGAACCAGTCTCCGTCAATGGCCCCGCGGCAACGTCGCAGGCGACGGGCAGCATGGCGAGTTTCATCGCCACTCTGTCGTCGGCGCCCCGGATTGTGTAGGCTCCTGCCATGGCTCGGCGCAGCTTTCTTCAGTGGCCGGTCGTCCGGCAGTTCAGTACGGGCGACCTGCTGGGCCGCGGCCCGGCGGTAACCTCCCCGCGGACGAGGGAGATCATGCCGCGGACGGCCACCGCAGACCGAGTCGTGCAGAGCGTGTGCCCGTATTGTGCCGTAGGCTGTGGACAGCGGGTCTACGTCAAGGACGAAAAGGTCGTTCAGATCGAAGGCGATCCCGATTCGCCTATTTCCCGTGGCCGGTTGTGCCCCAAGGGCTCTGCGAGCGAGCAATTGGTCAACTCGCCAGGCCGGCAGACCGAAGTACTCTACCGCGCGCCACGCTCCACCCAGTGGCAGCATTTGGATCTCGAAACTGCCCTCGACATGGTGGCGGACCGCTTCGTCGATTCCCGCCGCAGGACGTGGCAGCAGGAAGACGAAGACGGCCGGCTGCTTCGCCGCACGATGGGCATAGCCTCACTGGGCGGGGCAACCCTGGACAACGAAGAGAACTACCTGATCAAGAAACTCTTCACGGCTGCCGGAGCAGTGCAGATCGAGAACCAGGCACGTATTTGACACTCTTCCACGGTTCCCAGTTTGGGAGCCTCGTTTGGACGCGGTGGTGCAACGCAATCACTGCAAGACATGGCCAACGCGGACTGCATCATCATTCAGGGTTCCAACATGGCCGAATGCCATCCTGTGGGATATCAGTGGGTTGCAGAGGCCAAGGCCCGCGGAGCGAAGGTCATCCACATCGATCCCAGGTTCACGCGCACCTCGGCCGTCGCGGACAAGCACATTCCCATCCGGGCCGGCTCTGACGTCGTCCTCTTGGGCGCGCTGATTAACTACGTCATCACGCACGACCTGTGGTTCAAGGAGTACGTGAGCGCGTACACCAACGCGGCAACGCTGGTTCATGCCGATTACCGCGACGCCGAGGATCTGGGCGGACTGTTCTCCGGCTATGATCCGGAGACGGGAGCTTACGATAGGGCGTCATGGTCGTACGCGGAACAGGGCGGAGGCACTATCGACGACGCTGGGGCTGGCACCGAGCACGGCTCCCATGCGTCGGATCGTGCCGCGGGAGACCAGTTCGGCAGCGGCGGTCCAGCCCTGGAACACGCCCAGGTGCAGCGTGACGATACCCTGCAGGACCCCCGGACCGTTTTCCAGATCTTGAAGCGGCACTACGCCCGTTACACCCCGGAGATGGTCCAGGACATGTGTGGCATCGACGTCGCGGACTTTGAGTATCTGGCCCACGCCATCACGGAAAATTCCGGGCGCGATCGGACAACGTGCTTTGCCTACGCTGTCGGCTGGACCCAGCACTCGCTCGGAGCGCAGTTCATCCGGGCCGCCGCCATCCTGCAACTTCTGCTCGGCAATGTGGGCCGCCCGGGCAGCGGAATCATGGCCCTGCGCGGCCATGCAAGCATCCAAGGTTCCACGGACATTCCGACCTTGTTCAACCTGCTGCCCGGGTACCTGCCAATGCCCAGCGTCGGGCGCCATGACACCTTCAGCGAATACCTGGATGCGGTCGCGTCGAAGAAGCAGAAGGGCTTCTGGGCGGACGCCGACTCCTACACCATCAGCCTGCTGAAGGCCTGGTGGGGCGAGGCCGCGACCGCGGAGAACGACTGGGCCTACGATTACCTTCCCAGGCTGACCGGAGCGCACGGCACGTACCAGACGGTGATGGACATGCTCGCGGACAAGGTGGAGGGTTACTTCCTGCTCGGACAGAACCCCGCCGTGGGCTCGTCCAACGGCCGCATGCAACGTCTGGGCATGTCGCATTTGAAGTGGCTGGTGGTGCGCGACTTGAATCTGATCGAGTCGGCGACCTGGTGGAAGGACGGCCCGGAGATCGAATCGGGGGAACTGCGCACCGAAGACATCGAGACCGAAGTGTTCTTCCTGCCTGCAGCAAGCCACGTGGAAAAGGCCGGCTCGTTCACGCAGACCCAACGGCTGCTGCAGTGGCGGCACCAGGCGGTGGCACCGCCTGGTGAGTGCCAAAGTGAATTGCAGTTCTTCTTCGAGCTGGGCCAGCGGATCCGCGAAAGACTGGCGGGTTCGGAGGACGAACGCGACCGTCCGCTGCTCGACCTCACCTGGGATTACCCCACCGACGAGCACGGCGAGCCCGACGGCGAGGCGGTGCTGGCCGAGATCAACGGCCGCCACCTCAGTGGCCCGGACGCGGGCAAACCGCTCTCCGCGTATACGGAGCTGCGCGCCGACGGTTCCACGTCGGCGGGCTGCTGGATCTACACCGGCGTCTACGCCGACGGCATCAACCATGCCGCCAACCGGAAACCGGGCCAGGAGCAAGGACCTGCCGCCTCGGAATGGGGCTGGGCGTGGCCGGCCAACCGCCGGATCCTCTACAACCGGGCGTCGGCTGACCCGGCCGGTAAACCGTGGAGCGAGCGGAAGAAATACATCTGGTGGGACCAGGAACAGGGACGGTGGGTCGGAGACGACGTGCCCGACTTCCCGGTTGACCGTGCTCCGGGCAGCCAGCCCGACCCCGATCTCGGTGGTCCGGCCGCCTTGACCGGAGATGACCCCTTCATCATGCAGGCAGACGGCAAGGGCTGGTTGTTCGCGCCTTCGGGCGTCGTCGACGGTCCTCTTCCCACCCACTACGAACCGCAGGAATCGCCGGTGGCCAACGGGCTTTACCCGCAGCAGCAAAATCCGGCCCGGCTGGTGTACCCCCGCGCCGACAACCTCAGCGCACCAAGCGCCGGTACCAGTGGCGCGGACGTCTATCCCTACGTCTTCACCACGTACCGGCTCACTGAACACCACACTGCCGGCGGAATGAGCCGCTGGTTGCCGTACCTCTCGGAGCTGCAACCGGAAATGTTCTGCGAGGTCTCTCCCGAGCTGGCCGCTGAGCGCGGACTCGAGCCCTACGGGTGGGCCACGATCATTTCGGCCCGCTCCGCCATCGAGGCGAAGGTGCTCGTCACCCAACGGATGAAACCCCTGGCCGTTGGCGGCCACACCGTCCATCAGATCGGGTTGCCCTACCATTGGGGCGTCGGAGCGGATGCTGTCGTCAGCGGTGACGCGGCCAACGACCTGTTGGGCGTGACGCTGGACCCCAACGTCCAGATCCAGGAATCCAAGGCCGCCTCCTGTGACATCCGCCCGGGCCGCCGGCCGCGCGGGGCGGAGCTGCTTGCCCTGGTTGCTGAGTACCAGGCCCGGGCCGGAGCGACGACCGAGACCGGGAACCGACTCGTTACCGATCCGGGCGCGGAAAGCCTTGACCCGGGCCGCCGAGCGGACGGCCGCACCGACGGCCGACCAGGATGATGGGCATCTTCACTGCCGGTCCGGCGGGGCCACACCATCCACCGCCTGCTCCGCCTGCTCCGCCTGCACAGCCGGTGCGCTCTGGCAGCGTTCCGGATACCGACTCGACGTTGGAGGATTAGATGGGCCAGCTGTCCGGACCGACCGACCCCGCCGCTGATGCCCGGTGGGAGGATCAGCAGCCCCGCAAGGGGTTCTTCACAGACACCTCCATCTGCATCGGCTGCAAGGCGTGCGAAGTGGCCTGCAAGGAGTGGAACCACAACCCCCAAGACGGGAACCTGGAGCTGCTGGAATCTTCCTATGACAACACCGGAGGGCTCGGTGCCAGCACCTGGCGGCATGTCGCCTTCGTTGAACAGGGCCAGGAACGTATTACCGAGGCGCGGGAGTCCGGGCGCGCGCTGGTCAACCTCGGCATGCCCCGCATCGGCCCACCGCCGACGGCAGCGTCCGCCGGGCCGGACCTGGCGAACGTGGATACGAGGCCGCCGGACACGGCAGACTTCCGATGGTTGATGTCCTCCGATGTCTGCAAGCACTGCACGCACGCCGGGTGCCTGGATGTCTGCCCGACCGGAGCGCTTTTCCGCACGGAGTTCGGCACTGTGGTGGTCCAGGACGACGTGTGCAACGGCTGCGGAACCTGCGTCGCCGGGTGTCCGTTCGGCGTGATTGAGCGCCGCAGCGACGGCATGGTGGCGGTGGCCGCCCAGCGGGAGGAGCAGCACGCCAAGCATCCGGCCGTCCCCAACGTCGGCGTCGCCCAGAAGTGCACGCTGTGCTACGACCGCCTGGTCAACGATGAGACGCCCGCTTGCGCGAAAGCTTGTCCGACGACATCCATCAAATTCGGCAACCACGACGACATGGTGGAGACGGCCCGGGAACGGGTGGTCTCCCTGCACGAGCAGGGACTCACGGAAGCCAGGCTCTATGGTGCGAACGAACTCGACGGCGTCGGCGGAACCGGAGCGGTCTTCCTCCTGCTCGACGAACCGGAAGTGTATGGACTTCCGCCCGATCCGAGAGTGCCCACAGCCGATCTGCCGCAGATGTACCGGCGGGCCGGTATGGCCGTCGCCGGCATGGTCGCCGCTGCGGCGCTGGCTTTCCTGGGAGGGCGCGCGTGACCCACTCTGAGTTCGACAGCTTTCGGCCGCCCGAGCCTGCCCGCCGTCGCCGGGCTGGCGGCAAGCGCGGCACCGGACGCCGCGACGTCGGTGACGGTTCCCGTGAAATGCCTATGGTCCCGGAGCCCGAATTCACCTCGTACTACGGCCGTCCGGTGGTGAAGCCGGCACCCTGGACCGAGGATGTGGCCGCCTACCTGTTCCTTGGCGGTGTCGCAGCCGGTTCCGCACTGCTTGGTCTCGGCGGCCAGCTGACCGGGCGGCCGACGCTGCGCCGGAATGCCCGGCTGAGTGCCTTGACGGCGGTGAGCTTGGGTGCTGTTGCCCTGGTGAAGGATCTGGGCAGGCCGGAGCGCTTCCTGAACATGCTGCGGACCATCAAGCTGACCTCACCGATGAGTGTGGGCTCGTGGATTCTGAGCGCGTTCAGCGTCGGCACGGCTGTCTCGGCGGCAGCGGAAGTCGATCGGATGACCGGGGCGCGGTTGCCGCTGGGTCCGTTGCGGAACTTGCTGCAAGCGGTCGAGGGACCGGCGGGCTTCGAGGCCGCGCTTTTCGCCGGACCGCTGGCGGCGTACACGGCGGTCCTGCTCGGTGACACGGCCACACCCACCTGGAACGCCGCGCACGAGGAATTGCCATTCGTTTTCGTGAGTTCCGCGGCCCTCGCTTCTGCCGGGCTCGCGATGATAACGACTCCGGTCCAAGAGGCCGGTCCGGCCCGAAAACTTGCTGTGCTGGGCGTGATGGGTGACGTGGTTGCCATGCGGGTGATGGAGCACCGGATGGACCCGGTGGTGGCCGAGCCCCTGCACCAGGGCAAGGCAGGTGTCATGCTGAAATGGAGCGAGCGGTTGGCGGCTGCGGGCGGGCTGGGGACACTGCTGGGCGGACGCAACCGGGCGGTGGCCGCGGCTTCGGGACTGGCACTGCTGGCCGCCTCGGCGCTGACCCGGTTCGGCGTGTTCGAGGCCGGCCTGTCCTCGGCCAGGGACCCGCGTTACACGATCGAACCGCAGAAGAACCGTCTCGCCGCCCGCCGCGCCGCCGGCATCACCGGCGATTCGATCACTACTGCCGGCTGACGGCTCTGCCGTGGTTTAGGGGATCCTGGGGTCAGCGGATCTCGATGCCCTGGCCGACGACGGTATGCCCGATCACTGGATAGCCGGGCACCTCGCCGACGACGAGCAGGCCGCCGGAGGTCTGTGCATCGGCCAGCAGCAGCAGGTCGTCTTCGGTGACGCCCGCGGCGGGCCGTAGGTGCGGTCGAACCCAATCGAGGTTGCGCCGCGTCCCGCCGGAGACAAAGCCGTCCCGCAACGCCTCCCGGGCGCCCTCGACGAGTGGCACCGCCGTCCGGTCGATCACTGCCCCCACTCCGGAGGCGCGGCACATCTTGTACAAATGTCCAAGCAGGCCGAAGCCCGTCACGTCCGTGGCCGCACGCACGCCCGCCGCCACCGCGGACTCGGCTGCATCGCGGTTCAGGCGCGTCATCGTCACTACCGCTTCCGCGAACACTTCGCCGGTCTGCTTGTGCCGGTTATTAAGCAGTCCGACGCCGATCGGCTTGGTGAGCGTGAGCGGCAGGCCGGGCTGGGCGGCGTCGTTGCGCAGCAACCGGTCGGGATGAGCGACGCCGGTGACCGCCATGCCGTACTTCGGCTCCGGATCGTCAATCGAATGCCCGCCAATCACCGGGCACGCCGCCTCGGAGGCGACGCTCAGGCCGCCGCGGAGTACTTCAGTCATCAACTCCAGCGGCAGCACGCCGCGGGGCCAGCCGACGAGGTTGATCGCCATGATCGGGCGGCCGCCCATCGCGTAAATGTCCGAGAGTGCGTTGGCGGCAGCGATCCGGCCCCAGTCAAAGGCATCGTCGACCACGGGAGTGAAGAAGTCGGCGGTGGACAGCACCGCCAGGTCGCCGCGCACCAGGACGGCTGCTGCGTCGTCGCCGCTGTCAAGACCGACCAGCACGTCCGCGCCTGGCTGGCCGGCAAGGCCGCGCACCGCTTCTTCGAGCTCGCCGGGCGGAATCTTGCACGCGCAGCCACCACCGTGGGCATAGCCGGTGAGCCGGACTGCGCCGACGCCGTCGTCGTTAAGCTGCGGAATAGACGTCTGGGTCTCTTTCACTCCCCTAGGTTACCCCCGTGGGTGATCTGCTAGATTGATCCCGGAGGCGTCCGGGTCCTGGTGGGCCCCCCGGTCTTCAAAACCGGTGAGGCTGAGTATCTCGGCCTGGCGGGTTCGATTCCCGTCCGCCTCCGCCAACCACCGGCACTCAATGCCGCGGAAGGAAGAGGGACTGTGGACCAGGTCGATCCCCGCCGCCTGATTCCGCGCACCGACGATCTGCTGGCCCTGCCGGCCGTCCGCGCGGCCCGGAAACGACTGAGTGCACGGCTCATCCGCGAACTCGTCCGGCAAACCCAGGAGCAGGCGCGGCGCGGTGAACTCGATCCCGGCCAGGTGGAACCGGCCCTGCTGGCCGCCGTCGCTGCCCGCACAGCGACCACCCTGTGCCCGGTACTCAACGCAACCGGTGTAGTCATCCACACCAACCTCGGCCGCGCCCCGCTGTCTGCGGCCGCGGTTGAAGCACTTGTCGCCGCCAGCGGCTACGTCGACGTGGAGCTCGATCTGGCAACCGGCAGCCGCGCCCGCCGCGGCGCCGGTGCCCGGGCTGCATTGCTCGCCGCCTGTCCCGTTGCCGAGGACGCGCTGGTGGTCAACAACGGGGCTGCGGCGCTGGTGCTGGCCACCACGGCCCTCGCCGCCGGCCGGGAGGTGGTGGTGAGCCGCGGCGAACTGGTTGAGATCGGTGCCGGCTTCCGGCTGCCCGACCTGATCGAATCAACGGGCGCGACGCTGCGCGAGGTGGGCACGACCAACCGGACGCACCTGCGGGACTACGCCGACGCCCTCGGACCGGCGACCGGCTGCGTACTCAAGGTCCACCCGAGCAACTTCCGGGTGGACGGATTCACCTCCGCTGTTCCGTTGGACGAACTGAGCCCGCTGGCCGCCGCGCACGGGGTTGCCCTCGTGGCCGATCTTGGGAGTGGACTGCTGGCGCCCGATCCGCACCTTCCCGAAGAACCGGACGCTGCCACCGCGCTGGCCAGCGGGGCCGACGTCGTCATCGCCAGCGGGGACAAACTGCTGGGCGGACCCCAGGCCGGTTTGCTGCTCGGCCGGACGGAGATCATCTCCCGGCTGGCACGCCACCCGCTCGCCCGTGCGGTGCGGGCCGACAAACTTGCCCTCGCGGCGCTGGAGGCGACGGTCGCGGGCGAAGCACCGCCGGTTGTCCGGGCCCTGCACGCGGACCCGGAGTGGTTGCGGAACCGTACCGACCGGCTCGCCGCGGCCCTCGGGGTACCGGTCGTCGCGCACGACGGCCGGGTCGGCGGCGGCGGAGCACCCGGTGTCGCCCTGCAGGGGTGGGCGCTCCGGCTCCCCGAAGCGCTCGCCGGCCCCTTGCGTACCGGTAACCCGGCCGTGCTCCCGCGCGTCCACGACGGCTCCTGCCTGCTCGATCTGCGCTGCGTTCCTGAAGAGGACGATGACCGGATACTCGACGCGGTGCGACAGGCGCTGGCGACGCTCACGGGTTCGGATGCAGGCAGGGCGGGCTGAACCGTGCATGTCGTTGCCACCGCCGGACACGTCGATTGCGGCAAAAGCACGCTGGTGCGCGCGCTTACCGGCATGGAACCGGACCGCTGGGAGGAAGAGCGGCGCCGCGGGCTGACCATCGACCTGGGCTACGCCTGGACCACGCTGCCTTCCGGGCAGGATGTTGCCTTCGTGGACGTACCGGGCCACGAACGATTCCTCGGGAACATGCTCGCCGGAATCGGGCCCGCTCCCGTCGTCTGCTTCGTCGTCGCTGCCGATGAAGGCTGGCAGGCGCAGTCAAGCGACCACCGGGACGCCGTCGCGGCCCTGGGCATCGAGTACGGCGTCGTGGTCATCAGCCGGACCGACCGGGCGCCCGGGCAGATTGGTGAAGTGCTCGCCCGGACCCGCAGAGAGCTGGCCGGGACAGGCCTGGCGGATGCGCCCGCAGTAGCTGTGTCTGCGGTCGAGGGCACCGGCCTGGCCGAACTGCGTGCCACGCTCGACGGCGTTCTGGCCGGGGTGCCCGCCCCCGCCACCTCAGGGCGGCTCCGGCTGTGGGTGGACCGCTCGTTTACCATCAAGGGTGCCGGAACCGTGGTGACCGGAACTTTGGCAGCGGGGACGCTCGCTCAAGGTGACCGGCTGCAGCTGCTTGGCCACGATGGTTCGCGGTCCGTGGTGGTCCGCGGCCTGCAAAGCCGCGACACGTCGTACTCCTCGCTGGGGCCGGTCAACCGGGTGGCGCTGAACCTGCGCGATGTTTCCGCGGCCGACGTCCGCCGGGGAGACGCGCTGCTGACCCCCGACGCGTGGCCCGTCACGGGCGTCCTGGGCATCCAGCGCACAACCGGCGTGGCCTATACGGACGTACCGGAGCAGCTCATGGTGCATGCCGGCACTGCTGCCGTGCCGGCCCGGCTGCGCCCCTTCGGTGCCGACCACGCCCGGCTTGTCCTGGACCGGCGCCTGCCGCTCGTTCTCGGAGACCGTCTGGTGCTGCGGGACCCCGGGACCCGCTCGGTGCTGGGTGGCGCGCAGGTGCTCGACGCCGACCCGCCGGCCTTGCGGCGGCGCGGGGACGGCGTCCACTGGGCCGAGCGGCTCGCAGGCATGGACGCCGCCGGAGACGTGCTTGGGGAAGTGGCAGGCCGCGGGGCCGTGCAGGAAGAACACCTGCGTCGGCTCGGGCTGTTGTCTGGGCACGAGGCGGCGCCCCCCGGCGTCCGGGTACTCGGCGACTGGTGGGTGCACGCTCCCCTCTTCGAGGCATGGCAGCGTCGGCTGCGTACGGCACTCGCGGAACTGCATGAGCGCGATCCCCTCGCCCCGGGCCTTTCCCGGGGCGCGGCCCGGGACCTCCTCAACCTGCCCGATGAGCGGCTACTTGACCCGGTCATCAGCGAAGCAGGCCTCGAACAGGAGGGCGGCCACGTCCGGCTGCCAGGCACCCAAGGCAACCTTGGCGCCGTCGGGCCGGCGGTCG
This sequence comes from Arthrobacter sp. 05T420, assembly GCF_056396305.1. Classification (NCBI taxonomy): domain Bacteria; kingdom Bacillati; phylum Actinomycetota; class Actinomycetes; order Micrococcales; family Micrococcaceae; genus Arthrobacter; species Arthrobacter sp. 05T420. The sequence goes on along the minus strand of NZ_JBFTLG010000015.1, from coordinate 136,935 downwards.
CCGAGCTGGAGCGCAGGCTGACCGCAGACGCCTTCCATGCCCCGGAAGCCGATGAGCTCGCCACGCTGGGCCTGGGCGCCCGGGAGCTCGCTGCCGCCGAGCGCGCCGGGCGGCTGTTGCGGTTGCGTGATGGGGTGGTGCTGCTGCCTACGGCACCGGCCGTTGCGATGCGCGAACTGGCCCGCTTGGAGCAGCCCTTCACCACGAGCCAGGCACGCCAAGCCCTCGGCACAACTCGACGGGTCGCGGTTCCGTTGCTTGAATATCTGGACTCACGCGGCTGGACCCGGCGCCTGGATGCCGGTCACCGCACCGTGGTGCGGTGACCGGGGCGCTTAGCCTCTCGATGATGTTGCTGCCGTTGCTCCCGGTGGCGTAGATGCCCCCGTAGAGGAGGAGCCGACGTCGGCTGTGGCCCGGTAGGTTCCCGGTTCGGTGTCCGTACCGACGGTCCAGATGCCATCGCCGATGGTGTTGGCCGCCTTCGTCTTCTCGGCGCCGGTTACTGCTTCTTCGCGCTTCTTGACCTCGGCTTCGGCGGTCTTCACAGAGGCCTCGGCCTTTCCGACCTCTGTTTTGCGGGAGGCGGCCTTGGCTTCCCGGGCCGCCATCCCGTTCTCCAACGTGTCGTACCTTGATTTCATCGACTCGTAGCTGGACCTGGCCGAGTGGATACCAGTCCCCCAATGCGTGGTTCCCCGCCGCCGTCGCAGCTCCGGAGGATGCCTTCGCAGCTGCAGAACGAAGGTATGTGCATTCACCCGTTGACCCCAGAGATGACGTTCCCGTGACCGGTTCGTCCCGCCGACGTAGAATCGTGCTGGACAAGGAGCGCCGGCCGGCGCAGCGCCACAGCCCGTCCAAGGAGGACCCCTATGAGCCACGCAAAGACCAGCCCTGAGGCTGCCGCCGCCGCACAGACCCTGTTCCGGGTCGCCCTCGGAGGCGTGCTCATCGCTCACGGATCCCAGAAACTCTTCGGCTGGTTCGGCGGAGGAGGAATCGAAGGCACCAGCAAGGGCATGCACGCCATGGGCTTTCGCCCAGCAAAACCCAGTGCCATCCTCGCAGGCGTGGGTGAAGCAGGAGCCGGCCTTGCCCTGGCTCTGGGACTGGCCACTCCGGCCGCCGGCGCCGCCGCTGCCACCACGATGGGCGTCGCGGCCAGCGTCCACGCCCCGAACGGCTTCTTCGCCACCGAGGGTGGCCTGGAGTACCCCGCGGTGCTGGGCCTGGCGGCAGCATCGTTCACCATCGGAGGGCCCGGACCCTTCTCCCTGGACTCGCTCACCGGTCATGTCCTGGACCGGCCCTGGATGCGGGCGGCTGCCTTAGCCGTGATACCGGCAGCCATCGGCGTCCAGATCTACCGCCGGCGTAAAGCCCTGGCCAACGACACGTTGGCACCGGATTCCGGATCCCCGGTGGAAGAAGGCTAAGCCCATCCCGACACGCCTCAGCCACCCAGGCGTTGGCCAACCAGGCCACTAATTCAGCAGTCTCCAAGGGGGAATCTGCCGCGCGGGGTCAGCGCCAGCCGAGCTGCGGCGCCACATACTTCAGGACCGATTCGATGACGTGGGCGTTGTAGTCGACACCGAGCTGGTTCGGGACCGTGAGCAGTAGGGTGTCTGCCGTAGCGATCGCCTCGTCCTCGGCCAGCTTCGCGGCCAGTTCGTCCGGGGCACCCGCGTAGGACCGGCCAAAGACCGCGCGCGTTTTCTCGTCGATGTTGCCCACCTGGTCGGAGCTGTGGCGGTCGCGGCCGAAGTATTGCCAGTCGCGCTCGTCCGTCAGTGCGAAGATGCTGCGGCTGACCGAGACGCGCGGCTCCCGCTCGTGCCCCGCCTCCTTCCAGGCCTGCCGGTAGAGCTCGATCTGCTCGGCCTGCTGGACATGGAACGGCTTGCCGCTCTCGTCATCCTTGAGCGTGGAGCTCTGCAGGTTCATGCCAAGCTTCGCCGCCCAGATGGCCGTGGCGTTCGAGCCGGAACCCCACCAGATGCGCTCGCGCAGGCCCTCCGAGTGCGGCTCCACGCGCAGCAGGCCCGGAGGGTTCGGAAACATCGGTCGGGGGCTCGGCGCCGCGAAGCCCTCGCCAGTGAGCACCTCGAGCAGACGCTCGGTGTGTCTGCGGCCCATGTCGGCGTCCGACTCGCCATCGGCGGGTGCGAAGCCGAAGTGACGCCACCCGTCGATGACCTGCTCGGGTGAACCCCTACTGATGCCCAGCTGCAGCCGGCCGCCCGAGATCAGGTCGGCCGCGCCGGCGTCCTCCGCCATGTAGAGCGGGTTCTCGTAGCGCATGTCGATCACGCCGGTACCGATCTCGATGCGGCTTGTCCGTGCCCCGATCGCAGCGAGCAGCGGGAACGGGGAGGCGTATTGCTGCGCGAAGTGGTGGACGCGGAAGTAGGCGCCGTCCGCCCCCAATTCCTCGGCCGCGACCGCGAGGTCGATCGCCTGCAACAGCGCGTCCGACGCGTTGCGCGTGCCGGACTCCGGGTGGTCGGTCCAATGGCCGAAGGACAGGAATCCGATGTTTTTCACACCACAACCAACCTCTTGGCGGGGGTTCTTATTCCCGCGGGGCCTCAGCGTCGCGCCTCCTCCCGCGGCACGGGCGAGCCCGCCCGACAACAGGGTCGGGCATGGCACGGATTGCATGGCTGACGTGTATTGACATGATTCCCTCCATACCCTTGGATTGATGACCAAAATAGCTCATGGTTCCGCTTGGGGGGGTGGAACGACCGACGGATCAGCAGGCAGAGCGAGGAAAACCGTGCAGCAGTGTGATATTTCCGATGACGGCGTTCCGATCTGCCAACGGGTCTTAGATCCGAGCGATTCCCCTGAGACCCTTACGATCAACGAATTACTACTTGAGAGCCGCATGGGACTCGAGCGTGTTCACGCTTCGGATCTTGAGCGGGAGATGGCAGCGGGCGCCCTTGTTGTCGACACGCGGCCCGTCGATCAGCGAGACCGCGACGGTGATCTTCCGGGAGCGGTCGTTATTGACCGAAACGTTCTCGAGTGGCGGCTGGACCCTTCCAGCCCCCACCGGCTCCCGATCGCTGACGACCCCGCACGGCGGATCGTGGTGGTCTGCAATGAAGGCTACAGCTCCAGTCTCGCTGCACACACCCTGCGACGGCTGGGACTGACCCGTGCGACCGACCTTATCGGCGGTTTCCAAGCTTGGGCAGCGTTGCGCAAATAGTCCCTCTAAACAAGCTGCCGGCGTCGGGAGTCGGCAGGGCTAATGACCACCGTGCATCGCGCGGTAGTTCTTCGTCCTCAGGGTGGAGCAGAGCGCCGTTGGTGGTCTACCACGCGGAACCCGGTAGCGCGTCGGCTGATGCTCACCCGAAGCGCGCGCTGCTGCGGCTCATCCGGAGGGCTCGATCGCGCCGTACCGCCGGTCCTTCCTGGACCCGGCTTGGTGGCCGCGTCCTTGCTCCCACACGGAGGTCAGTGCCCGCAGTGGTTCGGCCAAGCCCTCGATGGCCCAGGCCGGGGCTTCGGCGAGTAGGGCATCTTCGAGGGCGAGCTGGGCGGGAATCACCTCGTCCACGAGCGCGGCGCCGGTGTCGGTGAGGACGAGCAGGGACGAGCGGCCGTCGGCCGGGTTGGCCGTCCGGCTCAGCAGTCCCCGAGCCTGGAGGGCGTTCAGCCGCATGGTGATCGCGGAGCGCGGGGCAAGCAGCGTCTGGGCCAGCGTCGTTGGGCTCAGAGGTTCGCCCGTACGGCGCAGCGCGGAAAGCACGTCCAGCTCGCCGCGGGTGAGCCCGTAGTCGGCGAGGAAGGCGTCGCTGGCTTCGAGGATGAGGCGGGAAGCGCGCAGCACGCGGTGGATCACCCCGAGGCTGGTGAAGCTCAGGTCCGGGCGCAGCCGTGCCCACTCACGCTGCATCCGGTCCACGACGTCGCCATGAGCGGGCAGGCCCTCTGCGTCCTGATCCATCCGGCTCCTCCGCGCCCCGTGGCCGTCGCCTCGGTCAACCACAATAGTAGTTCATAGGTGTAGTAACCTTGAAGTACTTCATTCCTGTACCATCTCGGAAGGTTAAAATGACGCAGGCCACCCCCACGCGGTCCTGGTGGGCGACCGTCTTCGACCTGGGCCCGCATGCCGGCGCCCATTGGACCGCCCTGCGCGCAAGCCTGGCGATCTTCGTGCCGCTGGTGGCTTGCTTGGCGTCCGGTCGCGGCGACCTGCTGCTGTATGCGGCGATTGGTGCCTTCACCGCCCTGTACGGCCGACACGAGCCGGCTCGGGTACGCCTAGCCATGCAGGCGCAGGCGGGCCTGGTGCTGGTGGTCGGCGTCGTCGTCGGCGCCCTAGTGGCGACCGTCCCGTTCCGGCTCTGGCTGCTCGTCCCGGTCGCGGCCGCCTGGGCCGGCGTCGCGGTAGTGCTAGCCGAGCTGGGCCGATGGCATCCGGCCGGAGCTCTCAACCCGGTCTTCGCCCTCACAGCCTCGGCCACGGTCCCGATCGCGCTGAGCACGGTGCCCGCAGCCGCCCTCGCTGCGGTTGGCGCGGCCGTCTTCGCGCTGCTGCTCGCCCTCCCGGGTCGCACCGCCCGCGACGGCGGCGACCCGGTGCGGTATCGGCTGTCGTGGCGCGCCCTACGCCCGTCCGACCCGGTGGGCCGCCACGCCGCCCGATATCTGCTCGGTATCGCCGCCGCCGGCCTCGCCGTCGCGACAAGCGGCATCGGCCACCCCTACTGGACCTTCGTCACGGCATCCGTCCCCATGTCGGCACCCGACCTGCACGCCCGCCTCACGCGCGCTGCCCAGCGGGTGATCGGCACCGCCGCCGGCCTCGGCGTCGCAGCCCTCGTCCTGGCCGCCCACCCCAGCAGCTATGCCGCGATCATCGTGATCGCCGTGCTCCAGGCGTGCACCGAGCTGACGACCGGGCGCAACTACAGCCTCGGCCTGGTCTTCTTCACCCCGATGGCCCTTCTGCTCGGCGATCTCATGCTGCCAGCCCCGATCGGAAACCTCCTGACTGAGCGCGCCCTCGAGACCGTCATTGGCCTCACCATCGCCCTAGCCGCCACTGTCATCACCCACGAAAGGCGCACTCCTACGAGCCGGACCCCACCGCGCGATCATCTGCTCGACCACGTGTAAAGGCGGCCACGTGGAGGCGAACCTGCCCTCAGCCGCGGGGCTCCTCGTCGCGTGGCGACTTCAGTAGAGGCTCGATCATCGGCAGATGAGTGCACTCACAACCCGAATAGGGACACCCAGTAAGAGGAATAAAAATTGTCCCCGGTTGTGGACAGCGGACAGGATCCGCGGGCGGTATGCGCTGCTGCTTCGGCGCCGTCGTGTCCTCCGTCAACATGGCATCGATCGCATAACGCTTCAAGCCGGGGCGACGACCTCACGGCAGTCTTCCGCGCCGGCGGGAGAGGATCCGACAATTCCTGCCGGACGGTTTCCCTGCCGCTCTGATACCGCTTTGCCAGCCCACGGATGGACAACCCTCAACGCGGGCGTCTCAGCGGATCTTGGCAAACGGCTCCATGCGCACCCTCATCCGGACATCCCAATGCAACACTGCCGGGGTGCGCATCAGCCCTATCCCTCTCCGGCGCTCCTGAAAGTCCCCCGGTTGCATCCGGGTCATACCTGAGCTGCCGGGCATACGCTGAGGTGATTGGGGCTTTACGAAAGGATGAACCAATGACCGGCAGCAGCGAAGACAGCTTCAACGGCTTTATAGTTCCGAACCCGTCAAAGTTCAGCGAGGACGTCCCGGGCGACATCGGCGACGAAGCGAACGAGATCCGCTTCAGCGAAGAGGAAGCCCTGATCGAGGAACAAGCCCACGGCATCTTTCCGGATACTTACAGCGTCCCCGGAATGCCCAATATATCCGAGGCGATCGGGAACATCGACCTGCCCCCGGAGGACCTCGGCGCAACACCAGACAGCGACGCCAGCGACGACCCCCTGCACGGCGGCGCCGAGCAGTAGCTCCTCCACCGCAGGCCATTTATACGACCCGGGCAGGCCTGAATGGCTGCTCGCGCTGGGAAGGCGCTAGGTGGCGTCAAATTAGGTGGGCTTCAATGGGATGCCTCGAATCCGCGGCGGTCGTCCATACTGCGGCGGTCGTCCTGGGGGAAGAGCCCGGCCAGGAGCCGATCGGATTCCGCCTGTGCCGCGACGTCGAAGGCTCCGCCTGTGATCAGCAACTCGTTAGCTCCGGAGGTCGCGAGCAGGTGCTGGACTTGGGTCCGCACCTCGGAGGCCGTGCCGTAGAGCGATGTGGACAGGCTCCTTTCGACCGCTTCCTTTTCCCGGAGAGTCAGCCCGGCCCACTCGGTCGGACCCACGGGTGCCAAGGCAGCGAATTCGCCGGTGGTCCTGGAGCGGGCAAGCGCGACGGCTTCGGGCAGAAGCAGTTCCCTCGCCGCCTGGCGGGTGGCGGCCACTGCTACGTTCGCGGAAACCAGGATGAAGGGCTGCTCGAACCAGCGTGATGGACGGAACTGTGAGCGGTACCTTTCCAGCGCCGGGAGTGTGCCGTTCTGATCCGTCCGGAACACGGCTGGACCGCCCAGCACCACAGCCAGGCCGGCACGGGCTGCAACATCGATTCCCGAACCGGTGGCCAGCACGAATACCGGTGTAGCCGAATCGTTCCGCGGCCGGGCAGTGATGGGCGCGGCCCCGGACAGGTAAGCAAGCAGTTGGGCCAGCTGGTCTTCAAACCGCTCCGCGTCCTGTTTCCCGGCGCGCAGCGCATTCCGGACTGCCGGGGTGAAACCGACAGACCGGCCAACGCCCAAGTCGATCCGCGCGGGATGCAGAGCCTCCAGTGTGGCCGCCTGTTCGGCCACCACGAGTGGTTGGTGGTTGGGAAGCATGATGCCTCCTGAACCGACCCGGATGGAGTGCGTCCGGGCAGCAACGGCGGCCATCAGCACGGCCGGAACGGAACCGGCGATGCCTGGCACCGCGTGGTGCTCTGCGACCCAGAAGCGGTGGTAACCCCATTCCTCGGCCCGCTGGGCCCGTTCCAGCACCCGGTTCAGGGCGTCCGCAGCAGGAAACCCGTCCCGGGCGTTGGCACGGTCGAGAATGGAAATCCGAGGAAGGGGAAGGGCCATACTGCTGGAACCACTCCGGGCGAGGAAGAATTCCGCTCCGGAACGCGGGTACGGAGTCCGGGACCGACACTGTCCAACTCAATGTGCGGACGGGAGCTCCGGAACAAGCAGGCCCCCCCTCCGACGTCACAACAGACAGACTGTAGATGGACAAGCAACTTGGTACCAAGGCCCATTCTGCTCCCCGCGTAGTGCTGGGCACCAGCAGCCCATGGAAGTCCCCTTCATGGACAAGCTAAGTGGTCCTTTATGACCCCGTGCCCTTTTGCAGGCCTGATGCCGCCGCTCGGTAGCGCCACCTCAAAGGGACCTAAGTCGCTCTATATGGCGGCGCTGTTCTTTGTCGTCCTGTTTGACGTGAACACTGACCAGGACACAGTTGCCGTCTGGCTTGTAGTAAACGCGGCCCATATCCTCGCTGCCAGCGATCCCGGTAGCAAGCTTGGAGACTTCTCGCCATCCGCGCATGCCTTCAAGATCCTTCCCCACGATCTGCCCCATATCAATCTGCACGAGTGCCCGGAGCACCGACGCGGGTGCGTCGATATTGGCCAATACTTCGACACTGTCGAGAACGAAGGAAAGCCGCGCAAACGCCGTGTCCAGGAACCCCGGAACGCCGCGGCGAGGCGCGACATGAGCGGCAGCAGCTCGACGGCGCTCTCGTTCCTGTCCCCCGAGTTCTTCGAGCCTCTCCTGAAGGCCGGCTAATGTGGCCTCCAAGGTCAGGATCCTTGAATCACTTCGCTCTGCTTCATTCCGAAAGTTTGCGAGACTGTTGTGGAGATCGGAGTTTTCGGCCAGAGCAAACTCGAGAAATTCTTCGGTCTCCGACTGCTTCGCTATGAAGGCCTTTGTGTCGGCTGTGTGCTCCGGGGCGCGGCCCAACTCAACAATCCGAATGTGCAGCGATTTTTGATGCTCCAGCGCCCGATCGAGATCTCCCGCCAGTTTGGACTCGCGGCCGGTCGCCTCCTCCAGCCTCTGGCGGAGGAGTGCAGCTTCGCTCTCTGACGCGTTGAGGCTGGCTCTGAGGTCGACCGTGAGTTCCAGCAGTTGCTCGACCTGAGCTGCGAGGTCCTCAATACGCGTTACTACCGGGGTTGGTGCAATATCAACAGTCAGGGCGGCCGACGTGGGCGAGAATACCGTCGAGACTCGGGACATGACATCGTCATGGGTTCCCTGCTCCCGGAGACGGGCGAACCAGTCATAGAACTTGCCGTCACTCGCCGGCCGGTGGCTGACATCCCATCGCTGTACGGAGACGCCTCCCGCTTCCAGTGCATCGACGACGGCGGCCGCAAGTCGCTCCGAGGCGTTGAAGACCAGGTAGTGACCAAAGCGATTAGTCTCAATGTCCCACTCACCGCGGAACCCTCTAAACTCCTGCTGCGCTGCCGCGTCATCGATTTTCGGCGCATACGGGACAGCAACGCCGGCGAAGAGGAACCGGTTACAGTCCTCGACCTCCCACGAGGCTCCAGAAATGTTGACCACGTTGTCTGCGAACACCGGGTAAACTGCTCCGGCGTAAACGATGCCGGCGTACCCGTCCGGGGTCAGCCGAACGGGCCGTCGAATGGATTCCTCGACAACGGACGCGCCATCCACTACGCGTACAACGACTTGCTGTGACGCCATCCTCAGGCCACCGAGGCGCACCTACAAGCAGGGTCGCCCCACTGACGCTTACAGACTGCACATGGCGTGTAGTAGAGATGTTCGATAAGTTGCTCTCCGGTGGCTTGGTCTGAATGCCTCGAAAAGGCCGAAGGGTTGTGCTGATACAACACGTCCCCGGGAACCAGCCGTGTGTCCTGCTGGTCTGCAACGTTGGCACGGGCTACGAGACCGTCATTTGGCACCCAGACGTCCATGTCGGCAACATCGACGGAGCCGAGGTCATTGCTTCCAGGGAGCCCGATGCCAAACTCCAAGTCGAAGTAAGATGCGCCAGCCTGGTCGCCGTGCTGCTTGGACATGGCACTGACAGACAAAATAAGGTCGTCATCAACCTCGACTTCGAGTTCGAGTCGCTCGACCAAGGGTGGTGCAGTCTTGTCCACATTAATGGTCACGATGCCAAGCGACGTTCGAGGATCACTTGCTTGAGGTTGTTCGGCAAGCTCGGAGGGCGCCACGATGGAGAACTTCGCTACACCGTCAGTCGGGTCCGTGCAGTACAGGTGGAATCGTTCCCGGCGCACCTCGCCATCAAGTGGCATCGCGGTTCCGGCCCGTAAGAGTGGAAGCCTCGACCCACGTGCCATTTCCAGCTCAATCTGCTTTGCCAGGACCAGCCGCTGCGAGTCATGGGCGATCCACGCCGCTCCTTGGGAAACAAGCGTTGCACTGTTCCCCGGGACGAGGACCCGCTCCGGCCCGAACAGTTCGTGCAACCGGCTGCGGATGCTGGGCATCGCAGCCATACCACCCGCGACCAGGCAAAGCGACACCTGGGCGGGAGCCATGCCGACACTTTCTAGCAGCGACTCAATTTCTCGAATGCCTGAGGTCACAAGTGGTCGGGTGATCCCATCCAGTTCCTGCCGGGACAGTGAATATTCTAGTGTAGTGCCGGAGACGGGGAAGTAGCTCGGCCTGTAGAACGTGACGCTGGCTCGCTCTGAGAGCTCGATCTTGTTCCGTTCGGCGTCTTGCAGCAGGCGTAGTCGTGCGTCTCGGGTCGGCTGGTCCGATGCTGAGATACCCTGCTGAACGGAGAACTTAGCGACTACCTCGTCGCGGATGACTTCATCAAACTTGTCGCCGCCCACGTTGTCCGTCCCACCGTTGCGGAGTTGAAGGATGCGACCGGGTTCGATTCGGCACAGTGTGAGGTCGAGTGTTCCGCCACCCCAGTCAACAACAAGTACATTCCGTCGCATGAGTCCCCGGATCTCACCTTCAGGGTCCGAGGCGCCGCGCAGGTGGCCGTACAGCGCGGCGAGCGGTTCGTGAACGAACTGAGCCACGGACATTCCTTCCCGGGCGAACGCCTCACGGAGGGCCGCGCGTCTCGGGCCGTTCATATTCACAGGGATAGTGACTACTGCGCGATCCAGCTCTCCCAAGACTTGACGTTGGCGGCTTTGGCGCGACTCAGTCCGGACATGTCGAATCACGTCCGCAACGATGTCGACAGGGCTGCGGTCGACACCACCGACGCTGACGGCCTCCTGCCCTAAGAGGAACTTCGGCGAACGCACCGTGTTGCCGTAGACCCCAAGCCCGACTTCCTCTAACGCATGGCGCGCTTCTCTGCCAACGATAACGTCCTCGCCCTCGTAACGGACAACGGAAGGATGGGGGCGGCCCTCCTCATCAAAGACGTCGATAACGCGATCACCGACCACCACAGATACCAAGCTGTTGGTGGTTCCGAAGTCAAAACCTACAGTCACTGCACCCCTCCATCAAGATCTTTGAGGCGCGTGACCTCACCGGTAATTGCGCTCAAAGCCCGGTCAACGAACTCCTCCGCCACACCTGTGCTTCCATTGCGTAGCGCGTGAAGTCCGTCGCTGAGAAGCTCGACCTGGGTTGTTAGTCGCCGGATAACCTGCGTCCGGAGTGCTTCGTAGTCATCGACATGGTGGCTCTTGTCCACTACACGGCTGCTTTGCTCTGCGGAGAGTCGTTGGGACAGATGATTGACGTCTGCGACCAATTCAGCCATGCGTTTTCTCGCATCCTCCAGCTCAGCCGATTGCTTTTTACTGAAAGCTTCGGCCTCTATGGCCCAGAGTTCTTGCGTCCGAATCCGAGCAAGTGCGTTGTCTGTCTCTCGCTTCGATTCACGTAGACGAACTTCAAAGTGCCGCGACAGCTGGCTAAACGCGTCGGTATTTCTGGCAGCTACGAGCATTGCAGCTGCTTTGGAGGTGCTCTGCACAGGTTCCGCGTTCCAGAACAGTGCGGTCATATCCTCAATAAACTGATCTGCCGTTCTGTGTCCATGGAGAACGTGGAAAAGCTCAACTGCCGTGACCGCGTTCCATCGCAGCCGCTCCCGCGTCGCTTCACTGAATTCGGACGGCATTTTAAATCCGAGTGCATCGAACGTGAGTGCCTTAACCGCCTCGTTCACTTCATGGGCAGTAAGAAAGTCTTGGGCCTGCGGCTCAACCAGCCGTTCCATTCGCCTCCTAAAGAGCTTGTGGCTCCCGAAAGCCACCAAAACCAGGTCCAGGATGTGACGACGGACACGCGGCTCCGCACCAAGCTCCGCCACGGCGCTTAGTAAACTGAGCGGCACCGCAAGGAACGGATCGTCAGCGGCCAATCGCTGAACAGTGTCAATCTCAGCTTGCTTGGCGTTGGGTTGCAGGGAAAGCTCCTGCAAGTCCCGGCGCACAAGGTTCAGTTTGCGGCCCTCTTCCCCGTACGCGAACTCAATTAAACCGAGGACAGTCTTGGGCCGCTCCTTTTTCTTGCTGCTGCCCTGGTTACGCGTCTGCGCCCCGGTCTTCTCCCCACCGCCCTGGGTACGCGACTGCGCCCCGGTCTTCTCCCCACCGCCCTGGGTACGCGACTGCGCCCCGGTCTTCTCCCCACCGCCCTGGGTACGCGACTGCGCCCCGGTCTTCTCCCCACCGCCCTGACTACGCGACTGCGCCCCGGTGGCCATGGAGTCCTGGTTCGCGGTCGAGTCAGGGGCCTCCTCGGGCAGAGCCCCTTCGGATGCGGTGTTTGTAGTCACTATTTTGAAACTCCTTGAAATTGAACTCGTTCTCGAAAGCCTGCGTACCAGCCCTCGGTGAGACGACTGTGGCGAAGGTGTTCTGCATAGTGCTTGGCTGAGGCGATGTCGCCTGCAGCATATGCATGCTCTGCAGCGATTATGTGCAGCTTGAAAGCGTCGTTTGGTCGCTGTGCACCTATGTTGGCCGTCAGGTCAGCAATATCGCCTACTGCGGTGCCGTCAAGCGGCAGAGCGCTCCACCCCAGGACTTGTTCGATCACTGAGTCGCTGAGCGCCGTGTCCAAGCTTGTATGCGACGACTGTGACAGATCGCCGGGCATCCAAATTTCCCCCTTTACAAGCGCCTGAAAGCGGAGCGAAACTTCGGCGACGCGTTGACTCTTAGTCTTGGTCATGGCGCGTTCAAACTGGTTGTAGTGGAAGGCAACTATGCCGCAAATAGCCTCAGCTGGCGGACGATCAAAACTTCCCAGGAGTCCCACAGCCTGGTCGTATTTGCCCTGATAACCACCGCCATCATGCGATTCGTCGCGGACTCCTAACGCGGTGACACCTTCGCGGGCCAAGACGCCGTATAAATAATTCGCCAGGCCGGAAAGATACCTGCCGGACGTCGGGTATCGTTTCGAGCGCATAATAAAGTCGTCGATGGCGCGAACACTCAACTCACCTCCGTCGATCAACCGTGCCAAGGCAGCATCCACGCCATTGAGATCGTCCTCATCAGCGAGGGTGAACTCGAATTGGAAGGACTGAACCACGTCTCGGTTCGCTAGCGTCACATCGACAACGCCACTTCGCGTCGACGACAAAACCTTGGCAGCGCTGGCAACGGATGTACGAGCGCCGTTTAGGGTGATCGTTTCAGCGCTGCGAATCGCCCAATCTTCAGCCGCAGTCTCGCCGGTAATGGTCAGGCGGCTCCTGCCACATTCCCGTCCCTTCAACACCAAAACGGGCCGCTGTATGCGATGTCCCTCAAAGGTATGCACCCGCAGGTCAGGTTCGGTGGAGAATTCCACACCACATGTCAGGCAGGGAAACAGGTCCGGCAACACACTAACGAGATGGCCAGTTCCTTCTCCTGTCGGCTCATGAAACTCCATGTATCCGGTATGCCAAAAACCCATGCGTCCCCCTACCTGTCGCCGACCGCGACCGCGATGGATCCGGCTGGCAGTTTCTTAGGCATGGCGGGCACAAGACTGCAGCCGATGGCATTTATCGAATCAACGAGACCCGAGGTGCGCCATGGCACACGGCATCCTTGCTCGGCGACGAACCCACCCACGCTTTTCCCTTCCGACGAACCCCCAACGTCGACCAGCCATGGCTGGGCAAGCCGTTTTGATATTCCGCGATCATATCGCTGTTGTGAACCGCACAGCCGACGCCACGCTTCGAGTACCTGCCGGTGAAACAGAGCGTCATCATTGGCTGCCGATGCTGTCTCTCCGTGCATGTAAGTGGCAGGTTCGGCGCCTTTAACGAGGAGCAGATGAAGCCACCCCGGCCCCCTCGGTCAATGAGATTCTTTGCAGGGGTCGAGGAGCGAGGCAACGGTGGACTTGGCCATCCTGCTCAGGTGTCTTCCTAGGCTGGCGCCTCTTCCTCGTATCGCAGCTCCAGGGTGAGTTGATCGGCAGCGGCGAACTCGCGTACTCGGAGTTGAACGGTCCGCTTGCGTATGACGTCTTCCGACTTTGAGGAGGCAAGTGTCCCGAATGGGTCTTGAACGGCTCTCACGAAGGGTGGGGCGTTTTCGAGATCCGCGCGAAGATTGCCGACGAGGTAGAGCCAGAAGTGACTTCTTAGTTCGCCCCCGGCCGTCTTCCACTCATTCCAACTCATGGCTTGAACTTGCGCGTCAACTCCGGACGACTTCAGTTCAATCATTCGATCGATTGAACCACCCTTAATGGTCAGGACGTCGAAGCCGGGGTAGAGCTCGCTGATGCCCAGCTCAGCGAGCTGGTCAAACACTTGCTCGACCACGGTGGACTGTTCGATAGCGGCTACGATCATCTCCGGCGAGCTGACGTCGACAATTAGCACGTCCGCATTCTCAGAGGGCGTCTCTCCTGGGAGTACGACGGTCTTCTGCCCGACGAATCGTCGCTCCTCAAATGCGAAGGTTACACGCATGCCAAGTCGGTCAAGTTCATTCAGGTCGGTGCCGGCGGCTGCCCTTGGCGCGCCATAAGAATCACCCGCTTGGTCACCATGTCCGTCACCTGCGGCTCCAGGTTGACCGTTGCTTCCTGTGGTCTCGTGTTGGGGACCTGATCCCTCGATGCGGATGACTTCTCCGTCTATCAGGAGGTCCTCATAGCGGTGCAGCGGGATACGCGGAGCGGCACGGGTCGCAGCGGGAGGGGTCCGGTCTGCGTGCCCGGTGGCCGCTTCTGTTGACTCGCCGTCTGTCGTGTCGAGCTCGTTGCCTTCTGTGCGGTTTGCCAGTTGTTCGGCCTGATAAGCGTCACCTCCGAGATCGGCAAGGTCTTGCTGCACCTCCTCCAACTTCTCCGCGGCGCCGGCCAGATCGAGAAGTTGCTGTCGCTGCGCGGGGTTCGCGTTGATGAACGACAAGAAGGTCTCGACAGTGTTGACCTCCAAGGTCTCTGCGAGTGCCATAGCCAAGGTATGAGCGTCCTCCGCTATCGGCGGCCATGCAGGGCCGGCCCACACGGCGAAGCCTTGGAATCCCGAGTCCTCGGAGCGCCGCACATGGTACGTCCGCTGCGGAATCTGACCGAGGTTCTGCCCGCGGAATGAACAGCTCAGACTGAGCGACTCCACGGGTTCCAACTTCTCAGCGAATTCAGTCAAGGCCCGTTGGTCGGCCCTACTCCGGTCAGCTCGATCGGCACTGAGGCGGGCGAGTAGCGGTGGGATCAGGTCTCGGAGTCCTTGGTGGAAACTGCCGAGGCCGGATGCTTCAAGAGCAGTCTCGCCCGGCATCGCCGACCACTCCAACGCGCTCTCAAGGAGTGGGGTTCCGAAGAGCTCGCGGAGCGGACGAAGTGCTCCCGGCTCGGCCTCAAGAACGAACAACGGCACCTTGTCCTGCACACCGCTCCGTTCTCGGCTGCCTGACACCGACGCGTACACGACGTCTCGGGCGGCGAGGAACTCGCACCCGCTCGCCGTGCGCGCGGCGAGCGGGGTGCCACTGAGTGGCACCCCTTTGTTCACCGTGCTGCCGACCAGGAGTTCGAACATCTGGCGGTAGATCGGCCGCAGTTCCGAGCGCAGTGCCTGGTCGGTGATACCCGACGGGTAGATGTGCGAGATGCGTACGCAGAGATCGTGTGCATCCTCGACAGTGAACGCGGCCGGAGTGAGCTCGCCGCGGACTTGTAGTTCGTCGAGGCAAGCGCGGAGTGTCGACGTCGGCACCCCCGTCGGTTGTTTGAGGACAGGAAGGTAGTCGTCGGCGTCGCGCCCACTGCGGCCCAGACGACGAACGAGCTCCTCGGATCGACGCCAACTTTGGTTTGGACGCCGCGGGCCATGGCTCGTGGGGCAAATCGCGTGGTGACGAAGTCGGTAGAGCCATAGATCTGGGCCAGCATTGACGAGTTCTTCCGACGTTGCTCGCGGTGGAGCCGTGCGCGACGACGGCCATTTGCCGGCTCCGACGAATGCCAACTGGGCTTGGGTGTGGCGGGCGTAGGTGTTCCAGTTGCGAACGAGGTGGTCGAGCAGTTTCTCGGCCACGTCGTTGTCCCTGCGGAGGGCGACCCTGGCGATCTCATCGAGCCGATCAAGATTGTGAACCTGGTAGAGATAGTGATCCGTCTGCTCCCACCGTGGATCGGACGAGAGTGCCCCGACGAGATCCGCTTGGTATTCGGACCAGACCTTGTCCAGGCCTGAGAATGCCCAACCACCAGGGAGACCTAGACCCTTCGTGTTTGTCCACCCGGTCCCGGTGTCGTCAACGTCGTGAAAGTGGATCAGTCTCAAACCGCGGCTGACTCCGAGCCAAGCGAAAAAGTTGCGCCACCGATCATCGACGGTCGTCTCAAGTGCTTCGTCGGTGTCGTCATCGAGGTCGACTTCTCCCTCGTCGGGATCGATTGCCGCTGGACTCGCGTCGTCTTCCTCGTTGACCCCGATGGTGGACGAGAACTCGGCGAACACGTCGGGCGATGCAAGGAATCGGACTTGCATGACCTCGCCCGCAGCGGCCATCGCTTCAACGATCGCCTCGACCGAGTCATCTCCAACCCAGTCGCTTCCGAAGTAGACCTGATGGGCCGGTGCCCAGGTCAGCTCGCCGGTGGCATCGGCTCGACACGGAACGTCAAGGCGGCTGAGATTGAAGAACGCTCGGTCCGAACCCAGTCGGCCCATGGGGAGGGGCTGGTCGGGTTTGGTGGTTTTTCCGGCCAACCGACAGATCGTGGCGAGTGCTTCGATGGTGCGGTTTGACTCCCGCAACTCGGCATCGGCCGCGGCGGTGCGCGTGAGACCTGGGAGGACTGCGGCGCGCATGACCTCCTCGAAGCGGAACTCTTTGATGTCGAAGAGCGCGTCCCAGGCCTTCATCTGGCGCTCCAGCACCGACCTCTGTTCGGTCCTGCCGAGGGTGCCCCAGCAGACCGCATGTGCGAGGAACTGCAACTTACGAAGGGGAAGTTTCTCTGCGGAAGAGCGCGGCGGGTAAAACGCACTTTCACTTTCCAGGGTTATCCGCCTGACGGTGCCATCGTCGTTCTCGCCGACAGGGAAGACCGGTTCCAGCCGGGCGCTTTTCTCCAAGGCCTGTCGATCCGCCGCGCCAGATCGTTCCCAGAGGAGCGCGCAGAGATCAAGTACAGGGTCAACCCGATAACGAGAGTCGGGGCCTGGTCTTAACGCTGCCTTCCCTGTGTCGAGGTTGTGCGCGAGGGCGCGTAGTGAGTCAATCGGGCTGAGTGCCACTGACCCGTAGGCCGCACACACCCTGGCAAGCGATCCTTCACAGAACTCGGGATCAGGGAATTGTCTGCCGTTCACAACGCAGTCCGCCTTGAGCAGGTCAGCGAAGTCGGACCCCGCCGCGTCGAGAACGGGCGATGGAAAAACCGCCTCATTGAGGGCGAGTTCATTCGGTCCTGATGGCAGGAAGCGGGCACCTGTCATTGCGCTAGCAATGGCCTCGGCGAGGAGCCCGCCGGCCGACCCGGCGTCGCTTTCGTCTCGATCCAGAACTCGCAGGACGTAACGTGGGCCACCCTCGGCAAGGAGGTGAGGCATGAGCGTCTGCACGAATGTCTCGGCTGCGCGGCGTACGAGATACCCGTTGTAGTTCGACGCGGTGTGCGTAACTTTAACGCGCTGGCGGGAAAGATCGGTCGTGAAGGCGCCGTTGACCAGTAGCGAGCAGGATAAAGGCTCCTGTGTAGGCAGGAAGACGTGAAACCGGCGGTCTTCCGTCTTGATCTGGGGGTCCTCGGCATCCCGGACTGCGACTGACACCTCGGTGACGTCCACGCCTTCCCATGCGGGCCCGGTCAAGCCATCGCGGTGGTCGCCGATTCGCACGTTGCCGTCGTGAGCGACCCAGTAGCGGTCACCCGCACCTTCCCGGTTGACCAAGTCGACTCTAAAGAGGCCCGACTCCGTCAGGCCGGCGCACTGCTCGACGCCAGCGGAGGTCACTCGGTGCCTCTCCAAGAGCCACTGACGGTCTGACTTCTCGCTGGAGGTCGCAACCTCAATGACCACTTCTTCAAGGTGCTTGAGAAAGAGCACGCTGGTCATCGGAAGGTTCAATAATTGATGCGCGAGTGCTGCCTTCTGTTCGGAGCTGACGCGTTCGTGGAACGGGAATCGAAAGGCGCTGTGATAGCCGGCTGCACGGAGCTCGTCCCAAGTTTTGTGCACCTCGGCGATCGCCCACGGGAACCGCATCGCCGGCACCCCGCGGACCTTGCCGCGGTCATACTCCTTCCAGAGCAGAGACACCTGCGCTTCCGCTTGCTCCCGTCCCAGTCGGAAACTCACCGTCTCTGAGTAGGCCTCGGGGCTGTCAGTGATTTCGAGGACCGACTTGAAGCCCAACCCCTTATGACCGATGCTGGCACGCTTAGGACCGTCTGACTGGGCCTTGGAACTGGCTCCAAGGCCGCACAGTCCCCGAATATCGGCCTCGGTGAAGGGGCGCCCCGTGTTGGCAACCCACAGCTCCTCATCGGTGAGTCGAAACAAGGCCCTGTCCTCGGTCCTCGCAACGCCCACCAGTGCGTCATCCGCATTTTGAAGGAGTTCGTACACGAGACGCCCGCGATAGTCATGGGCGACTTGCGCCTCTTGGCTGACGTCCTCCTGGAGCCGGCCCTGTGACTCACGGTACACAGCGAGGTTCTCACGGCAAATGCGCTCCAAAATGTCATCGGGCGGGGTCGTCGTCGCAGTCACGTACGCAATTCCACCACATGGTTCCGACAAGGGTGGGTGGACCGTGCGCGGATCTGCGATTCGGCACCTGTGTCGATACCCCTACCCCGGTTGACCGTGGATTGGACCAGCCGCCAGGCACCGCGCCTGTTCCAGGAGCCGGATGCGCTTGTTAGCCTCCCGCAGCTTCGCAGCGTCATCGGACACCGCTCCGGACTTCACCCCGTCTTCTTTTTCGGCGATCTTCATCCACCTGTGCAGGGCAACCGGTGAGGCGTCGAAGTACTTGGTGATCTGGGTCATGAGCGCTTCGCCCTTGCGGGCAACCGCGACGGCATCGCGGCGGAGCCCTTCGGGGAAGGCATGGTGAACATCCTTTCACCCGCAAGGATCAAATCCCCACAGGTCAAAGTGTCAATCAAACCTTCAGCAGTCCCGCGACGTCCCGGGGAATGGACGACCGCGTACCGCACGGGCCCGTCCAGCCAGCAGTGGATGCCGGCGTACTCCTCGACGAAAAACCAAGAACAGCAACATGACCACGATGTAAGGCAGCGGGACGTACGGGGTCACCGCGAAAATGAGACGCCCTAGGGCTTCGCGAGCAGCGGCCCTACTTCTGCCGGTTAGTCGTGAACGAGTGAGCTCTTGATGGCGGTAGTTGAGATGTGGAGCAGCTCGAGCGCATTACATATCCAAGCAGCGATCCCGGCGCCCTATGTACTTCGTTACCTTCCAACGAGCCTGACCGGGCCTCGCCCTACCAGTTTTACTCCCCACCTCGTGTCGCCCAGAGACCGTTGATGCACTGTGAAATGCTGAAACTGCGAAATAAGGGGGATCACTTGCAAGACTCTATGGCCGATGCTGATGGCATGGAATGGGCTGAGCACTTGGTGCAAGCACGGGTTCCGAACATCACTCCGCAAGGCGGAACCTGGGACGAAGTGGACGGCCCTGCGCTACTAGCAGCAGCCAGCTCTTTGCAGCTCATTGCGGCCAACGTGCATTTCCTAACCCGACTCCAGAGGTTGGCAGCGGCAGCAGCACGCCTTCCTGCCCGGCCCCAAGCCCGGCGCCTCTCCTCCTCGACAGTAAAGAAGCTGTTGGCGGATCCCTTCGTTTCCGGGGCCGACGTTCGTCGGCAAGAAGATGCCTATGAAGGGATCTACGTTACCGAGGTGCCTTACACCGGCGGCGCACGGCGCGTTCTGGAAGGGATCTCGGAAGGAGGAGGCGCCCGCACCGCCTCGTCGTTGTTGGCAGGAGTGATCGGTTCCGCTGAGGATACGTTCCCTGCCGGATATGTCGTACGCGTCAAAGCGCTTGCGGCGTGCCTGCTGGACCTCAGTGACAGCGTCACCAGCAACGCAGGGCTTGAGCGCGGTTTCGTGAACCTGCATCGGGACCAGTCGGTGTCTGTTCCAAGCGCCGAGCGACTTGCTGATCTGTCCGCTTACGTCCAGTTCCATTCAACGCGGCTCTGGGCTGGCCTGCCGGATTACGTGCGGGAGTACCTAGAAGACAAACTCGTTCAAAACGGAGCCGAAATTCCTGATTGGCGCCAGGGCGATTTCATCGACGACGGGATCATCCTCAAGCCGCTGATCAGGTCCGGATCCGTACTCACGCTGGCATCTCCCGGACACTTGCTGGCGTGCCTCCGTCACCACATCATCCGCGAAAGCTACGAGTGGGGATGCTCTGCTGCCCTGGCTGACGCTCTGCGTGACGTCACCGCACACGAGGCCCGCAAGCTTCTTCAGTCAATACCGGACGAACCGCTGGAGTTCACCGAGTCCGGAGACGGGTACCTCCGCAGCATCACGGCGTTCGACCAGGACAAGACACTTGACGTCATTTGCCTGGTGGATGACCTGACCGACTACAACCCTTCGGCAATTTTTCAGCCCTGGCGGGCACCTGAGCTTTCTGAACGCATTCACGAAATATTCTCAGCATCCGACACACTGCCGGAAAAGACGCTTCGGATCGTTGCCCATCAAGGGGTCGGCAGGGACATGGCGTTCGGGATCCCGAACACGGAAAGCTCTACGCCTACCCTGTTCCTTTCAATCGATGATCTGGAAACAATCCTCCAATCTCCGGGCACCGATACGACGACCCTCTGGTACTTCGCCCTTGCCCGAGAACGCCTTGAACGGGACGTGCGGGTCTTGGCGTTTTCTGCTGTCGACGTATTTTCCTTCTACCGGGATCACCACGACAGCTTTTACATGGGCGACGAATCCCGGCCTACCATGATCAGTTTTGAAGTGGGCTACGGACAACAGCTGAGGGTTGACAACTACCGGAGAATCGACCGCCATTGGGTAGTCGACCCCACAGCGAGGGTCCTGTCAGAGGCGTACGCCATTCATGGCCGCGATTCAGCACCGATCTACCTGGTCCTTGGGCGTTCGGAGGCATCAACTATCGTCGAAGCTGGCGACAGCACTCTATGGGTACGTCTGGGGAAGGACCCCGGTGGAACCGCGACATCTTCGTATGATCTCGGACAGGCGGTGGCCTACTGGTTTTGGCAACTGATGACAGTGCACCCTTTGTTGCTGACACCCAATGATGACAACAGCATTCTCGAAGTCGACCTCACCACGCGTCCATCCGGGACGGGATCGCCCGCCGGCCGCGAAGACGAACGGCGGTGGATTTCGGCGCAGATGACCGAGTCCGGGCGTATAACGCTGAGCTTCAGCGCTCCTCCCCCGCCTGCGGTCGACGATCCGCCCAACTACCTCGACCGTGATCTGGTATCGACACTGCTTGATACTTTGGCTTCGGACGAGCCTGCAAGTCCAGTTATGAACGTCCTGCTGGATCGGGTGGCTCCTCCCGGCCACAAGCAGATGATTCATGTCTACGATGGCGGGAACCTAGTAGCCGAATATCCCGGCAACCTCCCCGAGGCACGCCGGCTCCAGCCTGCTCCTGTCGCCAAAGTTTTGGACGCCCTGGGCGACTTTCTTACAGAGCAGCAAGGCCTCTTGCCGGGCCCGGTCGGCAAAGATCAACGGACTAGCTTCCTCAACGACCAGGTCACCCGGTGGCTGATGGATCAGCTCCACGAAACAGTCAGCGCCCTGAGCAGGCAGGGGGTCCTGGAAAAGCTGATCACCCTGGACGAGGCCCTTAGCTCCGAAACCGCACGGGAGCCTGCGCAACTGCGTGCGCGCTTGGCGTGCTTCGGAGCAAGCGACAACCAGGTTCTGAAGCTTCAAGACCAACAAACTAAAGCCGTCGCCTCATCGTTGGCGAGCCGTTTCCTCATTGAATACGTCACAGCGGTAGGGCCCACAGGAAGCCTTCCGCTCACCAACGAGACGTACGACCACATGCTCGCCCTCGGGAGCGAGATCATCAACAAGGGCATGCTGTCCGACGCCATCCGGCACAACATTTCCGACGCCGAGGTGTCGATACTTGGCTCCGGACGACTGGGCATCTCACGGGACGAAGACAAGTACCACCGCGCACTCACCCAATTTGGCGACACCCGGGCACAGCTGACGTTTGAGGCTGCCCTCGCCACTCACCTAAAAGATGTAGACGATGAGGACCTCTACTCCCTGCCGGATGCGGATGCCCTGGCTGAGCTTGAATTCGGTTTCTCCTTCACGGATCTGGCAGAAGCCTGCGGCCAAATCATCTCCCTTGGAGACAATGACGGCTTCAAAGACGTTTTCACGGTCAACCGGGCAGACATCCGAGAGAAACTTACGACAGATGTCGGATGGGACAAGGTCAAGATCGAGGCGCTTCTCAATGCCCTCACATTGAGCTCCAGGGCCTCCACAGCAGCGGAATACTGGAAATCCGGCCCTTCCGTTTTCCCATGGCGCTTCAACCGTGACCTGTCCTACCTTAGGCGGCCCCTGCTACAAACCGGCCCCCACGATGCAACGCGAATAACCGCTGGCCGGCGCCGGTTGTGGCAAACAGCTTCATTCTGGCTGGAACAGTTCAACACAGGCAGGTTGCAAGCCAAGACGAAACCTATGAAGGCCGCCTTGAACAAGATTCGAAGCGCCAAAGGCGACTCCTTCGAACTAGCCGTCGCAAACGGCCTCAAGGCAGCTGGATTGACTGGGGTGAGGTGTCGTCTTAGCCGTATAGGCCGTCATGACTTCAGGAACATTGACGGAGTCAATCTGGGCGACATCGATGCCATCGGGGTCGACGAACGCAACCGGCGCATCTACGTCGTCGAGGCCAAGGACTTTGAAGTCGCTAGGACCCCTGCCGAGCTGGCCAACGAGATCGACAACCTGCTCACGTCCGACAAGGCGGCAGTGAAACGACTTGCACTCAGAGCGGACTGGGTTCGGAGACATGTTGCTCCCACACTAAATGAACTCCGCATCGACGCGCACAGGGGAAGTTGGACCGTCCTTCCCCTCGTGGTGGTGGATGAGCGGCTGCTCTCCGCCCGGATGTCCACGTCTGAAACTCCTATAATTAGCATCTCCGAGCTGGAGGACTACGTGCGGGCCGCGAACGCCAAGAGTACGCGCCGCAGAAGGTGATACTTGGGATGGGAGGCCTTCCTCGTAGGGGCGAAAAAAGGCCGCGCGTTGAAGGACCAATCGGAATGGCTGCCCAGTAAGGGCACAGGAACAAGACGCGCCCAAGCCCGAAGAATATGGATGCACGGTGTAGTTGGCAGAACTCTCAATAGGCGCAACGAAACTTCCAAATACGAAGCGGTTCTTCCACTTAGGTCCACGTCTCACACGATCGACGGTGTCCCTGTCTTCGCAGCCCGTGACTCCCAAGACGCTGTCTCAGTAGTCGTACGCGAAACGGTGGGGCTTGTCCGGTTCCTCCCGGCCCTGGGGCCGGACCACGCGGCTTCCACCCCCGGGCGGCTCAACATGTACCGGCGGGGCCTTCTGCCTTTCAGGATCGCGGCGCCGGACTCGGCTCTCGTCACCGTGGTGCCGGTACCACATGCAGATCGCCGTCCGATAGGACCCTGGCATCTGCGGGGAGCATGAGGAAGCCCTTGCCTCGGCGCGGCACCGGAAGCCGGGCAGAATGGCCGAAGTTGTCGCCTTCTTCCCGGGAGAAGGCCGGCTGCCTGCGCGCCGTGCGAAGTCCCCGCATGAGCGAACCCTGGGCGTATGGCTTCAAGGGCAGCGGATCGGCTACCGCGCGGAAACACTGTAATTGCGCAAGTAGAAGCAACTGAACGAGCTCCTGCCTGCGTGGCGGGAAGGCCGGGGTCACAGAGATGCTCGAAGACGCTCAGCAATCAAGGACAGATAAACGGCCTCCAATCAATGACCAGTTCAGCTTGAAACGTCAGCTTACCGACGCGAGGTAGCGCTCTACGACGTCGTCCTTGGGCTGCCGGGCTGGAGGAGTGTGTGCCAGTTCAGCCACTGGTTCCGGGGCTGCGTTTACCGATGACGACTTCCCAGATGGGTATGAGGTGCGGTCGCTTGCGGTGCAGGATTTTGCTGGCGGTTGTTGGACCGACGCCCCAGCGGGGTGCGTCGGCGGCGCGGAGGATGTACCACGGGTCGTAGGCGGGAGAGCCTTGGCCGAAGGTCGCCTGGGCTTTCTCCGGGGTCAGGTCGCTCATCTTGATGTCCGCGGGGATGCCGGTCAGGAGCTTGGCGACCTCGTCGGTGACTTCGGGACTCAGCAGCCCCGTCTTGTCGTCCTTCCCCACGTAGTAGCGGCGTAAGAGCTTCGCGGTCTAAGTGACGTATTCTTCGGACAGAATGTATGGAAGATCCAATGCGGGCCCCCTATGGCCTCAATGTGCGGATGATCTGACGGTGTCTTGAACTCTAGTTGAGCTGGTCGAGCCGTTCCCAGAAGGCCCGGCGCAGTTCCCGGCGGATGCCCTGATAGTCGGTTTTCTGCTCCCCGATCCGCTGAGCGCAGTCCTTTAGGAGGACGCGGTCGATTTCCTGCGGCAGGAAGGGCCGGTCGGCGACCAGTTCACGCAAGAGGCCCTGGGTGGTGTTGTTGTACCAGGACTCAGCGACGGCGTATCCAACCTCGCACGCAGCGCCCACGGCGGACTCCTCGTGTGCGCCGCCAGCGCCGCCCGTAGCGGAGCTATAAACCAGGTCAGCGGTTTCGTAGCGCTGGACCCGGTACACGGGTGCCGGGAGGCCCGGGCGGGGCGTAGCGGAAGGCTTCGGGCGGACGGCACCACCGTGCTCAGCCAAGACGGTGGCCGCGATCGCCGCGGCAGGCGACCCTGGCTGCAGAACCTGCGCGGGCGCCACGACCGGGACAGACGAAGTGACCGGCGCCAACGGAGCCGCCTTCACCTGCTTCGTAAAGCACTTCTCCACCAATTCCACCGGCAAAGTGATGATGCTGTCCACCCGCAATGCCAAGTGCTCCGCGACCGAGGTCACCCCGAGGCGGTGACTTGTGTTCTGCAGACCCACCAGGACGACCTTCACGCCAAAGTCCTGCGCGGCTTCGACAGCTTCGGCCAGGTCATCATCCCCGGAGAGGAGGAAAACGGTGCTGACGGCCCTATTGCGGGCGACGCCGACGAGGTCCAGGCCCAGTTTCAGGTCCACGCCCTTCTGGGTCCCATCGACCGACATGCGTCCCAGGCGTACCTTCACTCCGGAGATCATGCCGATGCGTTTGTGCTGGTCCGTGAACAGGGCGTCACGGGATGCGTCGTACCAGTAAGTGCGGAGGGTGGGGAGGCCGCTGAATTCTTCGGTGCACTTGAGGATGCCTTCGATTAGGGGTTCGAAGTTGACGTTGGTAGCCGACCGGAGGGAGGTGCCTGCGGTTTGCATGCCCCCGACGGCGAGGAGAAATCCGGCGTCGATAAAGATTGCTTGCTGGTCCATGCGTGGAGGCCTTGTCTACGGGGTGTGGTGTTCAGGTGGTGGTGCGTGGCGGGCCACTGACAGTCGGGCGGCCTGCAGAAAAGGCCCTGCACCCCCAAGGATGCAGGGCCTTCCCGCCTATGCATAGATGGTCTTTTCGACCTTCCACTGCATCAGTCGCGGGTAGACCCAGAATGTGTAGATGCCCAGCGTGATGATGCTCAGGAGCAACCACTTAATCCACAGCCCGAAGATGCCCCAACCGGTGCCGATGAACTGAAGCTGCCGGCCATGGAGATACGTGTTCTTGGCCCGCCACCGTTCGACCAGGACGACGGCGAACGGGTAGCAGATCCCAATTGTGCAGATCGTAATCAGGACGCCAAGGATCTGGGTGCCGAACCAGGAAGCGGCCCCACCGCGGAACTGGTATATCTGCACCCCGGGCACGGTTCCGGCGCCGGCGGCCACCATGGTTCCGGTGCCCGCTGCGGGCACCCGCCCATAAGCCGACACATGCTCATTACTCATACTCAAGAATTCCCCCAATAGACAATGCGAAAGTGAACAGTTGAACTGTAAGGCTTGCTAAGGAACCGGACACCACGGACACGGCTCCCCCGCACTACCCAGGGATCTGGATCCGCGCGGCTTCCTGCATGAGCGGGGTGGAGATCATTACGGTCGAAGCACCGGGCGCGATGTCGAAAGCGATGAATCCTCGAGTCTTGTCACCCGGCAGAACGTCGCCGGAACCAAGCTGGTTGTCCGCGAAGAGGTTCAGATCGGCTTTGCGCCCATTGGCGTCCTTGGCCGAGAAGTAGAACGGGTTGGAGCTGGTCTTACCTGCCTCTGTTTCCCAGAGGACGTCCAACAGCAAGTAGCTGCCGTTCTTCGCCGCGGTGGCGAATGCCGTCGTGGTTACAGCGTCCGTTCGCACGGCTGAGACGATCGTGATCTTCGCGACGTCGCCGTTGCCCATCTTGACGCTGAACGGTGTCCCGACGACGGGTCCGGCAGCAACCGTTGGTGCCGGCGCCGGAGCGGGCACTGCCGGAGCGGCAGTAGCAGCCGGAGCGGCTGCAACAGCCGCAGCTGACGACGGCGCCGCCGCGGAGCTAACGTCACTGGCGTGCTTGGTCCCGCCAGAGCAAGAGCCCAAGGCGATGCCCAGCACCAGGACACCGGCGGGGATGAGGAAGCGCTTCTTCTTGAAGAATGGTCGCGGGTGAGGCGCTTCAATCGCAGGGGTCAAGGGCTGATCGGAGATCTGGGGTGTCATGTGGTGCCTTTCTACAGGTGAATTAATGGTGTGAGTGCGTGGGGCTGCTACTGCTTTTCCCACATGCCGCATCGGCTGGACTTGAAGTCCTGGCCGCCGGACAGGGCAACGGAGGGCCGGCCCCCGCCGGGGAGATCGTTGTCGATGATGTTGCTGCCGTTGCTCCCGGTGGCGTAGATGCCCCAGTAGCAGGAGGAGCCCACGTCGGCCGCCGCCCGGTACGTTCCCGGTTCGATGTCCGTACCGACGGTCCAGGTGCCGTCATCGATGGTGTTGGCCGCCTTCGTCTTCTCGGCGCCGGTTACCGCCTCTTCGCGCTTCTTGACGTCGGCTTCGGCAGTCTTCACAGAGCCTTCGGCCTTTCCGACCTCGGTCTCGCGGGCAGTAACCTTGGCTTCCCGGGCCGCCATGCCGTTCTCCAACGTGTCGTACCTTGATTTCATTGACTCGTAGCTGGACTTGGCCGAGTCACGCTCGGACTCCACGGACGCCTTCTCCCCCGCCAGCGCCGCATAAGCGTCGCTGGACTTCGGGTCCGGCAGCGTTGTGCCGACGGCGGTCGCACCGGCCAGCAGGGTTAGGACGGCCACGGCAGCGAAGATCCGCCGCTTCCGTCCCGGTTTTGCCTTCTCCGTGGCCGGCTTCGCCTCCTCCGGTACGTCTTTGGTCTGCGTTCCCGCCGGCTCGTTGGTCTCGGTGTTCAACATCGTGTCTTCCTCTGTTCAGGGATGGCTGCTGAGCGGCGGCGGGATACCAGTCCCCCAATGCGTGGTTCCCCGCCGCCGTCGCAGCTCCGGAGGATTCCTTCGTAGCTGCAGAACGAAGGTATGGCGGTCCGGCCTATCAATGGTCAGATAACACTGATAACCCCCGTTATCAGCACCTCACCTGAAAAGCCGTCGGGCCCAGTTAGGCTGAGGGTCGACGTCGTAAGGAGGCGCAAGTGAACGAAGCAGAAGCCCTGCGCATGAACCTTTCGGACGTTGCCGCCCTGGCAAAGGTCCAGCGCCCCGTCGTTTCCATGTGGCGCAAACGCAGCGCCGCGTCTGCCCACCCGTTTCCGGAGCCCGCAGGGCTCGACGGCGGGCGGGAACTCTTCGACGCCGACCACATCGCCGCCTGGCTGGCCGCCACCGGACGGGGCAACAACCCGGAAGCCAGCAACGACGTCGCCGCCTTCGCCCGGATGCCCGGCACCGCTGCCGGCGCCTCACGGGGAAAAACATTCGACGCCCTCACTGCTCTGCTGACGCTCAAGGCAATGTCCGGCCCAGCGCTAGGGACACTGAGCAGGGATGAACTGCTGGACATCGCGGACGAGTGCGATCCCGATGACACGTTCCTGTATTCGGAACTTGAGGCCCAGAGCACGTCGCTCACCTCTACGGCAAATTTCGCGGACCGGCTGGTGGACAGTGCCTACAACGCCGCCGCCGCCTTCGAGCAACTGCTTGCCGCCCGGTTCCGGGCGGGGCTGCGGGAGCACTCGGAGACTGCCCTCACCGATTCCGCCGTGGGGCTGGTTGCCGCTGCGGCCGTCGAACTGGCCGCGACACTCGGCGGAAACTCCGTGTTTGCCGATTCCACCCGCGGCGGCAGCGACCTCTTGATGGGCGTCACGCGCGCTGCCGGCGAGAGTGCCCCCGTCACCTTTCTGACAGCGGACGACGACGGCGGTGCAGGCCGCCTGGTGCGTCGCCGCCTGCGCGTCCACGGTGTGGACGGCGGCCAGATCCGCGTCGATGCAAGTGGCGAGTTCGCAGTCCATGGACCTGCAGTCCACGTGGCACAGTACCCCTCCCCCGGCCAACCGGGTATGGATGACGCCGAGATCCTCTCGGCGGTAGAACAGGTAGTTCTGCAGATGGACGATCAGCAGCGGGCCGTCATCATCGCTCCGGCACGCGTTCTCTGCGATGCGCCACTGGCCGCCCCGGCTGCCGGCCGCCGCTCCGGGCTGCTGCGAACCGGCCGAGTACGTGCCATCGTCCGGCTGCCGCAGGGACTGCTGCGCTCCAAGCCACGCGAAGCCCAGGCACTCTGGGTGCTGGGGCCATCGTTCGCTGAAGTTCCCATCGCCGAGCGCTGGACCATGGTGGCGGATCTCAGCACCCGCGTCCTCGCAGAAGACGTCAGCCAGGACCTCATCAGCGACATCGTCGCGTCGATGGGCGACCGCGCCACCATGCGCGCCCACTCCTTCCGCTTCGCCCGGCTTGTACAGACCAGACTCCTGCTGGCCAGCAGGAAGTCCTTGGCGACAGCGTCATCCCATGGCTCAGCTCAGAGTCCCTCCGGCGCCGAGGCAGCACTTCGGGTAGAGGAACTCGTGCGCATGCTGCAGGCCAAACGGCCTCAACAATCCCGGGAAGTCGCAGTGCTCCCAAGCGATCCGGGCACGAATGCCCGGCCCACCTCCGTCCAGGAACTCATCGCTGCCGGCAACCTCAAATACATCAAAGGGAACCGACTCGACGATGCGGACCTGGCGCCAAGCGGCGGGACCCGCGTTCTGGGGCCGGCCGAACTGTTCGACCCGCACGGCAGGAAGAGGAGGCACGTCAGCCTTCTGGACTTCGCCGCCAGCAATCCTTCCGGCCGGCTCACCGAGCCCGGCGACGTCGTCTTTTGCACCACCCCCAAGCCCGCCGCGATGGTGGACGTGAAAGGCGGTTCCGCTGTCGTGTTTCCCGCCCGGGTGCTACGGATCGACGCCGGTGACCCCGGCGGACTGGTGGCCGACGTAGTCGCTGCGGACATCAACAACCTCTCCACCGCGGACAAGACCTGGCGCCAGTGGCGTCTGCGCCGCATCCCGGACGCCCACCGCAAGAAACTGGGCGAAACGCTCGCCCGGCTGCAACACGAACAGCAACAAGCCCGCGAACGCCTCGAGCGGCTCGAAGAACTCGCTACCCTGATTACGGACGGCGTAGCGGGCGGAAGCCTCACCCTGACAAACCCCCGCACTAAGCTCGCCGAACCACAGACCGAAGGAACCCGTTAATGCCCCCGAAATTGAAGGTGGACCTCGCCCCGTCCACCATGAAGGAACTCAAGGACACCCTCTGGAAGGCCGCAGACAAACTGCGCGGCTCCATGGACGCGTCCCAGTACAAGGACGTGATCCTGGGCCTCGTGTTCCTGAAGTACGTGTCGGACGCGTTCGAGGAGCGCCGCGGGCAGATCCAGGCCGAGCTGGAGGCGGACGGGCTCAACGAGGAGCAGATCGCCCAGCTGATCGACGACGTGGACGAGTACACGGGCCGCGGCGTGTTCTGGGTCTCCGAACGGGCCCGCTGGGGATACTTGGCCGAGAACGCCAAGGGCCTTCCGGCAATGGACGGCGGCGAGCCTAAGTCGATCGGCAAGCTCATCGACGAAGCCATGGACCTCATCATGGCCGACAACAATAGCCTGGCCGCCACGCTCCCCCGCATCTACAACCGGGACAACGTGGACCAGCGCCGCCTCGGCGAGCTGCTGGATCTGTTCAACTCGGCCCGATTTACCGGCCAGGGTGCCAGCAAGGCCCGCGACCTGCTCGGCGAGGTGTACGAGTACTTCCTGGAGAAGTTTGCCAAGGCCGAGGGCAAGCGCGGCGGCGAGTTCTACACGCCCGCCGGAGTCGTCCGCGTCCTGGTGGAGGTCCTCGAACCGCACCAAGGCCGGGTCTATGACCCCTGCTGCGGCTCGGGCGGCATGTTCGTCCAGGCCGAGAAGTTCCTCGCGGCCCACAACATGGAGGGCTCGGACATCTCCGTCTATGGCCAGGAGCTCAACGAGCGCACTTGGCGGATGGCCAAGATGAACCTCGCCATCCACGGCCTCAACGCCAACCTGGCCTCCCGCTGGGGCGACACCTTCGCCCGGGACCAGCACCCGGAACTGAGTGGCAACAACGGCGCGGACTTCATCATGGCCAACCCGCCCTTCAACATCAAGGACTGGGCCCGCTCCGAATCCGATCCGCGCTGGAAGTACGGCGTTCCCCCGGCCGGCAACGCCAACTACGCCTGGATCCAGCACATCATCTCCAAGCTGGCCCCCGGCGGCAGCGCCGGCGTGGTCATGGCCAACGGCTCCATGTCCTCCAACTCCGGCGGCGAAGGCGAGATCCGCGCCCAACTGGTGGAGGCGGACTTGGTCTCGTGCATGGTGGCGCTGCCCACCCAGTTGTTCCGCAGCACAGGCATCCCGGTCTGCACCTGGTTCTTCGCCAAGGACAAGACCGTCGGTAAGAACGGCTCCGTCGACCGCACCGGCCAGGTGCTCTTCATCGACGCCCGCAACCTTGGTTTCATGGTGGACCGCGCCGAACGCGCGCTCTCCGATGAGGACATCGCTAAGATCGCCAACACCTACCACGCCTGGCGAGGGACTGCTTCGGCAGTCGAGTCAGGCCTGACGTACGACGACGAAGCCGGCTTCTGCTACTCGGCCAGCCTCGCGGAGGTCAAGGCAGCGGACTACGCTCTGACGCCGGGCCGGTACGTCGGAGCAGCCGATGTCGAAGACGATGGCGAGCCGATCGAAGAGAAGCTCGCACGGCTGTCGAAGGAGCTGTTCGAACAGTTGGATGAGTCAGAGCGGCTGGCGCAGGTTGTGCGCGAGCAGTTGGGGAGGCTCTCGTGATTTCTCCAACACTGACTATTGACGACGTATGTCTGCAGATCGTGGACTGTGAACACAAAACAGCACCGGTTGACCCGGCTGGCGACTACTTCGCCGTGGGGACTCCCGCTATGCGGGGAAATTCAATCAACTACGCCGAGTCGAGACGGATTTCGAAGGGTACCTTCGAAAAATGGACAAGGCGGCTGGCTCCGCAAGGAGGTGATCTCCTTTTTGCTCGTGAGGCACCTGTAGGTCCAATAGTCAGGATCCCAGGAGAGGGGAATGTCGCACCAGGTCAACGCACAGTGTTACTCCGACCCAATCCCGCCCTCGTGAACTCCGACTTCCTCTACTACTTGCTGACTTCGCCTCTGCAACAAGAACGGCTACTCAGCATGGCGACCGGTTCCACTGTCGCCCATCTGAACGTCGCGGACGTTCGGGCTTTCCACCTACCGATCCTTCCGAGCATCGACCAGCAGACGGCTACTGCGGAGGTATTGGGGGCGCTCGACGACAAGATCGCTGCCAACCTGAGGCTTGCGGCTACGGCCGGCGACCTTGCCGGCCTGATCTACGACCGCTCGGCGGACCGTTTAGATACTCGTCCTATGAGCGAAATATTGGACCCAGTGCTTGGGGGAACCCCGTCACGATCTCGCCCGGATTTCTGGGATGGCGACCAACCCTGGGCTTCAGCGAAAGACATTACCGGGGCCGAGTTTGGAGTCGTGACTGACACGGCTGAAAAGATCACGGATCTCGCCGTGGCCAGTACCAAAGCCAAACCACTACCCAAAGGAAGCGTCATCCTGACGGCCAGGGGAACTGTGGGGGCTGTAGCGCGCTTGGCCGCTCCAGCTTCGTTCAATCAGTCGTGCTATGGATTCGTCCCCGGAGCCGTTCCGCCGGGAGTGCTGTTCTTCGCAATCGCTAGAGCCACGGAGAGAGCCAAGGAAATCGCTCATGGTTCGGTATTCGACACCATCACGATGAAAACCTTTGATCATTTGGCGTTCCCGAGATTCGATTCAGGTTCGATATCCGAAACGGAATCTAAGATCGGCCCTTTGCTCGAATCAGTATCCGCAGCGGTGACCGAGAATGCCAATCTCGCCGCCACACGCGACGCCCTTCTCCCCCAGCTCATGTCTGGCAAGCTGCGGGTCCAGGATGCCGAAAAGGTCCTGGAGGACGCGGGAGTATGAGGTCGGACGGGCGGGTCTGAATCAGCGTCTCCGACCGCGAAGCAGGATTGCACAAAGATTTCAGAAAGACATTAGGTCAACCAGGGGGAACCAACATGACGGCAGCACCCGCAATAGCCTTTTCCGAAGCCGATTGGGAGGGCATGGCCCTGGAGCTTTTGGCCGAGCCACTCGGCTGGCGGCCGGTTTCCGGGCAGGACATCGCGCCGGGAACCGGGGAGCGGGATTCCTGGGATGAGCTGCTGATCCGGTCCCGGCTCCTCGCGGCCCTGCAGCGGTTCAACCCGACGGTTCCGGCCCAGTACCTGCAACAGGCCCTCGCCGAACTCGCCTCGCCCAAGTCAAACGACGCCGTCACCGAGAACCACCGCATCCACAACTACCTCGTGGACGGCTACCGGCTCAGCTACATCGACTCGGACGGCAACGAGGCCAATCCCACCATTCACCTGCTCAGCTCGGATCCGGACCAGAACGACTGGCTCGCCGTCAATCAGGTCACTCTGGTGCAGGGTGACTTCAAACGCCGCTTCGACGTTGTGCTCTATTGCAACGGCATGCCGGTGAGCGTCATCGAACTGAAGAAGGCCGGCAGCGCCACCGCCGACGTCGCATCCGCGCACGCCCAACTGCAGACCTACCTCCGCGAATTCCCCCTGGCGTTCCGCTTCTGCGTCTTCACAGTCGCCTCGGACGGGATCCAGGCCAAGTACGGCACGCCATTCACTCCCCTTAACCACTTCTCACCGTGGAACGTCGACGACGACGGAGTGCCCGTCGCGCCAGGGTACATGGAAGATGGCGAGGCCGTGACCGCACTGGAGACAGCCCTGCAGGGTCTCTACAACCAAGAGCGCTTCCTGCAACTTGCGCGAAACTTCACAGCGTTTGATGAAGGATCGGACGGGCTGACCAAGAGGATCGCAAAGCCGCACCAGTATTTTGCCGTGACCAAAGCGGTGGGCAGCACCGTCCAGGCCGTGGAAAGCAACGGCAAGGCCGGCGTCGTCTGGCACACCCAAGGTTCGGGCAAGTCCATGGAAATGGAGCTCTACGCCAACCTGGCGGCACGGCACCCCAAGCTGAAAAACCCGACCGTCGTCGTTATCACAGACCGCAACGAACTCGACGGCCAGCTGTTCGAGGGCTTCAGCCGGAGCCTGCTGCTCACGGAGTCCCCCAAGCAGATCAAAAAGCGCACCGAACTCCGGGATGAACTCAGCAACCGCACCACCGGCGGCATTTACTTCACCACCCTGCAGAAGTTTGGCCGCAGCAAGTCGGAGAAGGACGCCGGCGCCGAGCACCCGCTGCTTTCCGACCGGCGCAACATCATAGTGGTGGTGGACGAGGCCCACCGCTCGCACTACGACGATCTGGACGGTTACGCCCGGCACCTGCGTGACGCCTTGCCGCACGCCACGCTGATCGCATTCACCGGCACACCGATCTCCTTCGATGACCGCAACACCCAGGACGTGTTCGGCGAATACATCGACATTTACGACCTCTCCCGGGCGGTGGACGACGGCGCCACTGTTCCGGTGTACTTCGAGCCGCGGCTCATCAAGGTGAGTCTGGCCTCGGACGTCACGGAGGAGATCCTGGACCAGGCGGCCGACGAGGCCACCCTGGGGCTGGACGACACCGAGCGGGCGCGCATCGAGGCGAGCGTCGCAGTCGTGAATGCCGTCTACGGTGCGCCGCAGCGGCTCGCGGCGCTGGCCGCCGACCTGGTGGCGCACTGGGAGAACCGCAGCGCCCGGATGGGCATGTTCATCGAGGCGCCGGGCAAGGCGATGATCGTGGGTGGAACGCGGGAAATCTGCGCGAAGCTGTACGCGGCGATCGTGGACCTACGGCCGGACTGGCATTCCGATGACTTGGCCAAGGGCAAGATCAAGGTGGTCTATTCCGGCACGGCGTCAGATGTGCCGCCGGTGTCCGACCACGTCCGCCGCGATTCGCTGAACGCGACCGTGAAGGAACGGCTCAAGGACGTGGACGACGAGCTGGAACTGGTAATCGTCAAGGACATGATGCTCACCGGCTTCGACGCCCCGCCGCTGCACACCCTGTACCTGGACCGCCCGCTCAAGGGCGCGCTGCTGATGCAGACTTTGGCCCGGGTGAACCGCACCTTCCGCGGCAAGGAGGACGGGCTGCTCGTGGCTTACGCGCCGCTGGCGGAGAACCTGGCCAAGGCGCTGGGCGAGTACACGCAGTCCGACCAAGCGAACAAGCCGGTGGGCAAGAACATCGACGAAGCGGTAGGCGCAGCCCTTGCGCTGGTAGAGACCTTGCGGGGGCTGCTCGCCGGATATGACTGGAAGGCCGTGCTGATGAAGGGCGGCCCTAAGGCATTTGTGTCCGCGGCGACGGGGGCGGCCAACTACCTTCGCAGCCCGGAGACGCCCGGAAACCAGCCTGCCGAAGGCGATGAGACACTGGCCTCGAAGTACCGGCGGTTCTCCAGCCAGCTCTCCCGGGCCTGGGCACTCTGCTCGGGTTCCGAGACCCTTGCGGAGCTACGGCCGGAGATCCAGGTCTACGAAGAGACCCGCGTGTACATGGCCAAGTTCGACGCCGCTGACCGGCAGGCGATCGGCGAGCCCGTGCCGGAAGAGATCCAGCGGCTGCTGGGCAATCTGATCGCTACCGCAACGTCCACCGGTGAAGTGCTCGACATTTACGAGGCCGCCGGCATGCCCAAGCCGTCGCTGGATGACCTGACGCCGGAGTTCATCGCCAAGACCCAGCAGGCACGGAACCCGCAGCTGGCCATCGAGGCGCTGCGGAAGCTCATCGCCGACGAGTCAGCAAAGACCACCCGCAACAACGTCATCCGCCAGCGCGCGTTCTCCGGGCGGATCACGGAGCTGATGAAGAAGTACACCAACCAGCAGCTCACATCGGCTGAGGTCATCGCCGAGCTGGTGGAGCTGGCACGGGAGGTGGCCGCCGAGGGAAACCGCGGTGCGCAGTTCACTCCTCCACTAAATACAGACGAGCTGGCATTCTACGATGCCGTGGCGCAGAACGAATCGGCGGTTGAGGTCCAAGGCGAAGGCGTCCTGGCTGACATCGCGCGCGAGCTGGTGTCCGTGATGCGCCGTGACGTACGCACTGACTGGACCGTCCGCGACGACGTCCGCGCCAAGCTGCGATCCTCGATCAAACGGCTCCTAGTCCGTTTTGGCTACCCGCCGGACAAGCAGCCCGAGGCCATCAAGCTGGTCATGGAGCAGATGGAATCCATGGCGGCCCGGTTTGCTGAAGCGCGTCTTTAGCCACTAAATCTTCTGCCATCAGGCAGTAAGCAACAAATCACGAAAATGGGAAAACTATGTCGTCTTACGATTCACCCGCCGAGCTCAACGGGCCGGTTATTCCGCCGGTTCCGCAGGCATCCCCGCAAGTGAATGTGGGCAAAAAGAAGAAGGGGCGTCTAAAGGGCTTAGCTGCATCAGCGGGACCAGCCAAGCTGTCGCGCGTCGTTCTGGGCGCAATCCTTGGGCTGTTGTTCATCGGCGCCTGGATCGGCTCCGGGCCGGGCGTTGTCGACGCCGGCAGCCCTTCCGACTGGAAGTCAGAGCTCAACGCAGCGAGCCTCAAGAACACGATGAACAACGGCGAAACCAAGGGTGCCCCGCAGCAGACCGTCGTCAACGGCTGGTACGCCAATGACATTGCGGCTGTCACAGCATCACAAAACACGTATATGGCCGCCAGTTCCGCCCGGAATGGAACTTTGTTAATGCTTATTGGTCTTGGTATTGCTGGCGAGCTGGTCATCCGCGGCCTTGAAGGAATCGAGCGGACGAAAAAGCAGCACAGGCCGTCACAGACGCTCGGCGAATCCCGGTGATCAAGCGCATCGCGATGGTGCTGGTCGGCACGATCGTCTTGGCACTGGCCGTCGTTGGCGTATTGAATATGGCGGGGTTCAGCCCGTTCCAGTCGCAACGGACCGATCGGAGCCAGCCTTCTCTGCTGAAGTCGATCAAAGACACCAGCCAGTACCATGCCGCGGTCGGCAACTTTGAAACAGTGCTGGACATCGAGGACAACGTCGCAGGAATCCCTGCCCTCATTACAGGACGACGAACCCTGTTTGTCGCCGCTGGCACGGTCAACGCCTATGTCGATCTATCTGGCTTCGCGGACAATGA
This sequence comes from Arthrobacter sp. 05T420, assembly GCF_056396305.1. NCBI lineage: Bacteria > Bacillati > Actinomycetota > Actinomycetes > Micrococcales > Micrococcaceae > Arthrobacter > Arthrobacter sp. 05T420. The sequence goes on along the minus strand of NZ_JBFTLG010000015.1, from coordinate 100,589 downwards.
CCTTACCCTGTCCGCCGATGGGAAGTCGGTGGCTGCGCAGTTGCCCGAGCCACTGCTGGATAAGCCGAACTTGGACCACGATCGATCCTATGTGTTCAGCCAGGACCGCGGCGTCTTAGACCGGATCGCCGACGCTATGGAGGCGCCTCAGCAGGCGCAGTTTTTCAAACTCGCCGAAACAAAGCTGGCCTCTGCCGCCGAGGAATCAAGGCTACGGGAACAGGCTGCCGAAAATACTAGGACCATGACTGGCATGTTCAGCTCCCTGGAAATACAAGCCACTTTCCTATGATCGCGACGGTTTAACCAGTCCTGATCCTGAAAGTGTAGATGGGCAGAGTGGTTTGTCCCAAGGACCAATTCTGAGCCTACGAACAGCCGATTGTCGAGCAAACGGCACCGACTTCGCAGCGGACAAAACAAATTATCCTTTGTGCAACTTCTCGAGCAGAGCCGAAGGTTTGCACGGGCCAGTTCCGTCCGTGTTTCCGCGATCGCCCGGCCGTAGAACATTTTGCCCGAGGCATCGCCCTCAATCTTGAGCACAGTGCCGGATCTAGGCATTAGACAAGACACGCGCTTTCTGTACCACATACCTCGGCGCTCGAGCACTGCCATGTTCTAGGGTTTCTCTTACAGTGGGACAGACGATACCCGTTGCACCAAAATCCGATTATTATACTCAGGAGAATTGATTGAACGAAAAGGATGCGGATCCGTTTTCTCACGCAATAAATGAACCGGTGGAGCCTGTAGCTTCTGATCACTTCCTGATCCGAATGGTGGATGCAGCATTAACCGCGCAGGCCCCACTCGCGGTCAGTTATGTTGCTAAGTTACGTGCTGGAGCCAAAGATTTATCTCCGGCACACGTTTTGAAGCAATTAGAGCGGCAGCTACTCGCTGCGACAACTAGCAGTGGGGCTGCTGTCGGAGGAGCTGCAGCGGCGCCTGGGGTCGGGACCGCTGCAGCCTTGGCCCTGACGCTGGGAGAGACCGCAGTGTCCCTGCAAGCTTCGGTCTTCTACATCTTGGCCGTAGCCGAGGTCCATCAGGTGCGTCTAGCCGAGGTCGAGCGCCGTCGCACGCTTGTGCTCGCTGTCCTACTGGGAAACGGCGCCGAAAAAGCAATTCACAAGGTCGCAGAGCGCACCGGACAACATTGGGCACGGCACACGCTGGATGCCATCCCGGCCGCTTCACTTAGACAGATCAATAAGTACATCGGTCGCAACTTTGTTACAAAGTACGGCACAAAACAGGGCATCATCGTTCTTGGAAAAGTCGTTCCGTTCGGTTTTGGTGCCGTCATCGGCGGCGGGGCGAACTTCCTCGTTGGACGTACCATCATCGAGGCTAGCAGGCGTGCCTTCGGAAAACCCCGTACAGCTTTCGCACCCGCCGAAGAACGGTTCGAGGACCCAAACGACTACGTCAGCGACGATCGTCTGGAGCCGGCCCCCCGATGAGACAAGGAACTTAACCATGTTGTCTGGGTCACCGTCCCGGTTTAGTCGTCGCCCCACAGCACGTTTTCGGTGGTGACGGCCGCTCTATGGAGATCTACCTGAGAAGTATTGACCGCCGATGGCGCAAAGAACTTCATGCACCTGTTGCCGGCGTTCAAGTATTCTCGCCCTACATCACTTCCAAAACTGCCGATTCAGTTTTGGGCAACATGAGTGGTGGCCAGTGCGAGGTAACCACGTTGTTCGAAATGGACGTATTTGCCGCCGGCGCATCATCTTTGTCCACACTGACCAAGCTCATGGATCAGGGTCACCGGCTCTTCCATCTCCCGAACCTCCACGCCAAGCTCGTATACGTTCCCAGCCAATTCGCAAGCATAGGCAGCCAAAACCTCACAAGCCGCGGGACCCGAAACAAAGAGGCCACGATCGCGATCGACGATGCAGGCCACCTGCGAGAAGTCGAAGCGAGCATTGGGCCCTGGCTGGAAGAACGACTGCCGATCACCCGCAAGATGATTGCCGATATGGAAGAACTACTTCCCCCGGTACGTCGGCTCTACCTCGCCGCCCAAACCGCGGCCGAAGCCGCAGACGCTGAAATGTCTCGGCGCCGAGCCGAACGCAGCGGCGAGCATGCCCGCCGGATGCAAGTGCTTATGAAACAAGCTAGGCGGCGACTTCTCGTTGAAAATGCCGTGGACCGAGCACCGAAGTCACGTCAGGTAAGCGTAGGCACAGTGAAGACCATGGAGTCGGAAAAGGACTCCCGGGAGACCGGCAATTACTCTTTTTCAAAAACTAGGAGCCTCGTCGTCGGACAGGACGACGACCTAACGACTTGGTGGATAGACGGCAAACGAGTCGATTTGGTCCCGCGGAACCGCTACCTTTGCGTACATCAGAACGCCAGAAAGCTCGGCTGGGCCAGGGTGGGAAAGACGAGGATAACGTACGTTGGCAAGAACGTCACCCGAACCGACACAGTATGGCTGGCCGGGCAGCGTTGCGTGCTCACATTCACCGCTGACTGGTCTTCAAATCCAGAACATGGCAGAAATGCCACTGTCACGATCAAGCACCAAAGCGGGAACGCCGTTTGCGTCGTGAGCATACGGTTCAGCGTTGACGATATTCTCCAACTGCATGTTGAGCCGGCCGACGGTGGACGTGTCACGGAGGCAACAAAGTCAGCAATGGTTAATTGGGTTAGACAAAACCCAATTGACTTCCGGGAGACCGTATTGCCACGTTTCGTGTCGCCCTTCCTATACGAGGAAAGGCTCCGCGGCGTCCAAGCATCGGAGTTTTTCGGTCCGCTTCAGAGTCGGTACCAGCTACGTTTGCTGCAGACGGAAGGAAACGCTGTCCTGACAGTCAAGGCCGTCTGAGCGGTTCACCGAGTCCGGCCGGGGCCAGCGCACGCAAGGGCCACGCACGAGCGGGCGAGTGATAGCGGCGCAGCAAGGCCTGCAAATTTGAATTGCATCGGCGCTCCGGCCACTAGCTAGCCTTCCGCGCCTTCGCGGCTCGTGTTGCGCCCCTGGAATCGTGTCCGAGCAGAGTGCGGTCCGGTTCATTGTTCGCATTCGATTGGGATGAGTTTTCCCAGATGTCTTTGCCTTCGCCGGCTGGCAGGTCCATTCGCTCCAAGTCGTGATGGCCCGTCGGAGATCCTGCCCGCGCCCCGCTGACGGTCGACGACGTACTTCTGGAAAAGCAGGAAGAACGATTCCATCGCGGCGTTGTCCGCGAACCTAGTCGGCGGCGGATCGGGTTGAGGCACCCTAAGGGCTCAACTGCGGGTCATTTGTCAGCGTTCTGCAGTTTTCGAGACGCCTGGCGAGCTGAATATGGCAGTTTGAACTTCTCGGGAACCACGCGCACAAACTTTGGGCAGGTCCGGACGTGTAACAGAGAGGTCGAACCCGCTCCACGTCGGAAATGGCGCCGGCCTGAGCCTATGCGGTTCTCCTGTTCCTAGGGGTGAATCTTCGCGTCCCGGGCAACTGTGCTGGAGACCACTGTCATCGGGCCCGGCAGTCCGAAGCCATCATCGATAGTCTCTCCAGTTCGTGACTTTTCCTCTAACTCCCCTACCGCCTCGGAAGCTGCGCTCCTCGTGCCTTTCGCAGGCAGGACTCCAGTTCGGGCGACGTCGGATTCAGTCTGCCATTATCCCAGCCATTTCGGCCCCGATTGAACTTCCCGCGCGGCTGCCCCACCCGGTCTTCGGGTGGACATTGTGTGCAACCACCGGATTTGTGGCGGTTGGCGACGGTGGTGTGCTGGGTGTGCCCGAACCGACACGTCCACCACCACTCGTTATCAGTTGGGACTGTCTCGGTCGGTTTTTTCGGATTCAGGGTGCTGTCCCAGTCTTTGACCAGGTCCGGCTCCTTGGTGGCCACGTCGTTCACTCCTGTACGCAGAACCCGGCCCGTGTCGTAGAGGCAGGTCCTCTTCGTGTATCTGCAGCGGTGGCTGACGGGGGCCGGGAAGGCGTGTCCGTCGGCACAGAGCCACCACACGACGACATCGCTGCCTGGCTTTACCATGTCCGGGGTGAGGTCGCCGTTTTTGGCGGGGTGCCACCAGACCGCGACGTCGGGCCGGCGCGTGGCCAGGTCATTGGTACCGGCGACAAGGGTGGTCCCCAGACAGGTCTGGCAGCGGCCAGCCGAGGTTACGAAGTAGGCGGGGGTATGGACCATTGAATGCCCGTTGCGGCAGCGCAGGTGAACCATGATTCTGGTGTTGCCGGCGGTAATCTCCGCGGGCTTCAGGTTCCCGTTTTCTTCACAGTCCCACAAAGCGGCCAGCTCGGGGTGGGTGGTGGCGAAGTCATTTCTGCCGGGGAGTAACGCCCCGGCACAATACTTGCATTGGGTACCACGAAGCGCACGGGCTATGACTGTCGCCGGGTAATTGTGTCCGTTGCTGCAGGTCCATGCCACTCGCTGATTGGACCCCGGCAATACCATGAACGGTGTCAGGGCGCCGTTAACAGCCCGGTTCCACTCGGGAACGAGAATTGGCATAAGATCGCCGAGCGAATTAAGACCGGCAACGACTCGCTTGCCGCAGCAGACTGCGCAGTGAAATTCCTCGGAGGCGGAGTTGCGCGCTTTCCCCTTAGGTTTGCTCTGGACGTGCCCGTTATCGCATATCAGGAGAGGCGCACTGCCCTTAAGCGGTGGGGCGAGCATATACCGGTCGTTCCACCAAAGGTGATCCTGCCTCCCAACCGTCCGGAGGCAGTCCATCGAGCGCTGGAATGGATCCAGCGGGTACCGCGCTGTAGAAAAATCAACCGTCGAGTCAGGCATAACGAACGGTTCGAACGCGTCAACCTGGGCCTGCCGAAGAAAGGTAGTGCGGACCCAGACAGCGGTCGGCCTCAGGAGAAGCCAAACCTGGTCACAGAGTTCCGGGCTGTCATCAGTCAGCCCGTCCTCCAACACCGTGGCTAGGCGGGCGTACCGCTCAGCGAAGGATACAGTCTCATCCAGCACTGCAGCCTGCACGGCTGGATCCGTGACGACCGACAGGACCGTGGCGAGTAATGGGAGATCTCCGGGGCGGGGCACGGCATGGTGTTCCTGGCCTCGCATGGAGTCGATGCGCCGCGTGATCTCGTCGAGTAGCCTGGTAGTGCCCCGGCCTTCGGCCAACAAGGCCTCGATGCGGAGATCCGCGTCGACGACGTCCAGTCCGACCCTTTCCTGCGCGGCGGGCCCTACCGGGTGTGGCTCATACGTCGATGGTCTTGGTTGTGAGGGGCAGGGTGCGATCCACCGCCGGTGGAGCTCGCAAGTGTATCTTCCCCGAGTCCACTCGTATTCGACAGCACAGCCGCCGACGCAATCGCTGCAATGATGCGACGAGAACGGAAGGATGCTGCTCGGCGTAGTCAGTGTCCCGGCCGGCACGCCGCACATGATCTCGCAGAGCGTGACCATCCGTTGCGTTGTCTTCCCCGGTGTCGCCCGCCGTCCAATGGTGCGTGTGATGTCGGCATAGGCGAGGTGGCTGATGACTCGAGGGTGAGCTTTGAGCCGGCGTTCCAGGCGGCTCGCGAAACTGTAGACGGTCTCAGCCGGCCACGCCTTGATGCGCAGCGGGGCCGGCAACACTCTGACTAGCTCAATGGTGAGTTGCACGGACGATCCTTTCCCGGCTCCTAGCGCCTTGCAGCGGTGCAGGAGGTGCGAACTGCGCTCCGGACTCCGCGGCGTAGTCGCGGACTGATTCCTGGAGCAGCTCGCGCGTGAGGTTCTCGCGGGACGGGTCATCTTCGAAGATTAGCTTTGCTGCTGCGTCGAACAGGACTGCTTTGAGGGTGCCGATGGTTCCGCCGGTGAATGTATGGAGCCATTCGGCATCGGCCTGTACTTCGGCGGGGTTTGTGGCGTAGAGGGGCAGGGCTTTAGCGAATGAACCCACGATCTTCGACCATTCCGCCAGCGTTTGCTCGGTTTGACTTGCGGTGAAGTCGATGACGTTGACGTTGAAGACGCGCCGTTTCAGTTGCAGTCCAGCGTCCCCGAAGAGCAGTCCGGAGTCCGTGAGGTTCAGGCCGGAGTACACGATGGTGCCTTCGAAGTAGTTGGTGAGGTCTTTGAGGTTGTTCACCGCCGGACGTGAGGTGGATTCGGCACCGTTGAGCATCTGAACTTCGTCCAGGACAATGAGTCTGGTTCCGACGGCAGGCAGGGCCTCTTGCAGCATCGCGGCCAAATCAGTTTCGGTATCTGACTTTTGGAAGGGCAGCGCCAGAAACCGCGCCAGCCTTTGAAGCATGCCCTTGATGGTTCGGGTGGCCGGGACGGAAGTGTAAATGACCGGAACAGCCCCGTCGGAGATGGCGCCGGGATTTTCCCTTTCGTACAGGCTCAGGTAGTACTCGATCAAAGCCAGGCAGGCGGTGGATTTGCCGGAGGAAGCCGGGGCGGAGAGCATGACACCCCGCCGCCCCGCCAGCGATCCGTCGTTCATCATGTCGGCCTTCAGAAACTGGGCAATGAGGCCGGTGATGGTGCCCGTGGTGACCGTCATACCGCCCGCCATGAATCTGATACGTTCGGAGTTGTACGCCGTTCTCTGACCGTCGTTCAAGGCGTCGTAAGCTGCCCGGTCCATGAACGTGAAGTGGTTTCGCCCGGCTCCGAGGACGCGATTCAGGGACTCCCACTTCATGAGCGATGTGTCACGTTCAATTGGTTTCGGCAGCTGCTGAAAATTGCTATCGGTCATCCTCGACCCCTTCGTGCCCAGTCGGGCTCTTGATGCTGTGTCCGTGGGAGGCTACGGGGTCATCCCTGCTGCTGTGGCCGGAAGTTGTGGCGTCGCGGCCGGGCCGGGCCCTTTCGTGGCGCCTGCCATGCGTCCCTTCGACAGCGGAAGTCGGATCAAACAATTCGTAAAGGCCGGTGTCACCGACGGAGGCCCACATCTGGTGCGGATCTTCGGGCGTCACTACGCTTACCGGACGGGGGCGGGGCATGCCCTGTTCGGCGACCAGCCTCTCTTTTGCGTCCCGTTCCTCAGCGGCGCGTTGCTCTTTTTCCGCTGCCGCGAAAGCACCCTTTACCAGCTGCCGGGACAGGACGTTACGGTCCTTTGCCGATAGCTGATGACCCAATCCGGCGACGTTATCTGCTGCCTCGAAAATTGCCCTCGAGAACGGCGCCTCGAACGCCTCGGAATTGACCCAGGGGCACTCGATGTAGCTGCCGCCGTCCGGAAAGTCCTGAACGTCGGGAACGTGTAGCCAGACCGCGCCGGGATTGTTGGGATCGACATGGACCCTCCACAAATCCCCAATGAGCTTTTCTCCGGATGGCTTACCCCTGTAGTAGTCCAAAGCCTTCGTGTCGTAACGCCTGTATCCGACTCGAAGCCCCGTCCGGCTGATCACGCGCGTTTCAACCGGCAGCAAACCGACATAGGTCGCCGGCGTGATTGGAGTGAACAGGCACCCGCTCCGGTACGTCAAGGCCTCGTACATGGTGTTCGGGCTGTAATGTCTGCCTGGGTGTGCCGGGTGCTGCAGGGCGTCCGTCTCCAGGTTCTGCCACACGTGTCGGACCCACAGGTCAAGAACATAGGCCAGCGTATGAATGCTGATCCGGTAGGGATCCTCCGTCCTTGCACCCGTTTTGTTCTTTTTTCGCGGCTTGGCGTCCCGGCCGCGGTTGCCTGGATCGCCACCGGTGAAACCGGGGAGGTACCGGCAGAACGAGTCCTTAATCGTGCGGTGGAACCGTTCGACGATTGGCTTGTCCGAGCCGGTGCCAGGTGCGGCATTGGTGACGTCGATGCAGAAGAGCCTGCATGCCGCCAGAAAGGCGTTGGACTGGAAGTCCTTCCCCAGATCCATCATGATGCGCCGGGGCATAATTATGGGCCGGCCGGTGTCCTTGCCGTCGAGTTCCGCCTCGAGCAGCGCTTCCGCCCAAGGCAGCCTCCGCACCTCGTTAAGGCTGAAAGGAAGGTTCGGTCCCGGTCGCAGATCCGGGATGGACAGAGCCTTCCCCAGCAGGTAGGCAAGGTCGACACCTTTGACGCTTATGGTGACCATGATGGCGAGGATGCAGTGTGTGGCTTTGTCGATGAACGTCGTCAGCGTGGGACGAAACAGATCGCCATTGTCGCCACGGACCTCATCGTCGAGTACGGTGCAGTCGACTTGAACCTCCTCCCCCGGCGCGCTTGCCGGCCGATGCGCCATGTACCGCTTCGGTGAGCTCTCGTTGGATCTGCGGTTGATTGCGCTCCCAGTCGTGTAGCGGCCCCTGGTGAGGAGGGCGAATTTCCGGCGGAGGGTTTTTTCAGAAGGCAGCACCTCGATCTCGTCCGGGTACTTCGCCATCCAGTCCCCCCGTACGTCTGTGACAAGCTGCTGAACATTGGGGGTTGACTCGTCACGTGCCGCATTCACGCGGGATACCATCATTCTGTGTAGCCGTTCGTCGATGTTGGCGAAGGGATCGACGACTCTGATGGAGCGGCCATCGACGAGACCGGTCGAGTCCTGTCTCTTCAGCTTGAGGACCAGCTTTTTGAGATTGGAGCGAGACAGTCCGCGGGTCTTGAGGGAAGCCAATTCCGTTGCCTTCCTCTCGAGGCGCTGCGCCTGCGTCGTCGTCGCAGGGTCATAGCCTGGCCGGTATCCCGCCGCATCATGTGCTTTCCCGTAGGCAACCTCTTCCACATGGCGGAGCAGGAAGTCCATTCGGTTTTTCTGAAGTGGGGACAGCTCAGTTGCCGCAGCGCGGATGTCCGCAACGTTTTCCAACGGGATGTCGGGCAGTTCGGCCCGTCTCATGACCGCCGCGTACGTCATGGTCAGTGTTTCTCCGGTCAGCGTGTTGAACAGAGCCAGTTCGGAGCCTTTGCGTCCCTCGACGAGGTAGTCGATGCCGTCCATGGTGATCGGCTGCGTTGAGTCCCGTTCAAGCGGGTTCGTGCTCATGGTCTTCGGCTTTCCAGACAGTGGTGTCATCGTCCAGCGGTGATGCGGGGTCATAGGCGAGGATGCGCGTGAACATCAGGTGATAAATGGCCGGCAAGTGCCGCCATTCAAGGTGCGGGTCGAGCCGGCGGGCCAGTTTCATTAGTCCGATCGGTTCGCTGACCGCGTCCAGGATTCGGGCCCGAAGTTCATCACTTGGAGCCGCGACTGGGTGGCGGTATCCGGCAAGCCACTCCAGATTATGCTTCTCGTACCCGTACAGGGGCTCGATAATGATGTAACCCCAGCCGAGCTGTTCACAGACATGAGCGGTCCGGTTGAACGAGACGATGTCACGCAATTCGGTAAATTCCATGTCCCTTACATCAACAATGATGGAGCGACCCTCTGCCGTCCGGATCGCAAAGTCGGGATAATGGGCGATGCCGCCGCGGAGCAGGAAGCAGCAGGGCTGCGATGCCACGGCTGAGACACACATGGCGTGTTCAATCTGCATGAGAGCCGTGTATTCGGCCATCGATTCGTACCAAACCTGTTGCTGGGATTGCCCCACGATGTAGAGGCCTTCATGGTTGATTCTTCCGGGATATTTGTAACCGGTGCGTGCCGGGACAGCCCGAGAGATGTCCCCTGTAAAGGGTGCACCGTCAACAACGTGCACTTCCCCCTCCCCGGTGGACTCCGGGTAGTGCCACCGGACCTCTTCGAAACCGTCCTTGATCCGGACGCCCTTGTAAGGATGCGAGGACCTGGCCCGGTTCCGGCCTATCTGTTCGACAACCATCAGATGTACCTGTGTCAGTCGACAATACGATTTCGCGGTCGGCCGTCCCAACGGGCCGGCAAGCCATGCAATCCGTCACGCCACTCAACGGAGCCACTCCGTTAGCACCTTCGGACGCCCGGCGACGCGGACGTCCGACACAGCACTGGCTCCTGAAGGTCAGGGCACTACGACCCGGCAATCGGTGTCGTTCATGTGCCTTTCTACCGAAATTACTCCGCCTTTCAGACAGAAATCAACCCCCTAAAAGGCTGAAATCGCGAATGGTGCGGTGAATGTCGACTAAAATCAAAACATGAGCGACCCCCGCTTTCAGCCCAGACTAATGGCGGCTCCGTCAGACCGTCGTCACTTCGGCAAAGTCGTCAGGATCTCGTGGCTCGAAGGCGGCACGGATCTAGAAGAAAAACGGATCGCCACCGCCCGCCTGCAACATGCCATTTCAGTCAAGATCATGGCAAGGCTCCGAGACAACGGACAGAACATCCGCAGCTACGCAGAGCTTGCTAACGTCAGCTATGACCGTATGGCAAAGGTTCTTCGGGGCGAAGCGTTAATGCGACTCGAGGACGTAGCGGACGCCGACCGACTGCTAGGCTCCATCGTGCCCCCGCTGATGGAGTACCGGGCGCTGCCAATACCCGAGCCGGTCGGAGTTGAGCCAATAGTTGACACCATCGCGCGACACTTGGCGCTTTCCGAGCAACTGAGAAACTATCTGGCGGAACTCCAATCGGCTCAGGTCACGAAGACCCCCTAGAGAACAAACACTTTCTGTTCTCTGTTCCTTTCAAGGCCCAAGGGCCTCCGCCCTTTGCTCCACCGTTAAAAAGACTGGACGACGTTAGATAGCTCTGTACGGCAGCAGGGAATCATAATTAGTTGAAGGCCCCTTCATTCCCCGGGAAGCTGTACTCGGCAACATCACCACGGGTGATTCTCTCGGCGGTCCGCCGATAAGCCGCCTCGACGTAGGCATCGAGATCCTCATTACCTATCCGCCAGGCGCCTCGGCCACCGATCTGGATTCCGCGCAGTTCGCCGGACTTCAGCATTGCTCTGATCAGTGGTTCACCCACGTTCAGTTCCTGGGCAACCTGTTCGATAGTAAGGAAGCGAACCGGGCGGAGCGGCTCGTCAGTCATAGGCCAATCGTAAGGGCGCCCAATACGAAGGGGCGGGGGCTGGGGAATCTATTGGTCGTGTTCGACCGCCAGGCGCAGGACGCTTTCGGGAGTAGGGCGGCCGAGCCGTTCATCAAGGACTTTTTGCAATCGCGCGCCAGCCCGTTTGAGGTTTCGGTCTTGACTCTTTTCATGGTCTAGTTCCCGCTGCGTTTTTTGGCCAGTTCATCGAGTGTCAGCGTTCTAGGGTCCCGCCGGCCGCAGGGACAAATGTCATGAAAGCACGCGAGGCTATGACTCTCGAGCCCTCCGTCCCCGGAGGCGTGCCGACCAGCCATTACCACTCCCCCGTCAAAGATCTCCGGCGATTCGAATCGGGCTACAAGTCACCTGCGTCCAGACGACAAGTTCTGGCCCGTCCATAACCAACAGTCCGCTGTTTCTCACGATTCTAGGCCGATTAGACTTATTTGGCTTGGGGTCGCGGGTAAGTATTCTGACGTGAAAGCGACCGTCCAGGCAGCATAGCTCGGGGTGAGCGGCCCGCTGCTACGAGGCCGCCCGAATTCGCGGTGCCGCTGTCGCGACGCCACACATTTTAGGGTCTACCGCACATCTCCGATCCAACTCATCCGGTGGTGGACCTCGATGGGTCACACCCGTTCTGAATGCTCCTGCAGCACTCAAGAATTCGCCTTCGCCTGGTTGTGTTCTGCTCGGGAACCAGCGGGCCTGCACAGACCGGACGGTAGGCGTAAGGGTCTAGCCCCGGTTGGATGGATTTCCCGGAACGTCATCCGCCTTCTTCGCCTGTTGACTGTCTGCGTGGCCGGCCGTCCACGATGGCGATCGGGATACCGGGGCCTATCATCAGCCGCACGCGTTCCGGGGAAGCACCCTTCAGATCCGCCCATAGCCATGAATAGCCCCCTTTGGCATACGCGTCCAAGAGAAGGTCCGCCAGTTCCTCGACATTCACGGTTTCCTGCAGCGGGATTGTCTGCCCCGCATAAAGAAGGTTCGCCATGGCGCCCAGCCTAGTCCGCACGGCGTCGGTCGCGGACAAACCGAAGCGCTCTTGAAGCATGTCTGGAAATTGGCTAACGCTGACTCAAAGACAGATTCCCAACGTCCTGCCCGGGATCCATGAATAGGGTCAGAGGCCGCCGCTAGACTCTCACCATGACGCGGGAGCTTCGGAACGACGACGTCGGCCGCTACCTGGTGACAACTGCCACTGGCAGCCAATACGTGCTCGACATGACTGCCCGGACTGTGAGTCGGCGAATGGCCGCCACCGCGCCACTGATTGATTATCTGGACACGGGATTCTCGCGGCTGCGCCGAGACGGGGAACCCCTCGAACTGCTCATGCTGGAGTCCTGTGCTGTGGGTGCGTCCGCGCGCTATTGGATTCAGGTAAGAGCGGATCACGTCGTGACCCTCAGAACGACGTCGCCTGTGGTGCGGATCGAGGCCATGCCCTGAGTGGATTCCAAGCGGTTCCTGCACGTCAGAGGGGCAGCCCGGAGGTAAGGAAATAGACTTATGCTGGCCCCGACGACCTGTCGAATCCGGAGCGGGGATCGATTTGGAGGCCGGTCGCGTGGACTGTGAAGAGGACAACGCCGGGCCAGTCGCCGTTGCCGGGGACTGGCATGGAGACCTGCAGTGGGCGCGACAGGTCATACGCGTGGCCCACGCTGCCGGCGCCAAGACAATCCTTCAGGTCGGGGATCTCGGCGTTCTCTGGCCGGGCGCAGGGAAGGGCCGCTGGGACGCGAAGCTGGACCGCTACCTGGATGGCTTCGACATGGAGCTGATCTTCATAGATGGTAATCACGATTCTCATCAGGATCTGCGCGCATTAACTATTGAGGCCGACGGGCTGGCGCGTGTGCGGCCCCGCATCAAATACCTGCCGCGGGGCGGACGGACCGTCGTCCACGGCATGACGTTAGGCGGATTGGGTGGCGCATTCTCCGTCGACTACAACTGGCGCAAACGCGGTGTCAGTTGGTGGCCCGGGATCGAAGAGGTAGAGCCGCACGACATTGCCAGACTGGTCGCCGGTGGCCCTATTGACTTGTTGTTAACCCATGACGTCCCCGCTGCAGTGCCTATGCTGAGCGATTTGGCGCTTCCGGATGACACTATCGCCCGGGCCCAAGTCAGTCGTGACCTCTTGCAGCAGGCCGTTGAGGCGTTGCGGCCCCCTAACGTCTTCTCGGGCCATTGGCACGTCCGCAAGACAGAACTCATCTGGCACCCGAATGGCGACGAAACTCGAGTGGATGTTCTGGACATGGACGGGTCCCGCACCGGGAATGCCGTCCTCGTGTGGCCAGGGGATCCGCTTCGGATCGAGCCGATCATGGTAGGTGGCGCCGAGCACTAGCGGGCAAGGAACTCATCGATCCTGAGCACGTGCTGGTCGGTCAGTCCGACAAACTGTCAGGTTGATGAAAGAAGTTCGGCGCCCAGACAGAACTCGAGGGGTTTGGTAAGCCTCAAAGGCCTAAGCGCTGGAAAGGGTGGAAGCCGTAATCGCCGTCTAGACCATGAGCACGGGGTGCGGCCGCGGCCCCTGCTGACACCACGGTGGTGAGTGTGCTTCCGGAGATAAGGAAGCTGGAGAACGCACCGACAGCAGCGCCCCCGAGCGGATACCCCCAGGTCGATCCCTGGCCGCGGACAGCATCGATCCGCTCAAGGTCAAGGCCGCGCAGCTCGAACAGATGCTTGATCTCGTGCCCGACCTCTTGGTGCTTGGCTACGACGCGCTTGGGTGAAAGCCCGACGCGGGCGAATTTGCCTGCCGCTTTTTGCACGGAACCGACTGCAGTGCCCTGCCATGCGTTCACCGCAGCAGGGATCGCCTCGGCGACCTTTTGTTTCGTGACGCCGGCTATCTGGGCAGTCTTGGCGACCAACTCCTGTGTCCGGGCGGCCAGCGCCTGGGTCTGGGGTCGGCTCTCCAGATACTCAATGGCGCGGCCATTGGCCTTGCTTAAGTAGCCCGAGGCGTGGCCCAGGGTGCTCTGTATGACCTGCGTTGCGGGGCTCCCTTTGTACTGCAGGATGCTGCGCCATGCGTTGAGCTCATAAGCCGAGGGTTCAGTCATGGCGCAAGTGTAGCGATCCGCACCGTCAGACCGGTCGACGGACACTGTGCATGGCTCCCTTTGGGAACCACGGCGACTACAAGGAGCCTGCGGGTCTCATGGTCGTCACACTCGCCACCGGTCGGTGCTACGTAGCCTGGGCTGCGCCTACCGCGCGAAGGCTGTGCTGAGATCGTGCTACGACTTCCATCCGTCGCGATAGCCAGGGTACACGCGACAAATTGGAGAACCCGTCTGAACGCAAGATCGTGCCCGAAAACGTGGTGGGCGGAGCCGGCGACGAGGGTGGCCGCCTGAGACCGCGAACCCTTCGCCAGCCGCCGCCGGTTCCTCCACTACTCCTCCAAGTGGAATTCAACCCTGTATTTCATGAACCGGATGTTCGGCGCCACGGAGAGCGCGCGCCGGATCCGCGGATCGTCTTCCTGGGCGATGATGACGCCTTCAACGCTCTGTCCGGCCTCGAGCAGCTCCCCATGGACGAAGCCCATGTACCGCTGGATCTGGCCGACCACAACATCGCTGGCTCGGCCGCGCTTGAGCTCAACGACCAGGAGCCGGGTCCGGTCCTTGCTGATCGCCAGGATGTCCATCGGTCCGGTGTCGGAGAGGTACTGCTGCCCCACAGGCTGGCCGTCCTCCGTGTAGATGTCATACTCGCGGCCCAGCGAAGTGCTGGCCCAGTTGTGGACCAGGAAATCCTCCAGCTGCTTCTCCATCTGGAAGGCCAGCTGCTCCCTGACCTCGGCGGTGATGTCCGCAACGGGCGATGGCAGCTGTTCCGCCGCCTTGGTCAGGACGGCCAGCTCGGCCGTGTGGGGGGTCAGCTGGGAGACAGTGCCGATGGCGTTCGCCGATGAGGCCAGGGCGGCGCTCATGTCATCCCTGCTGAAGGAACCCTTCCATTCAACGCGGCGACGGTGCATCAGGTCCGTCCCCGGGTGGAACTCGTAGCCGCCCGTGACGCATCCGTACTGGTACGTCCGGTCGGGTTTCGGGGCCAGCACCAGGTCCCCCTCGGCGATGCCTGCGCAGGCGTTCCACAGATTCCCCGAGGCCAGGCCGGCAGAGATGAGGTTCTTGTCCGGGTACATGCCGAGATAGATGCTGTTGACGGCCTGACGGAAAGCCTTGTCTCCTCCGCCAAGGTGGGGTGTTAGGTCTTGGTCGCCAATGAAGTCGACTCCTAGGTAACCGGCCTCGATCATCTCCTCGGCGAAGGCCCCACCTGTGCCTTGCCGGACCATCCATGCTGCTGTCATTGCTCTCCTTGTTCCTTGCCCGCTGCGGGCACTGCTGATGAACGTATCAAGGGAATCCCCTCAGTGCTGGCTATTACCGGACTTAGCAGTACATGCGTGACAGATCGCCGTCCTGCTGGTCCAAACATTGGAGGTCCCGGGTCCCCTGTACTCGATAGAGCCCGCCGCAGGAGTACTAAGAGCTCGCGTAGGCTCGTCAGGACACAACTACTGGGAGTATTTCGTGAACGTCGCACCAGCCGCCGGCATCCTGGCCGTTGCTCTACATCGTCGTGATGGCCATTCTGGCCGGCCTGGCCATGTACGTCCTGGTCCTGGTCATCACGTTCCTGCGGCTGCGGATCGCCGAGCTGAGGCGCGCTGCCCCGCCCGTGGGTGGCTCCCGGCTCCCATGAGGCCGGCATGGCAGCCGGCACCACGCGCCGAATGAGACCCCGCGTTGCCTGGGCCCTATCCCAAGTTTCTCTGGCTGTCCCGGCGGGTTACGGCGACATCGAGCGTTGATGCGCTATCGAATCTGCTCTGGCTTTGTGTTGTCAAAAGTTCATTATTTTGATACACCTCCACCCCGTTAGCGTGATCGCTATGGACGAAACGGAAGCGCCCGATAGGTTCAAATCCCGTTGGTGGTCGCACCAACTGGCGGGGAAAGCGGAGGGCCCGAGAACTCCGTTGCTTTTCTCACGGTCTTTTGCGGGGCCGGCCATTCCAAGCCCTCAGGGTTGGTCATCCGACCCTCTATGATTTCCTGAATCAAAGGCAACCGCCACACCATCCCAATGTCGGTGCCATGGCTAATGCGTCCCGAGTAGACGCCAAGCAGGTTCGTGATCTCATCGGGGGAATTAATCACGGAACCGTCAGCTAGCGTTGCCGGCCCCTTGGGGGCATAAGCGATCACGGGAGAACCTGACTGACCGGATGTTGTCCGGGCGTCAATCAGAAACCTCGGCAGCCCGGCGTAATCGAGCGAAATTTCGGAGGCAATATAGCCGCGGCTCCAGATTGGAAGGGACCCATATGAGAACTTCCCGTATGGAAAACCGATGATGCTAACCGGATCGGTGGGCATGGTGCGCAGTTTTCGAGGTTCAAACACATCCGTAAGTTGGTGCGGAAACAACCTGTAGTCGTACCAAAGGCTCTTGACCCCGCGCAGCGAGAGCGCCACAACGTCGACGCGCCGACCAAAGAATGGATGCTCGAACCATAGTGGGTGGCTGGCGTCGTCCCTTAGTGGAACGACGAGCCGCCTCCACTCCAGGGGAGCGAAGTTGGACATAAGAGTCAGGCATACATGGGTGGGGACGCGGTCGTAGTCATCGAGAATTTTGTCAGTGTCTGAGCGACGACCAGCCAGATTGTGGCGATTGGTTATCAGGTAGGGGTCGCCTTCATGGACAACAACAAACCCTGTGCCTTTCCCTATGCCGTCCCCCCGGTTGAGCATCTCCAAGAAGATGGAGCGCAGTGCGGGCATCGCAACTAAGGCTTCCACTAT
Source organism: Arthrobacter sp. 05T420 (assembly GCF_056396305.1). NCBI lineage: Bacteria > Bacillati > Actinomycetota > Actinomycetes > Micrococcales > Micrococcaceae > Arthrobacter > Arthrobacter sp. 05T420. Next base: position 83,847 of record NZ_JBFTLG010000015.1, on the reverse strand, counting down.
GAAATCCGTTCCTTCGGCCAACATCCCAACTTCAAAAGTACAGGAGGCTTGGAAGCTCATTTCGGCGCGCAGCAATGGAACCAAGCGCATACCGAGCATCTGCATACGTGGCCAGCGTTGACGGTTCCAAGTACCGGATACTCAAGACGCCTTGAAAAGACTCGGGCACACTGGGAGTGGCCGGACACCCACATGGGGAGGGAATCAAAAATAGACATGAGAGCCCACAGCGACCTGAGGAACCGGCGATACGCCGGGAGTCATGCGCGTGAGCGCGCTGTCGGGAAGATAATCGACTATCTGTTCTTCGTCCTACCCCGCCTGCTGTACTGGCACACGGTCAAGTTCATCGCCACCGCCCTGCATCACCTCACCAAGCTCTCAGCCGCAGGGGTCAACCGTCTCCTGGCCCATCGCCAGGCAAAAGCCACTCCGGCGATTGCCGTCAACCCCCAGTTAGGCGCTGTGACCGAACAGCTCCGCGTCGGTAAACGCCGACAGCACGATGCGGCTATGGAGGACTGGGATCGCGAGTGGGCCAGTCTTATGGGTTCTGGGTCGATTCTCGAGCCGGGTAAGGACGTTGTCTTTAGTGCGGCGCAGCACCAGTCCGTGAAGGCAGATTCGTCGAACGACGATGTCCTGGGTGGTGTGCTCAATGACGAACAAAGCGACAGGCACCGCGCCGTCCTCGCACGCTTCCATACCGACGTCGTAAAGCTGCACGAGGCTCGGGTTGCCCAGGCGCGCGAGGACTCCCGGCCCGCGTTGCTCACGGAAGACCAGCTCGCATGTTGGGTGCAGGCCTTCCGTAAGGCGTACGAGGACGCTGGCCAACTTCTCTCCGGCGACCCCCGCACCATGTGGGCCTGGGCCGATTATGTAGATCGGCCGCTGTCCCTGCCGGTTAGCAGTGAGGACGCGCAGCAGGTCCTCGCAGCAATCCCGCCCGGCGACCACGTCGAAATATTCGGGGCAGTAGCCGTATACAAGGGCTACCCCCAAAGAAGCAAGAACACCCTGCCGCGGGAAACCAGATTCGCCGCGCGGACATTCGACCTCTGGATCCTGCCGTCTCAGGGGCTGGCGGCGGAGGCAGAGACCATTCCCGCTTCGGACACTAAATGGTACTGCTCGATGGGGGGCAGCGTGAGCAACCCTGTAGCAGAGAGCAGCTTCACCCTGTCCGGCGGTCGGCACTTGACGGCGTATACCGAGAGGGGAGGATTATTCGACCGGTTCCACGAAGGGGCCGGGAGGTCCATCCTCAGGCTCCCTGACAACCCGCTAACGCCCTTCCCGCCAGAGCTCGGGACTGGGCGGCCGAGCCCGTCCCCAGAGACCGCTTCGACCAGCCGACTTCTCGGTGATTGGCACACTGCGGAGGACGTGGCTCTCTGGCACATGTCGGGGCCGCTCGGCTTCTTCGGCTCCCGGCTCACCGGTGGGGTGTCGGACCGCGGAGTGGATGTCGAGCACCCCGAGGCGGTGGCCCAGGTGAAGATGCAAGCGACTCCTGTCGGTTCCCCGCAGGTCCGCCAACTGCGGGGGGCACGGCCCCATCTCGGGAACCACGTCTTCTACTCAACTTCAGGCTTTACGCGGGCTGCGATCGCCGAGGCGGGAGAGACTGGCGTCGCGCTGTTCATTCTGGGCGACGACGCCACAGTCCGTCCAGACGGCTCGCACGCTAAGCGTCTCATCCTGGATGGGCACCGGCGCCACGGAGGCGACGACGCCCTAGTGGCGGGCTACATCAACTCCGTCACCGAACGCGTCCGAAAGGCGCAGGCCAACTACGGACTGGCGGACGGCAGAACGGCGACGGATGCATGGTCGGCCCTTCATGCAGCATATTCGGAGGACAGGCACAGGCTCACCAGGGCTGAAAGCTACTTGGAGGGTGCGGTAGAAGCCGTGAAACGGCATCCTAGAATCGGATCTGAGACTCACAAGGCGATCGTCAGCCACTTCCGCAATACCGACCTCAAGGCCGCCTTCTTTTGTCAGGTACTCGGCCTGCCCTATCCCGGAGACGCACCGCTGAGCCGAAGCCGCAGACGCCTTACAGCAGACGACTTCTACTGACCCGCGGCGAGCCCGTGCGGGGCCGAAACGCCAACGCGAGTGGTGGCACGGGTCGGTCGGCAGTGACAGAACGGATGCCACGAAGCCACCCAACCCGAAGACATAGGTTTGATGCCTGACAACTATGTTCAGATCGGACGAGTGGTAAACCCCATCCGTTCGTTCACGGCTTCAACGTGAGGCGGAACGGCAGACACTTGAGAGGCTTTATGCAGCGGGCCCGAACGCAGCGCTACCTCCACCGTCTCATAGCAAGCTGGTAGGTCGCCCGTGAAGAAGACCCAGACGCCGGCAGAAAACGCCGGCCGCTCTCCTCGTCAGCTCTCCGGCGGCCGCACATAAAGCGGGCGGCCGCTTGGCATGCCGTCGGGGTGCTCGAACCTATGCCATCCGAGGGTGTCCCAAAATCCGTCAGCTCCTTCGGAGTAGGCGAGGAGGCCGACGTCCCGGTGGCGATCAATGACGGCCTGGATAGCGCGCGTGCCGATCCCGGTCCGCGGTTGTCGGTATCTGCTGGCGACCTCTAGGCGCTCCAGCTCGGCATACCCAGAAGCAAGCCACGGAACACCATAGTCAGAACCCGGCTGCTTGTTGAGCGAGATCCGCGCCCGAGCTACCTCACTGTCGGCTATCCGGAACGACAGGAACTCCATATCTCCATTGTCGTAAGCACGCGGGACGTTGTCCCACCAGCCCTCCCTGAAGTCTGCGCTGCGCTCGAATGGCGAGTTATACGCACTCCGGAAGGCGAGCGTTGGATGGACTTCGATGCAGAAGCGGGGATCCTGCGCGGACAATGTGCCTCCTTGTAAATTCGACAGGTGCCCGTTGGGGGCACTCTTCCATTCTCGCTTGCCTGGGTCCTAATTAGGTTCCACGAATCCCTCGAACGCCGCCGCAATGTCTTCCCGCCCGGAGGGCCCGATCCGGTCCACCACGACAATCGATACGCCGCGGCGACGATCGGGACCGCGGGCAAGGCAGTACCGCGCGCATCCTAAGCAACAGCTCTCCGGATGGTACACGTACGGCCAAACGCCTCCGGTCGAAGGCGCCTGCACTGGCTCAATGACCGGGCGTGGATCTCCTACCTCCCTAGGGTGTGTTGCTAAACCCTGTTGGGACCTATTTTTGGTTGGCTTTGGGTATGGCTGATCGCGATCTGGTTTCGGACGTGGTGTGGTCGGTGATCGGTCCCGTCTTTCCCGTTTGGAAGGGGAACGGGCGTCCGGTCGCCGACCGTCGGCTCGTTGTCGAGGGCACGGTGTGGAAGTTCCGCACAGGCGCGCCGTGGAGGGACCTGCCCGAGCGGTTCGGGAACTGGAACACGGTGTTCAAGAACTTCGACCGGTGGGCCAAGGACGGCACCTGGGTGCAGGTGCTCGAACGGGTTCAGTCCCGGGCCAGCGAGCTGGGCGACCTGGACTGGGTCGCCTCGATCGACTCGACCATCGTGCGCGTCCACCAGCACGGCGCGACGCTTCCGCGCCACACAGGGGGCTCCGTCGAATTACAAGAAACTCGGTCCGGAACCGCCTGACCATGCGATCGGTCGCTCCCGCGGCGGCCTGACCAGCAAAATCCACCTGGTTTCCGACGGCAACGGCAGGATGCTCGCCGCGGTCCTGACTGCCGGGAACGTCAACGACACCACCATGCTGGCGGACACCCTGGACGAGATCCGGGTGCCCCGCACCGGCCGCGGCCGGCCTCGGACTCGACCGGACCGCCTGCTGGCGGACAAGGGCTACCCGTCCCGGGCCAACCGGGCCTGGCTGGCCGAACACGGAATCAAGGCCACCATCCCGGACAAAGCGGACCAGGCGGCCAACCGCCGGAAGAAGGGTTCCTCCGGCGGCCGGCCCCCATGTTTCGATTCCGAGATCCACAAGGGACGCAACGTGGTCGAGCGGTGCTTTAACAACCTCAAGCGCTGGCGCGGCATCTCCCAGCGGGCCGACAAGTCCGCACGGAACTACATGGCCGCCATCCAGCTCGCCGCGGCCCTGAACTGGCTTCGAGCCAGCTTTAGCAACGCGCCCTAGGGCCGACGTGCCGCCTGCGCGCTCATCCTGCCCGGTTCTCACACCTCCCGCTGGTCCTGCGGTCTCGGCGATGGACGCGACAATGTGCAAAACCGTATCGCTTAATTTCGGCCATCAAGGCCTTTCCCACGGACACGCACATCTCCTTGGCTGCATCGTCGGTACGGATGTCGCCGCAGGGATCAGAGAGGACGCTTCAATTGCGTGCTCACTACGGTTTCGTCCTGACCGGAGCCGGCCAACGTAACTCCGGCAACCGACCAGTTCTGGCGGGGACCTTGCAGGTCCAGAAGAACAACTCGCCGGGCTCTGGGTCGTAGAAAACGTCCAATTCGGGAAGCCCGACGGCCGTCGCCGATCCTTGGCCCGGCCTAAGCGCCTTGCTGTAAGATTGTGATCTCTTTCCCCCCGCTTAGTTGACTCCGAGCGCGGGAAATCCTCGATCACTTGAGGAAGTTGTTGTTCCGACTTAGTAGCGTTTTTCTAGAAGTCCGGTCGGCTACTACGCCACCACCGAGTGCCTAGTTTCAGGACGTACTGGCGGATGGTCAGAGAGATCCGGGTCAGAAGCGCAGCGTCGGCCCCGACAGAGGCGATAGGGATGATGGAAGATGAATGAGTACACCTACTGTCCCTGGTAGTAACTACGGCAGGCAAAGCTGCGGGGCCGAGCTGGTCCCGCAGCTCTCATACAACCCCAGCGCACAGAAGAGAGCATGCGTCCTCCTAGCTGGAGGTGACTCTCGATTGCGCGGTTAGTCCAGCTGCTTGCTATTCCGCTCGGCGCCCGAGCTGGCGGTCAAGCGAAGTGAGCATAAACTCCGCAACGCTGCACGACTCACGAACCACGAGAAGGGCCAACTCCCGGGTAACCCCTGTCGGCAGGGTTCGTCCATGGCCTGCTCCCTGGATCTTACGAAGCTCATTGACCTGATCTGCAATAGCCCAAGCAGATTGGAGCACAGCACGCACAGACTCATGCCCAGGGACGTTCGCATCCACATTTTGCGGGAGCAGGTTTAGACGCTCCCGCGAGAGGTACCAGAGATGGTTGAAAGTCTCCTTCCCAGACAGCGGTAGACCCATCTCCTGGAGTACAAACTTTGCAACAGCCTCCAGAAGATCTTTAGAAGTCCCCAGAAGGGCTCCGGGATCTTCCGTACTGCGACGAAGCCGTGCTAGCTGCTCGTCGAGAGCATGCCTTCCGCCTGTGGACACGTCGATCCCGGCCATGGGCGTTAAAAGTCCGTCATCTCCCAGAAGCCAACCACTGCGCGAGAAAGCTCGCTGTGCAGACTTCACAGCCTCAGCACTGTAATTTGGGTGATCCGATGTGAATGAGCCAAACACTCGAAGATCAGTCAGCATGGCCTCCACCAACCGCTTTGCACCCACTGGCTTGCGCACCGCTGTTGCAAATACTTGAAGGACTCGTTGCTCCTTGTTGGGTGTTCCCGGTTTTCCGTATAGGGGAGGAACGTAGGGATCATCGTCACCGTAGCCACCAGCCATGAATATGCGAGTCAGCTTGGAATGCGAGGGGCCGCTTCCGCCAAAGAAGAACCGAGCGAGAGCTGCTCCGATTTCCTGGCTGATAGGTGGTGTGGTCATGATCTGAACACTGCCTTATAAGGCCCCTCACTTCAAATTTGTACCACTAAGGCGGGGCGTGGATAAGGATCCTGATGGCCAAGCCCGTACGGTGCAAAAAAGCCAACGTGTCCCATGTCGTGGGAATCGGCACCACGCAGTTGTGTCACTCGCCGTCAGCGTCCGCCAACTCAGGAATGTCCGTCCACTCCGGCCTCCAACCGCACCTGAATTATTTCACCTGATCCGCAACACCTTCCGGCTGGCCTCGAAGAAGGACTGGGACGCCCTCAAACGGGATGTGAAGCCCCTTTACACGGCGCCGAACGCCGTGGCCGCGCGGGCAGCGTTTGAGAAGCTCGCGGAGCGCTGGGGCAAGAAATACGGGCCGATCGTGCGGCTCTGGGAAAACGCGTGGAGAGTTCATCCCCTTCCTGGACTACGACGTGGAAATCCGCCGCGCGATCTGCTCCACCAACGCCATCGAATTCCTCAACACCAGGTACCGGCGCGCCGTCAAGGCCCGCGGTCATTTCCCCGCCGAGCAGGCCGCGCTAAGGTGCTTGCATCTGGTCACCAGATCCCTCGATCCGACCGGTGCCGGCAAGACGCGATGGGCCCTGCGTTGGAAGCCCGCTTTAAACGCCTTCGCCATCACTTCCAGCAACCGATTCCCGGCTGCTGAAAACTACTAATGAAACCGCGGCTATACCGTTAATGAAATAGTCCCGAGGGGAAAGGCTTCTGTATGTGAACATCCTTGCTGCGAGGAACGAATCGTCACAAGTCAGGAGTCAAGTAAACCCGGGGCAGTCCCAAGCAGTGAAGTTACTCAGGTCCCAGGGGAAGCTTGGGTGCGACTGCTTCCAAATTAACAATTGTTAACAATCGGAAAATCTAGACTCGGAATTGTTAATCTTCGGGCGAACTGGACACGCGGGTGGCTCGGCTGGAGGGCGACGGCGTCGACGCTGAAGTACGGTAGGTAGATCATCGGGCTCATGGCAAGAACCACAATGGCTATGCGGTGGAGTGTGACTATATACACAAGGCTTCCACTCGAAGTGGCGTCCGAATATCACGCAGGATGATGCGCATAACCCGGTAGGCAGCTCAACGTACCCTCTGCGGGGTCGATGTCGTCCTCAACGAAATTTCATTGCGCGCACTGCCGGCCGACCAGGCCGAATGTCCAGGATTCTGCGAACTGCAGGTGGCGTGCGAGATTATCCGGGTGATGCAAGCGCGCGAAGCGGCCCTGCATGATTTACCGTGCAGGGCCGCTTTAACGGCATCTACTTGGAAGACTTCCAACTAAGCGATGCGTTTCTTCCAAGTGGGGCGCCATTCTTCCAATTAGGTCGACATCTCACACTCACACAAAGGACCAAAAGACCGTTTAGTTTGTCCAAGGACCTTTTGGTTTGTCCAAAGGACCAAGTCGCCTGTCTGTCTACACAGACCTAGAAATCCCAGTCGTCATCCTCAGTATTGACAGCCTTGCCAATCACATAAGAGGAACCCGAGCCAGAGAAGAAGTCGTGGTTCTCGTCAGCGTTCGGCGACAGGGCCGAGAGGATCGCCGGGTTCACGTCGGTGACGGAGGCCGGGAACATGGCCTCGTAGCCCAGGTTCATCAGGGCCTTGTTGGCGTTGTAGTGCAGGAACTTCTTGACGTCCTCGGCCAGGCCGACGGAGTCGTAGAGGTCGTGCGTGTACTGGACCTCGTTCTCGTACAGCTCGAAGAGCAGCTCGAACGTGTAGTCCTTGATCTCCTGCTTGCGCTCGTCGGACAGGCCCTCGAGGCCCTTCTGGAACTTGTAGCCGATGTAGTAGCCGTGCACGGCCTCGTCGCGGATGATGAGGCGGATCAGGTCGGCCGTGTTCGTCAGCTTGGCCCGGGAGGACCAGTACATCGGCAGGTAGAAGCCCGAGTAGAACAGGAAGCTCTCAAGCAGCGTGGAGGCCACCTTGCGCTTCAGGGGGTCGTCGCCCTGGTAGTAGTCCATGACGATCTGGGCCTTCTTCTGAAGGTTTTCGTTCTCGGTGGACCAGCGGAACGCCTCGTCGATCTCCTTGGTGGAGGCCAGCGTGGAGAAGATGGAGGAGTAGCTCTTGGCGTGCACGGACTCCATGAACGCGATGTTCGTGTAGACGGCCTCTTCATGCGGGGTGAGGGCGTCCGGAATCAGCGAGACGGCGCCGACGGTGCCCTGGATGGTGTCCAGCAGGGTCAGGCCCGTGAACACGCGCATGGTGAGCTGCTGCTCGTCCGGGGTCAGCGTCGCCCACGACTGCACGTCGTTGGACAGCGGGATCTTCTCCGGCAGCCAGAAGTTGTTGACCAGTCGGTTCCAGACGTCGACGTCCTTCTCGTCCTGGATGCGGTTCCAGTTGATCGCCTCGACGTGGCTCAGCAGCTTTACTTTTTCTGTCATGACTCCGACTCGCTTTCTGAAGAGAGACTTGGTTTGGCCGAGTCCTCGATGCAGAAGCTGCAGTCGGCTTTCTCGATGCCTTTGTTGGTGTGATGTCTGGTGTGGGCACTGCGTCGGCTGGATGGCTTGGGGACGCCTTTCCGTACTGCTGACATTTTCGCACGGGTTTCGGCGCTGGCTTTCTTCCCAAAGTTCGGGTTGCCGGCACCCTTCCTTGACCCGGAGAACGCCGCGCGGGATTCCTCGCTCATGGTGTGCCCGTAGCTTGGATGCTCAGGACCGAACTTTCCGAAGTTGGGATTCTCCGGACCCGAGTAGCTCCCCTTGCGTTCCCGCGACCACTTCTCCCGCTGCTCCAAGCTATGGTTCTTGCCGTAGAAAGAAGCCCCAGCGCCGGACTCCCTGGCAATCTTGCGGCCCGTAGAACGAATACGTGCGGCTTCTCTCATGGCTTCCGTCCACACCACTCCAGTCGGCCCCAATCCACCCTCTGACAGGTTCAGGAGCCGATCCCCCTCGCGCCGCAGGTAGCTGATCCACTCGATCTCGGCCTGCCCCAGCTCTGGCAGCCCTTCGATCCAGTCCAGTTCATCGGCTATAACCTCAGAGCGATCATGCTTCCGGAGCCAATCGTAGAAGGGCGTCTTGCGCCCCTCGGCGGCAACGCGAAAGTGCTGATGGAAACGACGACTGGCCGTCTTGGTGGTGATACCGACGTAGCGGTACTCGGCCTCCCGCCTAAGCCGGATGCCGTAGACCAAGCCGCCCGTCGCCGTCGTCGCCGTTTCCATCATTTCAACCCTCACTAAATCAACCGATTTTGGTTGTCATAGCGCGCAGCTCACGCACCCCTCCACCTCGGTCCCTTCCAGCGCGAGCTGGCGGAGACGGATGTAGTAGATGGTTTTGATGCCCTTTTTCCAGGCGTAGATCTGGGCCTTGTTGATATCGCGCGTGGTGGCGGTGTCCTTGAAGAACAGTGTCAGGGACAGGCCCTGGTCCACGTGCTGCGTGGCTGCGGCGTACGTGTCGATGACCTTCTCGTAGCCGATCTCGTACGCGTCCTGGTAGTACTCCAGGTTGTCGTTCGTCAGGTACGGCGCCGGGTAGTAGACGCGGCCCAGCTTGCCTTCCTTACGGATCTCGATCTTGGACGCCACCGGGTGGATCGAGGAGGTGGAGTTGTTGATGTAGGAGATCGAGCCGGTGGGCGGCACAGCCTGCAGGTTCTGGTTGTAGATGCCGTGCTCCATGACGGAGGCCTTCAGCTCGCGCCAGTCATCCTGGGTGGGGATGTGGATGTTCTTGAACAGCTCGGCAACCTTTTCGGTCTGCGGGACCCATTCCTGGTTGGTGTACTTGTCGAAGAACTCACCCGAGGCATACTTGGACTTCTCGAAGCCACCGAAGGTCTGGCCGGTCTGGATGGCCAACAGGTTGGAGGCACGGACCGCGTGGAACACCACCGAGTAGAAGTAGATGTTGGTGAAGTCCAGGCCCTCTTCGGAGCCGTAGTGCACCCGCTCGCGGGCCAGGTAGCCGTGCAGGTTCATCTGGCCGAGGCCGATCGCGTGGCTCTGGTCGTTGCCGCGGGCGATCGAGGGCACCGAGGTGATGTTGGACATGTCCGAGACGGCCGAGAGAGACCGGATGGCCGTCTCGATGGTCAGGCCGAAGTCCGGTGAGTCCATGGCCTTGGCGATGTTCAGCGAGCCCAGGTTGCAGGAGATGTCCTTGCCGGTCTGGTCGTAGGACAGGTCATCGTGGTACGTGGTGGGCTGGGAGACCTGGAGGATCTCGGAGCACAGGTTGGACATGATGATCTTGCCGTCGATCGGGTTTTCCCGGTTCACGGTGTCCTCGAACATGATGTACGGGTAGCCGGATTCGAACTGGATCTCGGCGAGGGTCTGGAAGAACTCGCGCGCCTTGATCTTGGTCTTCTTGATCCGGGAATCGTCCACCATCTCGTAGTACTTCTCGGTGACCGAGACGTCGGAAAACGGCATGCCGTAGACCTTTTCGACGTCGTACGGGGAGAACAGGTACATGTCCTCGTCCCGCTTGGCCAGCTCGAAGGTGATGTCCGGGATGACGACGCCGAGCGAGAGGGTCTTGATGCGGATCTTCTCGTCCGCGTTCTCGCGCTTGGTGTCCAGGAAGCGGTAGATGTCCGGGTGGTGGGCATGCAGGTACACCGCGCCGGCCCCTTGGCGGGCACCGAGCTGGTTGGCGTAGGAGAAGCTGTCCTCGAGGAGCTTCATCACGGGGATGACGCCGGAGGACTGGTTCTCGATCTGCTTGATCGGCGCGCCGACCTCGCGGATGTTGGTCAGCGCGAAGGCCACGCCGCCGCCGCGCTTGGAGAGCTGCAGCGCGGAGTTGATGGAGCGGCCGATCGACTCCATATTGTCTTCGATGCGGAGCAGGAAGCAGGAGACCAGCTCGCCGCGCTGCTTCTTGCCGGCGTTCAGGAACGTCGGGGTGGCCGGCTGGAAGCGGCCCTCGATGATCTCGTCTACCATCTGGGTGGCGAGCTTCTCGTCGCCGCGGGCTAGGTGCAGGGCCACCATGCAGACGCGGTCCTCGTAGCGCTCCAGGAAGCGCTTTCCGTCGAACGTCTTCAGTGTGTAGGAGGTGTAGAACTTGAACGCGCCGAGGAAGGTCTCGAAGCGGAACTTCTTCTTGTACGCGCGGTTGTAGAGCTCGCGGATGAAGTTCATCGTGTACTGGTCGAGGGTTTCGCGCTCGTAGTACTCGTTCTTGACGAGGTAGTCGAGCTTTTCCTCGAGGTCGTGGAAGAACACGGTGTTGTTGTTCACGTGCTGCAGGAAGTACTGGTGCGCGGCCTCGCGGTCGGCCTCGAACTGGATCTCTCCGTTGGGGCCGTAGAGGTTCAGCATGGCGTTGAGCTCGTGGTAGCCCAGGCCCTTGTAGGCGGCCGGCATCTCGTGCTTTTCCTGCTTTTCGACGGCGGTGCCTGCGCCCTCAGTTACTGCTGTGTCTGCGACAGTCGTGTCCAAAACTCTTCCAATCCTTGTTGTACGCGGTTGACGTCTTCCGGCGTCCCCATGAGTTCGAAGCGATATAGGTGCGGGACCTTGCACTTGGCGGCGATGATGTCGCCGGCCATGCAGTAGTTGTCCCCGAAGTTGGTGTTCCCTGCGCCGATCACTCCGCGGATCAGCTTCCGGTTGCCCGGGTCGTTCAAAAACCTGATGACCTGCTTTGGAACAGATCCCTCTCCCCCGGTGCCGCCGTAGGTCGGCAGCACCAGCACGTAGGGCTCCCGGGCCACCAGTGGAGCGTCCCGCAGGTAGAGGGGGATCCTGGCGGCGTCGACGCCCAGCTTCGCAACGAAGCGTGCCGTGTTTTCGGAGGTGGAGGAAAAGTAGATGAGGCGGCAGTGCGTTAGCTCGGGAGCCGCTGTGCTGACCGCTTCCCCGCTGTCAGCCGCGGCAGCCACCCGATCATCTGTTGTTACAACCATGGTGGTCACCTCATCTACCGTGAATTCTTGCCTGGTAGCGGCGCCCCTGAGCGTTTCAGAGTATTGGGAATTTCAGGCTACGGAGCGTTTCAGGCTACAGCGACGGCGGCGGCCTGCGCCAGTTCTTCGATCTTGTCCGGACGGAAACCGGACCAGTGATCCTGGTCGGTGACGACGACGGGGGCCTGCATGTAGCCCAGGGATTTCAGGCGCTCAAGGGCCTCAGCATCCTGGGAGATGTCGACGCTCTGGTAAGCGATGCCCTTCTTGTCCAGCGCGCGGTAGGTCGCGTTGCACTGAACGCAGGCCGGCTTCGTGTAAACCGTAACGGTCATGGTCCTGTCCCCTTTGTTGAAGTCTTCTGTGGAGCGCTATCCCGGCTCCGGCTGTCCCGCCCTGATGCTCTGCTGGAACTGTATGTCGATACTACATGTAGTGCAAGAGCCTCATGCGGACCCCAAGATGATGTATTACAAGTATGTCATTTAACCCACCTTTAATCCACAGGAGGGGGCCCTCCAAATGTCCGGATTTCAGCCATTTTGGCGGACGAAATCCACACCCTGTGCAGTAGTTATTCACATTAATCACCCCCGCGTGTCGCACCGCAGACGGCGTGTCGCGCCCCTCCGCCAGTAGGCACCACGGTGGCGCCGGACACTACATCTGGTGTCCGGGCACACGAAAGAGGCGGGCACCCTGGTGCCCGCCTCAAACGGATCGTGATTGTTCTAACACCCCGCGGTCAGATAGCGCCCTTGGTGGCGGCACTCTTCGTAGAAGCGTGGTCGAGCACGATCTGCTGCACGTCAAGGTAGCCCGTTTCAAAACCTGCCCGGGAGTAGCACAGGTAGAACAGCCACATCCGCTGGAAGACGGCGTCGAAGCCCATGGCCCCGACCTCGTCCGCGCGGGCCATGAACCGCTCCTCCCAGAGCCGCAGGGTCTGGGCATAGTGTTCGCCCATGGCGAGGCGTTCGCGGACCCGCAGTCCGGTCTGCTTCTCGGTGATCTCTTCGATGGCGCGGACGGACGGAATGACCCCGCCGGGGAAGATGTACTTGTGCACCCAGGTGTAACTGGTGCGGGTGGCCATGAGCCGGTCGTGGGCGATCGTGATGGCCTGGATGGCCACCTTGCCGCCGGGGGCCAGGACCCGCTCGATGGTCTGGAAGTACGTGGCCCAGTATTCGAAGCCGACGGCCTCGATCATTTCGACCGAGACGACGGCGTCGTACTCGCCCTCCACCGCGCGGTAGTCCTTGAGTTCGATCGTGACGGCGTCGGCGTAGCCGGCCCCGGCCACGCGCTGGCGGGCCAGTTCCTGCTGTTCGCTGGAGAGGGTCACGGAGTACACCGTGGCGCCGCGGGCGGCGGCGCGGAGGGCCAGCTCGCCCCAGCCGGTCCCGATTTCCAGGACGCGGGTGCCTTCCTTCACACCGGCCTTGTCCAGCAGACGGTCGATCTTGGCCTGCTGGGCGGCAGCCAGCCCGTCCCACGGCACGTTCCGCAGGGCGTCGCCGCTTTCGGGGAAGAGGGCGCTGGAGTACGTCATGGTGCTGTCCAGGAACGAGGCGAAGAGCTCGTTGGAGAGATCGTAGTGCCGCGAGATGTTGGAGCGGGTGTTCTTCTCGGTGTTCCGCTCCCTGCGCGGCTGGTGCGGCAGGTAGAGGCCGCGCAGCTTCTGCAGCGGCTCGGGCACCAACGTGCCGACGCGGGAGGCGAACACCTCCATGACGGCGGTGAGGTCATCGGCGTCCCAGTCACCGGCCATGAACGACTCGCCCAGGCCGATCAGGCCGCCGTCGCCGAGCCGGGTGGCGAAGGCTTCCGGCCGGTTGATGGTCATGACGGGGTAGGCGGCGCGAGCGGGAGCCGGGTCCGAGGGGGCTTTGCCCAAGACTGTCCCGTCCGGGTACCGAACTTCAAGCGGCAGCCTGCGCACGGCAGCCTTGAAGATTGCGTCCGCAGCGCGTCCGGCCACACGGGCCTTGAGGCTTGAGGGCACCGCCGCGATGCTGGGCCAGATGGCGGCGTCGATGGTGACGGGCGGCTGGGGAACTGTGTAAGGCACCCTACTGTTTACGGCGCCGCCGTTTACGGCCGTGCCGTTTGCGGCGCTGCCGTTTGCCGCGCTGCTGCGCGTGGTGCCCTCTGCCCGACCCGTACCGGATCCGGTCGCTTCGGTCATTGTCACTGAACTGCCTCCTGTGAAGGGTGGTGTGGTTTCTTGATGATGGGCAGGCGGCGCGCCCACAGCCTGATGCCTTGCCAGCGGATCTGCGCCGCGACACGCAGCGGGGCCAGGGGTACCGCGAGCGCCGCGGACGCGATGTTCCGCAGGGTGGCTTTGTGGCGGACACCGTCCATGGTGGCGATGAAGGGCTGCTGGCCCTCCCGTTCCAGGACTATCGATACGGCGAGCCGTTCGCCGGGTTCGGGGAGCTTCATGCGGTACTCGCCGTCGACGTCGTTGAACGGCGAGACGTAAAAGGCCTTCGGGACGCTCGCACGGCCCGCGCCGTCCGTTTGGAGGAGGTAGCAGTGCCGCTCCCCATAGGTGTTGTGGACCTCGACGACGACGCAGCGCAGCTCACCGGCAGCGTCATGGCACCAGAACACGCTCAGCGGGTTGAAGACGTGCCCGAGCACCCGGGCGCTGGCGAGCATGGTGATCCGTCCGCCGTCGAGCCCGTTCCCCTGCGCGGGCCCGATCCCCTGAGTGGCAAGGTAGCGTTCCACGTTGCCGCGCAGGGTGCCGTCCGGAACACCCAGGTGGTCCTCAACCCGGAAGCCGGCCAGCGGCCGGAGCAGGCGCGGGAGCTGCGGGAGGTGGTCGACGTCGACATACCAGCTGTAGCTGCGGTAGGTGAAGGCGTTGCGCAGCGGGGTGCGCCGCACGTGCGAGATGACGGTGCGGTAGATGGCCGCCTGATCCTTGGAGCCCTGCGCGCTCATGGTGCCTCCGCTGTGGCCGGCTGAACAGTGACCGGGAGCGGCTCCCAGGCACGGCCCAGCCGGGCGGCGGCCTTGAGGCCGGACAAGGCGCCGTCCTCGTGGAATCCCCAGCCGTGGTACGCGCCGGCGAAGGCCAGGCGCTCGTCGCCGAGCCCCAGGATCCGCTGCTGCGCCTGCAGCGACTCCGGGGTGTACTGCGGGTGCTCGTACACCATCCGGTCCAGGACCGCGGCGTCGTCGATCAGTTCGGACTCGCCGAGGCTGACGATGTACCGGCCGCCGTCCGCCGGCTCGAGCCGCTGCAGCCGGGTCATGTCGTAGCTGACCAGGACCTTGTCCGGCCGGGCGTCGCAGGACGGCAGCCGGTAGTTCCAGGAGGCCTGGGCGTTGGGGCTGGCGGGCAGCACGGCTTGGTCGCGGTGGAAGACCGTCTGGTTCACCGAGTACGGCATGCCGCCCAGGGCGGCCCGCTCGGCGGCCGAGGCGCCGGTGAGCATGCGCAGGGCCTGTGCCGGGTGCGTGGCGATGACGACGGCGTCAAAGGTCTCCCGCACGGTACCGGCACCCAGCGCGGACGTGACGTCCACGCCGTCGGCGTGCCGGTGCACCGTGGTGACGGGGCTGGCGAGCCGGATGTCCGACAGGGTCTCGGCCACCTTGTCGACGTAGCTGCGCGAGCCGCCGGTGACTGTCCGCCATTGCGGCGAGCCCTTGACCCCGAGCAGGCCGTGGTGGCCCAGGAAGGTGAAGAGGTAGCGGGCCGGGTAGGCCAGCGCGGTGGTGGGGTCACAGGACCAGACGGCGCTGACCACGGGGGTCATGAAATGCGAGATGAAGTAGCGGCTGAATTTCTCCCGGGCCAGGAAGTCGCCCAGCGTGAGTTCGTCTCCCGCTGCCGTGCCGGTGCCTATGCCGGCGCCTGTGGCGGGTTCCGCCAGCAGGGCGCGGGCCCGGCGGTGGAACCGGGTGACTTCCAGAAGCATCAGCAGGTAGCGGCCGCGCAGCAAGGTGGCCGGCCGGGGAATGATGCCGCTCCCCTTCGGCCGTGCGCCGGCGTATTCCAGGCCGCAGCCGTCGCAGCGGACGGACATGCTCATTTCCGAGTCCTGTGTTTCGACACCCAACTCAGCGAACAGACGCAGGAGCGTGGGGTAGGTCCGCTCGTTGTGGACAATGAAGCCGGTGTCCACGCCCAGAGTGGGCCCGCCCTGCTGCGGCACATCGTGGGTGTGGGCGTGGCCGCCGAGCCGGTCGTCCGCCTCGAAGAGGGTTACCCGGTCCTGCCCGTTCAGCACGTACGCGGCGGTCAGCCCCGCCACTCCGCTGCCGATGACGGCGACGCGCCGGCCTGCCGGAATCCCTGCTGCTTGCGACACTGGTCTGCTCCTGTTGTTTAGCGCCTGTTGATTAGGGCGAGATGCTGTCTACCCCGAACTCTCTTGTGGGCAATTCGTTGCTGCCGGGCGGCCGGATGAGTATGAATTCCGCATTTTTCGGTTCGGCTTTCAGTGCGGTGCCTGTGGCGCCGGCATCCGAAGCCTGGCTGGGGCCCGGGGACGGCCGGATATGCCACAATGAAGCGGGAATTCCGGTCCCGGCTCCGCGGACCGCTACCAGGCGAAGGGCAGCCCTTGATCAACCCCGTCCATCTGCGGACCCTCGTGGAAGTGATCCGGCTGGGATCGTTTGCGGCCGCCGCGGCCCGGCTCGGCTACACGGCCTCGGCCGTCTCCCAGCAGATGTCGGCGCTGGAACGCGACACCGGCGTCACCTTGTTCCAGCGGGGGGCCCGCAGCATCCAGCCGACGGAGGCCGCCGTCGTGATGACGCGGCACGCTGCCAAGGTGCTGACGGACATCGAGACGCTCATGGCCGCCGCCTCCCGGGCGCAGGAGAGCCCCAGCCAGGAGCTGCGGCTGGGCATCTTCCCGAGCCTCGCCACCTATGTGCTGCCGCCGATCCTGCAGAACCCGGCCTGGAAGAAGCTCGGCATCGATCTGCGGGTCTCGGTCGCGGAACCGGCCCAGACCATCCAGGGGCTGCGGACCGGCGGCGAACTCGACGTGGCCCTGGTGTACCAGGTGGGACAGTCCGGCCTCGCCTGGCCGCACACCGTGGACCGGCAGTGGATCGGCGACGACGACTTCCGGGTGGTGCTGCCGGCGGCCTGGGGCATCGGCACGGATTCCAAGGTGGCCGCGCCGCATCTCTCGGACATGCCGTGGATCATGCACCACCCGGGCACGTCCGACGCCACGGTGATCGAACGCCTCTTCGCGAGCTGCAACCTGCACCCCCGCGTGGTGGCCTACAGCGATGACTTCCACGCCAGCCTGGAGATGGCGGCCGCCGGGCTCGGCGCCGCGCTGGTCCCCGAACTCGCCCTGCGGCACCGGCCGACCGGCGTGGTGGTCCTCGATGTCCCGGAGATCCGGCTGGCCCGGAACGTTTTCGCCCTGCTGCTCAACGAGAAGCGGACCGCCCAGGTCCAGTTGTTCGTGGAACTGCTGGCCGAGACGATGCACCGGCTCGGCGCCGCACGACAGGACTGAGCCGAACGGGCTCAGCTTAGAGGCCTGCGCTGAAGGGCCTAAAGAGGGTTTCGCTGCGGAGCCCGATCGAGAAGGATGGGGTCCATGAACAAAAGCTATTCAGCCTCCCGGCCTGTCGCCTCCGACAACCCCGAAGTAATCGCCGCGGCCGTCCGCGCCGCCACCGAGGAACTCCGGGACACCCTGAAGCGCCATGGCATCGAGGTGAGCTTCGATGACATAGCCCTGCTGGGCCACTCGGAGTCCTGGGACGACGAGGGGACGCGCTGGGTCGAGGTCGAATGGGACGGCGTGGAAGCCGGCTAGGACCTGATCCGCTTTCCGACCGGCGCCACCAGCGCGTCGATGATCCGGTGCCTGGTCCGGGTGTACGGCGGGTAGATGAGTTCCAGCGTGTCCGGCCACAGCGGCTTGTCCAGGGTGGAGCGCTCATGCGAGAACGTCCGCACCGAATGTTCCCCGTGGTAGGCCCCCATGCCGCTGCCGCCGACCCCGCCGAAGGGCAGCCCGGGAACGGACAGGTGGGCCGCCGGAACGTCGAAGCACAGCGCCCCGGACGAGGTCCGCTCGGCGAAGGCGCGGCGGGTGGCCGGATCCTTGCTGAAGACGTAGAGGGCCAGCGGATTGGGCCGGCCGTTGACCTCCTCGATAGCCCCGTCCAGCCCGCGCACGGGCACCAGCGGCAGCAGCGGTCCGAAGATTTCTTCCGCCATGACGGCGTCACCGGGCGCCGGCCGCAGCAGGGTGGGCGCAAAGTAGCGGCTGGCGGCGTCGCGCTGTCCGCCGTGCACCACGGTGCTGGCGTCGGCGAGGGCAGCGAGCCGTGCAAAGTGGCGGTTATCGACAATCCGGCCTTAGGACGGGCTCGCCGAAGTGTCCGTCCCGAAGAGCGCCGCAACGGCCCTGATCAGCTCGGCCTGAAGCGGCTCCAGGACTTCCTCCCGGGCCAGAACGTAGTCCGGGGCGACGCACGTCTGCCCGGCATTCATGAACCGGCCCCAGGCGATCCGCTTGGCTGCCGTGGCCAGGTCCGTGGACGCATCGACATAGGCCGGGGACTTGCCACCGAGCTCCAGCGTCACGGGGGTCAGGCGCTCGGCCGCCGCGCGCATCACCACCTTGGCAGCAGCCTCTCCCCCGGTGAAGAAGATGTGGTCGAAGCGTTCGGCCAGCAGCACCGTGGTTTCCGGGATGCCGCCCTCAACCACCTCGACGGCGCCGGCCAGGTATTCGGGCATCCACCGGGCCAGCACGGCCGACGTGGCCGGGGCGTGTTCGCTCGGCTTGAGCACCACGGTGTTCCCCGCGGCCAGGGCGCCGGCGAGCGGACCGAGCAGCAGCTGCACCGGGTAATTCCACGGCCCGATCACCAGCACCACGCCCAGCGGCGTGAGTTCGGTCCAGGCACGGGCCGGCTGCACTGCGAGCGGCACCGGCACGCGACGGGGCCGCAGCCAGCCTTCGAGGTGCCGTTCCAGATGTGCCGCCTCGGCGTCGACGAACCCGATCTCCGCCAGTTGCGCCTCCGTGCGGTGCTTGCCCACGTCCGTGGCGAGGGCCTCGGCGAAGTCCCTGTGCCGTTCCGCCAGCAGGCGCCGAAGCTGGCGGAGCTGCTCCAGCCGCCACGTGAGCGGACGGGTGGTCCCGGCGTCGAACACGGCCCGGGCGCGGACGACGGGCGAGGTTACATGCTGCATCCGATCAATGTACAGTCACACGGATGTCCGCCGGTCCGGTACCGGATAAAACCCATCCAACGCTGGAATGGTCCGGTTTTCAGGACTATGTTGAACATATGAACAAGGTAGCGAGCAAGCACTTCGGCGAGGTCGAGCTCAATCACGGAAGGGACCATAATCTCACCGCCACGCATGAGCTGGCGGGCCAGACCGTGGAACTTGACTTGAATGTCAACGCGCATGACCATTTCGATGAAGCGGCCATGCATAAAGTTGACTACCGCTTGCGCTTCCTACCCGAACTCGTGGACCAGGTCCGCGAAATGATCGCCGAGGAACTGGACCAGGAAGGCACCAGCCCGCAGGAGTACCGCCACTTCCATTGCAACGCGATCAAGGACGAACACCTCAAAAAGGTCTTCGGCGTCGAGAACAAGAGCCAGCTCACCGACGAGGTCTTCCTCAAGGCGCTCAAGCTGGGCCACGTGGGCATCTACCCCGGCCAGCCGGAACGCTACTTCGTCCTGGACTTCACGCTGGGCCAGCACTTCACCGACGAGGTCCTCGTCGCCTCCGCGGATGAGGACGGCGTCGTCGACGACGAAATCCTCTGGGAATCCTGACCCGGGAATCCTGAATCGAGTGCTCCGCAGGCGCCCTTTTGAGCGTTCACAACGGCGGCTACTCAGCAATCGCTGACGAAGAACGTACGACGCCGGCCGGCCACCTTGTGAGGTGACCGGCCGGCGTCGCTTGTGAGTAAAGCGGGTTACTTGGCGACTGCTTACTTGGCGGATTGAAGCAGTTCGGCGCGGACCGTCTTGGTGGCCGTGACCAGGTTGCGCAGGGACTCTTCGGTCTCGGCGTAGCCGCGGGTCTTCAGGCCGCAGTCCGGGTTGACCCAGAGCTGGCGGGACGGGACGTGCTTGACCGCGGTGCTCAGGAGCTCGGTGACTTCCTGCTCGCCCGGGACGCGGGGCGAGTGGATGTCGTAGACGCCCGGGCCCACGCCGCGGCCGAAGCCGTGGGACTCGAGGTCGTGCACAACCTCCATGCGGGAACGGGCGGCCTCGATCGAGGTGACGTCGGCGTCGAGGCCGTCGATCGCGTCGATGATGGCGCCGAACTCGGAGTAGCACAGGTGGGTGTGGACCTGGGTGGCGTCAGCGGCGCCCGCGGTGGACAGGCGGAAGGACTTCACGGACCAGTCCAGGTACGCGGCCTGGTCGGCCTTGCGCAGCGGCAGGAGCTCGCGGAGGGCGGGCTCGTCCACCTGGATGACCTTGATGCCGGCGGCTTCGAGGTCGGCGATCTCGTCGCGAAGGGCCAGGGCCACCTGGTTGGCGGTCTCGCCGAGCGGCTGGTCGTCGCGGACGAAGGACCAGGCGAGGATGGTGACCGGGCCGGTGAGCATGCCCTTCATCGGCTTGTTGGTCAGGGACTGCGCGTACTTGGCCCATTCCACCGTGATCGGGGCGCTGCGGGTGACATCGCCCCACAGGATGGACGGGCGGGTGCAGCGCGAGCCGTAGGACTGGACCCAGCCGTGCACTGTGACGTCGAAGCCTTCGAGGTTCTCGGCGAAGTACTGGACCATGTCATTGCGCTCAGGCTCGCCGTGGACCAGGACGTCGAAGCCGAGCTCTTCCTGCAGCTCAACGACGCGCTTGATCTCTTCCTTCATCAGCTGCTCGTACTGCTCCGTGGTGAGGTCGCCGCGGTTGGCGCGGGCCCGGGCGGTGCGGATTTCCGAGGTCTGCGGGAAGGAGCCGATGGTGGTGGTGGGCAGCGGCGGCAGGTGCAGCGCCTTCTCCTGGGCTGCCTCGCGGACGGCGTAGGCGGAGCGGCTGAAGTCGGCGTCGGTCAGGGCGGCGGTGCGGGCCCGGACGTCGCCGCGGCGGACGCCCTCGGCCTCGGCGCGGGAGGCGATGACGCGGGTGGCCTCGTCGATGGCGGGCTGGACGGCAGCCTCGTCGGTCAGCAGACCGGCCAGGGTGACAACTTCAACGGCTTTCTGGTCGGCGAAAGCCAGCCAGCTGCGCAGCTGCTCGGACAGCTGGACTTCCTCGTCGACGTCGTGCGGGACGTGCTGGGTGGAAGTGGACGTGCTGACGGCCAGCTTAGCCACCGACTTCTTCAGTTCGGCGATCTTCTTGGCGGAGCCGGCAAGATCGTTGCGCCAGATGTTGTGGCCGTCCACGACGCCGGCAACGAGGGTTTTGTTGCCCAGCGCGGCGAGGGCCGCGGCGGACGGGACCTCGCCCTTGAAGACGTCCACGTGCAGGGCGTCGATGCCGGTGGCGGCGAGCGTGCCGAGCTGGCCGTTGAGCGCGCCGTACGGGGTGGAGACGAACAGCTGCGGGCGCTGCGCCGCGGCGGCGAGGGCCTCGTAGGAGCGGGCGACGGCGGCCTGGACTTCCACGGCCGGGGTGTCCTGGTCCACCACGAGGGCGGGCTCGTCGAGCTGGACCCAGCTGGCGCCGGCGGCGGCGAGCTTCTGAAGCAGTGCGGTGTAGACGGGGAGGATGTCCTCGAGGCGGGACAGCGGGCTGAAGCCGGCCGGGGCGTCGTCGGAGGCCTTGCTCAGCAGGAGGAACGTGACCGGGCCGACGATGTACGGGCGGGTTTCCACACCGTTGGCGAGGGCGTACTCGAATTCCTCGACTATCCGGTTGGAGGTCAGCGCGAAGTTGGTCTCCGGGCCGATTTCCGGCACGAGGTAGTGGTAGTTGGTGTCGAACCACTTGGTCATTTCCAGTGGCTGCTGTTCCTTGTTGCCGCGGGCCAGGGTGAAGTAGCCGTCGATGCCGAGCTGTCCCTCAGCGTTGAGGAGGTTCCCGAAGCGGGCCGGCACGGCGCCGAGGTGGGCGGCGGCGTCGAGCACCTGGTCGTAGTAGGAGAAGGTGCCGGGGACGGCCGCGGCTTCGGTCAGGCCCAGGCCCTGGAGGCGCTTGGCGGTGCCGATCTGGATTTCCTTGGCGGCGGCGTCCAGGGCTGCGGCGTCGATCTTGCCGGCCCAGTAGGCCTCGACGGCTTTCTTGAGCTCGCGGCGGCGGCCGATGCGGGGGTAGCCGAGGATCGAGGCGGACGGGAAGGGCGTGATGGGAAGGTCAGTCATGGGAAGTCCTTGAAGTTGTCGTTGACAGATGACGAAGGTGGGGTGCTCAGCTGGCGAGCTGGGCGCTGGCGGCACGCCGGGAGGCATTGGCACGGCCGGCGCCGTGCCCGTTCCCGCGGTGCGGCCGGGGCAGGGCGAGTTTGTCCAGCACGTCCAGGGCCGCGGCGTGTTCATTGAACGTGTACAGGTGGATGCCGGGGGCACCAGCGGCCAGGGCCGCGTTGGCGAGGTCAACCGTGGCGCTGACGCCGATCCGGGTCCGCTCGGCATCGGTGTCGGCGGCCGCGAGGCGATCGATGAGTTCGGGCGCCGGTTCCACGCCGGTCAGTTCGCCCAGCCGGGCGAGCCGCCGGAGGCTGGTCAGCGGCATGACCCCGGGAATGATCGGGATGGTCACCCCGGCCCGGCGTGCCCGGGTCAGGAGGTCGGCGTACTGCTCGGTGTGGAAGAAGACCTGGGTGATGGCGAAGTCGGCGCCGGAGCGTTGCTTGGCCAGCAGCACCTCGACGTCGTGCGCCTCGCTTGGGGATTCCGGGTGCCGGGTCGGGTAGGCGGCGACGCCGACCGCGACCTTGCCGGCGCACAGCAGCGCCGAGCGGCGCTGCTCCACCCGGCGGATCAGTTCGATCAGGTCCTGGGCGTAGCGGAGCGATCCCGGCGGCGGGGTGGCGCCGTCCTTGGGCCGGTCACCGCGCAGGGCGAGGATGCCGCGGACGCCGACGTCGAGCAGGTCGCCGATGATCTCCGCCAGTTCCTGCGGGGAGTTACCGACGCAGGTCAGGTGGGCCAGGGGCCGCAGCGTGGTTTCCTGCACGAGCCGGTTGATCAGGTCCAGGGCGGTGCCGTGGTTGGACCCGTTGGACCCGTAGGTCACGGACACGTAGTCCGGGTCCGTGGCTTCCAATTCGCCGATGGTGGTCCAGAGGGATTCGGCGGCCGCGGGCGACCGCGGCGGGAACAGCTCGTAGGACAGCGCGACAGGGGCCGCGCCGGCAAGATTGGGATGGGTATCGATCAGGCTTGGTGGTGACATTTGCGTCCTTGGCTGTGAACACTGCCGACAGAAGACCGGTAACCCGGATGACCGGAAACGGAACCGCCGTCAGTGAATGGAGTTTGGGGAACACGGAGGGAACTTCAGCAGGGCGCAGCCGCGACTGGTACGCCTGAAACGAAGTTGTCCGTGAGCAAATGTCAGGCCCACATGGGGGCACCCACACCCTCCTGGACCGCCCTGGGGACGGCCTTCAGCGGAGGATCGCTGACACGTTACTGAGGTAACTTGTATAGAACTCTAGGCCCGGCCGCGGGGCCCTTCAAGTCGGCGTCCGAATTAAGACGCATCTTTACGGCCGTTTGCGGGGCCGGGCAGAATAATGTTCGCCGCCGAGGCCCTTTCCGGCCGGCGCCTGCGGCTCTCCCCATCGCCCGTGGTCAGGACTATCCTGTTGCCATGATTCAGCTTCCAGCCAGCTACAAGGAATACCTCGCCGGCAAGAGCGAGAGCTTCATCAACACGGTCCGGCCCGTCCTCATGCAGTCGGCGGCAGAAAAGTCGCACGGCGTCCGGGTTCTCGTGCTTCCGCACGGCCATCAGGCGCATCTGGACGACACTATCCCCTATGGCACGGTGGTTGAGGACATCGACTGACGCCCGGTCAGCCCACCAGCGGCGCCTATCCTTCGAGCGCGTCCATCCCTCGAGCCCGATCATCCCTCAAGCAGGAGCCGCTGGGAGCGCGGGGCCAGCGTGTGTTCCAGCACCAGGCAGGCGGCACCGACGGCGCCGACGTCCTCGCCCACTCCCGTGCCCACCACTTCGATCCCGTGGATCTTCCGGGTGGCGCTGTTCGCGTCAACCAGGGCAGGGATCTGCTCCAAGTAAGCCGCTGACAGGCACGTCCAGAACGGGCCCCCGAACACCACGCGGTCCACGTCCAGGGCGTTGGTGAGCGCCGAGACGGCACGGGCCACGAGCACGGCGGACCGGCGGATGATTTCCCTGGCCTCTTCGTTGCCGGCGTCGGCGATCGCGCACAATTCCGCGAAACGTTCCTGGACCGCCGGCGCGCTCTTGTCCTGGAGCGAGCCATCCAGCACCCCGGCCGCCTCGGCCTGCGCCACGAGCACCTGCGGGATGGCGGAGGACTTCACGCAGCCGTGCTGTCCGCAGTCGCAGAGGGCGCCGCCCGGATCCACGATGATGTGCCCGATTTCCCCGGCGTTGCCCGAGGTCCCGCGGACCACTTCGTCGTTGAGGACGATCCCGCAGCCGATCCCGGTCCCCATGTACATAAAGAGAAAGCTGCCCTCGCCGCTGGGGCCGCCGGCCCAGGTTTCGGCCACGGCGGCGGCGGTCACGTCCTTGTCCATCAGCGTGGACAGGCCCGTGGCTTCGGCCAGGGCGTCCCGTAGTCCCACGTGGTCCCAGCCCGGCAGCAGCGGCGGGTCAACGACGGCGCCCTCGTTGAGGTCGATGGGGCCCGGCGAGGCAACCCCCAGCCCGGCGATCCGTTCCGGGTCCACCCCGGAGTCCCGGATGAGCCGCTTGATTTCGTCCGAGATGGTGTCGATGACGGCCCGGGGGTCGGTGCCGGGCGGGGTGCTGATCCGTGAGTGCCTGACGACGGCGCCGAGCAGGTCAAGCACCACGAACGTGAGTACGGCCGGGTCCAGGTGGACGCCTACCGCATACATTCCGGCGGGATTGAGCCGGAGCATGGTCCTGGGTTTGCCCGGTCCGGTGCCTTCCTTGCCTGCCTCGACGATCAGGTGCTGATCCAGCAGGCGGCGGGAAATGTTGGAGATGGTCTGCGGCGAGAGTCCGACGATCTGGGCGAGCTCCACCCGGCTCATGCCGCCCGGGGCGCGGCGGATGGCGTCCAGGATGACCGTGAGGTTGAAGTCGCCCATCTTCGGTAGGTTGGTCCCTCGCCTCGGAGAGGGTTGCCGGAACTCGGTCACTGTTACCTCTAAACGTCTTTGGCCACGCACAGCAGTTGTCAGAATCGTACGTTACGTGCAGGCGTGCGCCCACACTTGCGCTTTTCAGACACAATGTTTCTCCCGCTACGGCCGGCGGGTGCTTGCCGTCACGGTGAATTTCGGATTCCTGCCGACCTCGCGGGTGGGCCCGATCAGGCGTTCGAGGGCCGGCCGGTAGTGCAGGTGGCTGTTGAACACGGTCCAGAGTTCCCCGTCCGGAGCGAGCACCCGGCCGGCCGCTTCGATCAGCTTGATCCCCGCGCCGGAGTGAACGGCCGCTTCCAGATGGAACGGCGGGTTGAGCATGACGAGGTCGGCGCTGGCGTCGGGCAGGGAGCTCATGGCGTCGTCCTGGAGCACGTCGATCCGGCCGTCCAGGCCGTTCGCGCGGGCGGTGGCGAGGGCAGAGTCGACGGCGGCCGCGGACCGGTCGGTGGCGGTGACGCGGGCGCCGGGGTTGGCGCGGGCGTACATCGCCGCGAGGATTCCGGTGCCGCAGCCCAGGTCGACGGCGTGGGCGGCGTGCGGCATCTTGGACAGGAAGTCCAGCAGGAACCTGGTCCCGATGTCCAGGCCGGTGCCGGCAAAGACGGCGCCGCGTGCGCAGACGGTGATGCCCAGTTCGTCATTCACCTCAGTGACCGGGAAGGGCAGCGCGGCCGGGACCGGCTTGGGGCCCCGCGCCAGCAGCAGCCGTGATTTCTGCCGGGCCAGTTGGGGCTGGACGTCGCCGAAGTAGCGCGCTAGCACGGCGTTCATGCCCAGGCTCATGTGCTTGACGCGCCCGCCCGCCAGCAGCACGACGTCGGGCGCCGAGTAGCGGGCTACGGCGTCGGCGATTTCCTCGAGTTCCGCCAGGGACCGGGGCAATTGGAGCAATACCAGGGAGGCGTCAGCCAGGAGCTCCGCGCCCAGCGGGAGGTGTTCGAAGCCGGCCTGGATCCCCAGCGCCGCGGCGTTGGACCGGAGTGCCCGTTCACCGGTGATGAGGTCCTGGTGGACCCGGATGATGGGCGCTCCCCCGGCCGGCGCGGCCCCGGTCAGTGCTTCGAGGCTCAGAGCCCCCAGGGTCAGGGCACCGTACCGGTCCCCCATAACCGTGAGCCGGTGCCCAGGCGGCAGCAGGCCGGCCGCGTGCAGCTCAAGGGCAGTGTCCAGCAGGAGTTTGTCGGTGGCGTCCCAGGCCTGCAGGTTAGCGGCCTCGACGTCCGGGAACCTTCTCAGCCGGGCAAAGAGGGATTCGATGCTGGTGTCCGCCACGCGCGTTGTGCCGCCGTTTCTTCTCAGGCTTGGGTAATGAGCAAGGGGTGCGAGACCGGTTGTGAGGCCGGCGTGGCCAGTCCCCGGATGCTGCACTGCAACGCCTTACGTTATCCCGATTCGGCCGCCGGCGTGACGCTTCCCGTGACGGCGCCCCGGCCGGGCACGGCTAGGGCCCGGGGTCTGGGACAACGCATGGGTGTTCCCCGTGCCTGTGAATTACGTGATCCTGGTGCCGGTGACCGGTGACCAGGAGATCCGTCCTCCCTGATAGTTCTGGGCGACGCTGCCGCCGCCGATGGGGAATTCGTTGGTGGTGGGGTAGCCCAGCCGTCCGTGTTCGTAGCCTTGAGCGCCCCAAGCGGCCCGGATACCGCCCCACGTGGCGAACGCTCCGACGCCCGGGGCGTAATGGATAGTGCCGCCCTGGAAGCCCTGGTAGCAGCCGCCCTTGACCAGCCCGCAGATTTCCTTGCTGACCGGGTACCCGAGTTTGCCTTTTTCGTWGCCCACTTTGCCCCAAGCGGCCCGGATACCGCCCCACGTGGCGAAYGCTCCGACGCCCGGGGCGTAATGGATGGTGCCGGATTGGAACCTCTGGTAGCAGCCGCCCTTGACCAGACCGCAGATGATTGGCGACGTCGACGGTCCGAGGGCCGGCTTCGCGGCCGCCGCTGCTTTGATCGCGGTGGTGGCAGCCGGCGGGACGGTCCCGCCTCCGCCGCCTCCGCCTCCGCCTCCGCCGGGGAGCGTACCCGGCACCGGTCCAGGAGTTTCGGAGCCGCTGTTGATGATCACATCGTCGGCGTAAATGTCGCCCATCTGCTGATCGTGTTCGGCCCCGAGCTGTACTGTGTCGAATGCTGTCGCACTGATGTTGATCGTTTGGGCAAAAACAGACTTGTTGTCCCACCAGATCTGCACCCCGGTTGCCGCACCCTTGGGTACGACGTGCACTACCAGATGATGCCAGGTGCCTAAGGCAACAGTTGGCACCAGAGTGGTGTAAACGAATGCCTTCGCGCCAGTGGTCCGGAGCACCAGCTCATTGGTGACATTGCTCCGGAAGACGTCGACAAACCTGATGCCGCTGGAAAAGAAGCGGAAATATGGGACGTCGTTCCCCGATACGCCCTGCGTGGTGATGTTGAACCAACCGTCCGCGTAAGCTTCCTTCATCCCGGAAGCCAGCCCCACGGACATTTTGGCGATTGAGCCATGGTCCAGGGTTGCATGGAGATGTGCCGAGCAACCCTTGGAGTGCGAAAACGTCGAGGAGACCGACACGGTACCCGTGACCGCGGTGAAGGGGATGAACGGCGACAGGGCGCCCGACTCAAAGTTCGTGGCAGCCGCCTTCGTCCCGGGATAAGGGTCTGCGGGCGCCGGGGTGCCCGATGTGCAGGCCGCGGGGGCCGCCACAGCCGACACTCCATCGAAGGCGATCGAACCCGCCAGCGGTATGCCGAGCGCAATTGCCAGAAGCAGTCGAAAAATCCTTCTCATTGATCTGCCCTCCCACATCTTGATCTGTTGTTCAGCTCCCGGGATGCAGGCGGCGCCATCTCCGATGCTGAATAGCGGGTGGCGTGCGGCTCCCACGCCCAGCCCCGCAACAGGGCGTTACGCCGAAGGAAGTCCTCACGCTGATTCACCGGGCGGCTGCGCCGCGCCATGACGGTGTGCGTCTGGAATCAAGGAATGGCTTGATGGCACATTTGAGACCCGCTTCCGACCGCCAAGTTGTACCAGGCAACTAGTAATGACCATGACCCTAAAGGCCGGGACGCTCCAGCACACGCGTAGCCAATACTCGAGTTTTGGCAACTGCCACGC
The DNA here is from genome assembly GCF_056396305.1 of Arthrobacter sp. 05T420. Lineage (NCBI taxonomy): Bacteria > Bacillati > Actinomycetota > Actinomycetes > Micrococcales > Micrococcaceae > Arthrobacter > Arthrobacter sp. 05T420. Next base: position 55,808 of record NZ_JBFTLG010000015.1, on the reverse strand, counting down.
GGCCGCCACCTGAATGGCGTACAAGGAGGTCCCGGTACTACGTGGGTTGCGCCACCGTTTCTACCCGGCACCGGCCATTGGCCGGGGTCCGCTCTCCGGGTGCTGCGCTGGGGCGCTTTGCGTTATCCCGAACGGGCCAGCAGTGTGACGATTCCGGCCACGGCAGCCCTGCCGGCACGGTTGGCGCCGATGGTGGACGAGGACGGCCCGTAACCGACGAGGTGCACCCGGGGCTCGGCGGCAACCTGGGTGCCGTCCATCGCGATGCCGCCGCCGGGTCCGCGCAGGTGCAACGGTGCGAGGTGTTCGAGTTCGGCCCGGAATCCCGTGGCCCACAGGATGACCCCGGCGGCCAGGAAGCTGCCGTCTGCCATCCGGACGCCGTCGGGCTCGATCGCCGTGAACATGGGGTGCCGGTCCAGGACGCCGCGCGCTGCGGCGGCGCGCAGGGCCGGAGTCCAAATGAGGCCGGTCACGGAGACAACGCTCTGCGGCGGGAGGCCCTGGCGCACCCGCTCCTCAACGAGGGCGACGGCGTCGTGGCCTGCCTGCCGGTCGAAGGCAGCCTCGCGCCAGAGGGGTACCCGGCGCGTGAACCATGTGGTGCTGGTGACCTTGGCGATCTCATCGAGCAGCCCGACGGCCGAGATCCCGCCGCCGACCACGATGACGTGCTGGCCGCGGAAGTCGTCGGCGGAGACGTAGTCGGCGACGTGCAATTGGCGGCCGCGGAAGCTGGCCTTGCCCGGATAGATGGGCCAGAACGGCCGGGTCCAGGTGCCGGTCGCGTTGATCACGGCGCGGGCAGAGAACCTGCCGCGGGAGGTAGTGACGGTCAGCCGTCCGGCGGGATCATCGTCTTCCCGGGTCACCGACTGCACTTTCACGGGCCGCTCGATCGCGAGGCCGAGGTCGTGTTCGTACCCGCCGAAATAGCGGGTGAGGAAGCTGGAGCTGGCCTCGGCGGGATCCACGTCGGGCTGCGGGATTCCCGGGAGGTCGCTGATGCCGTTCACCGTGGCCATCAGCAGGCTCTTCCAGCGGTGCCGCCAGGCGCCGCCTGGCCCGTCCTCGGCGTCGAGCACGATGTACGTCCCCGCCGGCGGGCCCTCCCCTGCTGCCGGTCCTCCTTCTGCGGCCCCTCCCGAGCCGGCCCCGCCTCCCGAGCCGGCCGCGACGAAGCCCGCCGGGACAAATCCACGGCGCTGAAGGTGGTAGGCCGCCGACAGCCCCGCCTGCCCCGCGCCGACCACGACGACGTCGGCCAGGCGCGCTGTCTCCGCAGTCAAGATCGGGCCAGTCAAGATCGGGCCAGTCAAGATCCGGCCCCGGTCAGATCTTTTTGACGACGCTGGACTTGAGCTGCATGGGGCCCACGCCGTCCACCTTGCAGTCGATGTCGTGGTCGCCAACACCGTTGACCAGGCGGATACCGCGGACCTTTGTGCCGACCTTGATGACCGTGGAGCTGCCCTTGATTTTCAGGTCCTTGACATAAGTGTATTCGCTGGAACATTCGGGACACGGGGGCAGGGAGTCGTTCACCCGTCCAAGTTTAGTCGCCGTTGCTCGCCCGTCACCGCCTGGAACGCCTTAGAACGGGTTCAGAAGGCGGTCCACGAACTGCCGCGTGCGTTCTTCCCGCGGGTCCCGCAGCACAGTGTCGGGGTGGCCGCGTTCGACCACCACGCCGCCGTCCATGAAGATGACTTCGTCGGCCACCTGGCGGGCGAACGCGAGCTCGTGAGTGACCACCACCATGGTCCAGCCCTCGTCCGCGAGTTCCTTGATGACGGTCAGGACCTCGCCCACGAGTTCCGGGTCCAGCGCCGAGGTGGGCTCGTCGAAGAGCAGCAGTTGCGGGCGCAGGGCGAGGGCACGCACAATGCCGACACGCTGCTGCTGGCCGCCGGAGAGCTCAAAGGGATAGCTGTCCTCCTTGCCGGCCAGGCCAACGCGGGCCAGCAGCTCCCGGGCCGCCTGGATCGCCTCGGCTTTGGGCCGCTTCTGCACCTGGACGGGGCCTTCGATCACGTTCTCCAGGACGGTCTTGTGCGGGAAGAGGTTGTAGTGCTGGAACACCATGGCGCTGCGGTCGCGCAAGGCGAGCACCTGCTTCTTCGCCACCGGATTGGAGAAGTCGACGGTCAGTTGCCCCGCGAACTCAGCGACGCCGGCGTCGGGCATTTCGAGGCCGTTCAGGCACCGGAGGACCGTCGTCTTGCCTGATCCGGACGGCCCGATCAACGTGACCACTTCGCCGCGGCGGACCTCAAGGTCGATGGATTTCAGCACTTCGTGCTGGCCGAACGCCTTGCGCAGGCCAGTGACGGTCAGCAGGGCGGCCTCCGGGAGGGCGGCGTCCGGGACCGGAACCCCAACGGGCGGCGGTTCAAGGGGGCCGGAAGGGTGCCGTTCAGGGGGCGGGAGTTCAGTGGGCGACATAGCGGTCCAATCTCTTCTCCAGGGCGGACTGTCCGCTGGCGAGGACGAGGCAGATGATCCAGTAGATCACGGCCGCCTCCAGGTACAGCAGCATGAATTCCTGGCTGAAAGCGGCCACCTGCTGCGCCACGCGGAACAGTTCGGTGACGAGGATCAGCGACGCCAGCGAGGTGTCTTTGACCAGGCTGATGAAGGTGTTGGACAGCGGGGGGACCGAGACCCGCGCGGCCTGCGGCAAAATGATCCGCACCAGGGTCTGGTGGCGCGACATCCCGATGGTGTGGCCGGCCTCCCACTGCCCCTTGGGGACAGACAGGATGGCCGCGCGGATGACCTCCGCGGCATACCCCCCGACGTTCAGGGAGAACGCGATGATGGCGCTGGGCCAGGGGCTGATGGTGATTCCGACGGACGGCAGTCCGTAGAAGATGACGAACAGCTGGACCAGGAGCGGGGTTCCGCGGATGACGGAAATGTAGGTCCGTGCCACCGCGGAGAGCGCGCGATTGCGGCTCAGCCGCATGAGGGCGACCACCAGGGCCAGCAGCAGGCCGAGGCTGAACGAGGCCAGCGCCAAGGGAATAGTGCCGGTGATTGCCCCGATCAGGAGGGGGCCCAGCGATGACCACACGAGTTCCCAGTTGATGTTCATGCCCGGACTCGGCGTTTCTCTGCGGCTTTCACAGGCCTACTTTGAGACGTCGGCGTCGAAGTACTTCTGGGAGATCTTCGTCAGGGTGCCGTCGGCCGCCAGCTCGCCGAGGGCCTTGTTGATGGCGTCGGTCAGGCTGGTCGATCCCTTGCGCAGGGCGAAGGCGCTCAGCGACTTGTCAGTGGTCTCGGCGGCAATCTTGATGGCGGCGTCGTGGTCGGTCTTCTGGGAGTCCAGGTAGGTCAGCTTGTCGTTGATGGTGGCATCGACACGGCCCTGCTTGAGCAGCGTGATGGCCTGTGCCCAGCCCTCCACGGCCTCGACGTTCGCGCCGCTCTGCTGCGCCAGTTTGTACCAGTTGCTGGTCAGGGACTGCGCCGTGGTCTTGCCCTTCAGGCTGTCGAAGGAGGTGATGTCGTGGTTGTCAGACTTGGTGACGATGACGCCGGTGCTCACCGTGTAAGGAGTGGAGAAATCGTACTTCGCCTTGCGTTCGTCCGTGATGGAAACCTGGTTGGCGACGACGTCGAACCGTTTGGCGTCCAGGCCGGCGAAGATGGCGTCGAACTGCGTCTCCTGGAAGGCCGGCTTGACGCCCAGCTTCGCGGCGACGGCGTTGATGATCTCCACGTCGTAGCCGGTCAGTTCACCGCTGCCGTTGGCGTGGAACGTGAACGGCTTATAGGTGCCTTCCGTGCCGACCTTGAGCACGCCCGCGCTCTTGACGTCGCTCAGGGACGTGTCCGCGCCGGCTGCCGGCGCCGAGCTGGCCGGAGTGGTGGACGCGGAGCCGCACCCCGCCAGGGCGAGCCCTGCTGCAGCAATGAGGCCGATAACTGAAAGTCGTGTGCGCTTCATGATGGTCCTTAGTCGTCGAGCCGGAAATGGCCTTCCAGCTGAGCCGCGTGGCGGCCTGTCTCCTAGCGACGATAGCAAGGTCCTGCTCAGGGTGGAGAGCTTAAATGACAGTTTGTGACGTCCGGCCATGAGACGGTCTTGACTGATGGACGTTTTGACGTGCGGCACACCTGCGCAGGATACGAAAAAGGGAACCACCGCCTGACGGTAATTCCCTTTCTGGTGGAGCTGAGGGGACTCGAACCCCTGACCCCCTGCATGCCATGCAGGTGCGCTACCAGCTGCGCCACAGCCCCGAATTTCCTGAGGACGAATCAACGTCCCGCAAGCAACCTGATTAGCTTAAACCACAAATCGCGTTCACGCTAATCGGCTCGCCGGCCGGTGAAACTGGACGAGTGAGCTGCCCCGGGTGCGGTCCCCATCCTGGATCCGGGCAGAAAAAAATCCGCCGGAATCTTTCGATTCCGGCGGATTACCCGGTGGAGCTGAGGGGACTCGAACCCCTGACCCCCTGCATGCCATGCAGGTGCGCTACCAGCTGCGCCACAGCCCCGAATTTTCGCTGCTCCGAGCACGTCTACTGACCTGCAAAGCTCCGGTTCTTTGTCCGGATCTCTCCGAAGCAACTCAAATATCTTAGACCAGCCCTTCGGAAAATTCCAAATCGGGCATATTCGCCTCTGTTTAGCGCCGCCGGCGCGTGGCCGGTGCGCGGATTGTTACTCCGTGTCGGTACCGGCGGAGGCCTTGGCGGAGGCGTCGTCGCCCAGCTGCAGATCGACGACGGGGCAGTCCTTCCACAGGCGTTCGAGGGCGTAGAAGATGCGGTCTTCCTCGTGCTGGACGTGGATGACGACGTTGGAGTAGTCCAGCAGGACCCAGCGACCGCCGGAGCGGCCCTCGCGGCGGACGGGCTTCTGGTCGAACTTGGCGAGCTCGTCCTCGATGCCGTCCACGATCGCATTGACCTGGCGTTCGCTCGGGGCCGAGGCGATCAGGAAGACGTCAGCCAGGGCCAGCCGTTCGCTGACATCCAGGGCCACGATGTCCTCGGCAAGCTTCTCCGAGGCAGCGCGGGCTGCGTGGCGGGCGGTAGTGATGGATGAATCGGTTGCAGTCACGGGACTCCTTGTAGTGATGAAAATCTATGGTGATGAAAATTCTTGGAACGAAAACTGCGGGGCGAACGCTGCGGTGAAAATAGGGCCGAATCGCCGCGGTGCCGTTTCTTAATGACGTGGACGGCCGCCGGCCTAGCGGGCCAGCCCGGTGACGATCAGCGTGATGCCGGCGATGAGGGCAACGATCCCCAAGGCCAGGACGCCGAACTGCAGCATGCGCAGGCGCCGCGCCCGGCCCAGCCCGGCGGTAGCGGCATCCAGGGGTTCCAGTCCGTAGGCCGAATTCGCGGCCACGGGCTCCCCGCCCACCAAGCGCTCGTCGTTCTCCCCGGCGGTATTCGCCGCGGCGCTTGCCGGCCGTGCCGGTCCGGCCTTGGCGGCAGCTTCTGCCCGGGCCAGGACGCCTGCCCCGCCAGCGGCAGAACCCGTAGCCGGAGCTGCGGGCCGCTGGCGGGACAAGCTTGGCCGCCGCAGGCCGGGTTTCCGTGGTGTATCCAGCCGGGGACCCGGGTTGGTGACCACCGGAACGTACGACGTGGCAGGGCGCTTCATGACGGGCCGCTCCACGCCGGGAACCTTCTCAAATTCCAAGGGGGTGACCATGGCCAGGTTGTTGGCCGTGGTCGGATCGTTGCGGGGAGCTGCCGGCTGGCTGTTTTGCTCTGCGAGCTTCTGCTTGGCGGCGGCGCGGCGGTTCAGCACCGCGGCGCGCTCCGCCAAGGCGATCTGCTCGGCCAGGACGGCAGGGTCGACGGCGTCGGGATCCGTGGCCGCGATGTGCTCCATCTTGGCCACTTGGTTCTTGGCCTGCTCCGCGAGGAGTTCCCGGGCGGCCAGCGCCTGCTCCACGGTCAGGCCCTCTGACGTCTTCCCGCCGGGTCCTGCGCCGCCGGCCGCCGGAACCTTGGGCGCCGGGGCGGCTGACGGGGCGGCATCCTTCGGGGCGGCATCCTTCGGGGCGGCGTCCTTCTGACCAGCGTCCTTCTGAGCCGCGTTCTTCTGAGCAGCGTTCTTCTGAGCCGGGGAAACCACCGGAGTGGCGCGGGTCCGCGGCGACACCGGCACGATCGTGTTGGCCTGGGTGGCGGGGGCGGTCTCGGTGGCCAGTTCCAGGAGCCGGAGCTGGCGCCGTGTGGGTGGCCCTCCCTGCGCCAGCTGGCCTTCCTTCTCGGCGAGTTCCTTGATGGTGCGCAGCGCGGCACGGTCCCGTGCCCGGACCTGGGATGACCGCTCGGCAGCGCCAGGCACAGAGTCCACCGGAGCGTCAGCGACGCGACGCCGGCCGGTGATTTCGGCCTCGGTCGGCTCGCCGGGTCCCGGAGTGTCCAGACGTTCATCTCTGGCCTGCCGCAGTTCGCGGCGGCTGCGGATGGGAGGCTGTTCCTGACTCATGGCAAACTCATTCAGTGCTGGCTGGTTGGGTTATCTCGAAGGTGGGATCGTGCTGTGCGGGGTCAACCCCTGTGCTGCCGTTTCCGGTATTGGTGGCCTCGGCGTGTTCGGCATCGGCGCGAAGCGGGTCGGTGCTGCTGTGGTACAGGCCGTACTTGGCGATGTACTGGACCACCCCGTCCGGAACGAGATACCAGACAGGGTTGCCTTCGGCCACCCTCGTGCGGCAGTCCGTGGAGGAGATGGCCATGGCCGGGACCTCCAGGAGGCTGACGTCTTTGCGGCCCATGCCGTCCAGGACGTGGCCTGGCCGGGTCACGCCCACGAAGTGCGCCAGGGACCAGAGTTCGTCGATGTCTTTCCAGGACAAAATCTGGGCCAGGGCGTCCGCGCCGGTGATGAAGAACAGATCGGCTTCCGGCCGCAGGGTGTGCAGGTCACGCAGGGTGTCGATCGTGTAGGTCGGCCCCGGACGGTCAACGTCAACCCGGCTCACAGTGAAGCGCGGGTTCGAGGCCGTGGCGATGACCGTCATGAGATACCGGTGCTCGGCTTCGCTGACCTTCTTGGCATTCTTCTGCCAGGGCTGGCCGGTGGGCACAAACACGACCTCGTCGAGGTCGAACTTGGCCGCGACCTCACTGGCCGCGACAAGGTGGCCGTGGTGGATGGGATCGAACGTGCCGCCCATCACACCCAGACGCAGGCGGCGCTGGGCGCCGCGCTGCCTCATGGTGGCGGAAATATTAGTGACCTTGGCCGTGATCGTGCTTGTTCGGGTGCTGGCGGTGCGGATCCGCGTGCTCCTCGACGGCCACGTGGCGCCTGCCCAGGTTGGAGTAGGACAGCGTGATCAGCAGCAGGGTTACCAGAATCAGGAACATGGAACCGCCAATGACAAACGGCGGTGCGATGAGCGGTGCGAGTTCCTCGTGGCCCGATTCGCCGACGGCGGCGACGAAAGTGGCGATCTGCTGCGACAGCATGTTCTCCCCTAGTGAGTTTAAAATTTGACGACGGCGGAGGTGCCCGCCGTTCCGGTCTTCCGTTCCATGTTACAGCGTTGCTAGCCCCGGATCTGGCCCTCGCCCTGCACGATCCACTTCGTGGTGGTCAGCTCCGTCAGTCCCATGGGGCCTCGGGCATGCAGTTTTTGGGTGGAAATCCCCACCTCGGCGCCGAGGCCGAGCTCGCCGCCGTCGGTAAAGCGGGTGGAGGCGTTCACGATCACGGCGGCCGAATCGACCTCGGCGATGAAGCGCTCGGCGTTGGCGAGGTCGTTGGTCAGGATCGCCTCGGTGTGGCCCGTGGTCCACTTCCGGATGTGGTTGACGGCCTCGTCCAGGCTGTCCACCATGGCCACCGCCAAGTCCAGGTCCATGTATTCAGTGGCCCAGTCTTCCTCCGTGGCCGGAACGGTGGGGATCGACGCGGGCAGCGCGGCGCGGATCCGCTGGTCCACATGGAGGGTGACCCCCGCTGCCCGCAGTGCCGCGGCGACGGCGGGAAGGACTGTGGACTTGGAGTGCACCAGGAGCGTTTCGACGGTGTTGCAGACGCTGGGGCGCTGGGTCTTGGCGTTCAAGAGGATGTCTACGGCCATTTCCTCGCCGGCGGAAGCGTCCAGGTAGATGTGGACGTTTCCCTCACCGGTCTCTATGACCGGTACGGAGGAGTTCGTCACTACGGCCTGGATCAGCTCGCGCCCGCCGCGGGGAATGAGCACGTCCACGCGGCCGCGCGCCCGCATGAGGGCGTTGGCGCCGTCGCGGCCGTACTGGTCCACGGTCTGGACGGCGTCGGCGGGCAGGCCCACCGATTCCAACGCATCCCTCAGGATGGTGATCAGGGCGGCGTTGGTGGCAGCGGCGGCTGATCCGCCGCGCAGGATGACGGCGTTGCCGCTCTTGAGGGCCAGGCCGGCGATGTCGACCGTGACGTTCGGGCGGGCCTCGTAGATCGCGGCCACCACCCCCATGGGCACGTTGATTTGGCGCAGGCGCAGCCCGTTGGGGAGGGTCTGGCCACGCACCACGTTTCCTACGGGATCGGGCAAGGTGGCGAGGTTTTCCAGGGCGGCGGCCAGGGCCGTGATGCGTGACTCGGTCAGCGTCAGGCGGTCCAGCAGGGCAACGCTGGTGCCACCGGACCGGCCGGCCGCGACGTCCTTGACGTTGGCGGCCAGGATCTGGTGCTTGTGTTCCACCAGCGCCTTGCCGATGGCGCGCAGGCCCCGGTCCTTCCAGGCCCGGTTGGCGTGCGCCATCTTGCGGGCGGCGTGGCGTGAGCGGTCGGCGATCGCGTGGACGGCGGCTTCGATGTCCGCTGCCGTGGCCGGCGTTCCAGCCGGATCCGGCTCCCCGGCGTAACCCTGTGCGGGAACGGGAGTGCCAGAGGTGGCGGGCTCAGCCGGGGCGGCGTTGGCGGGCACGGCAGCGGAAGTCAGGGCCTCAGTCATGCTCCCAGTTTAGGCGTCCAGTGGACCTAGACCAGCACCAAGTCGTCAACATGAACAACTTCGCGGTCATATCCGCGGCCCAGCGCCTCGCCCAGTTCCCGCGTGGAGCGGCCCAGCATTTGGGGCAGCTCAGCGGCGGAATAGTTGACCAGCCCGCGGGCGATCAATGTGTTGTCGACAGACACCATCTCCACGGCGTCGCCGGCCTCGAAGTGGCCCTTCACCGCGGCGATCCCGGCCGGCAACAGCGAGGTGCGGCGGTCGCGGACGGCCTTGACCGCACCGTCGTCGAGCACCAGAGTGCCCTGCACCGACGCGAGGTGGGCCAGCCACAGAAGCCGGATCGGCTTGCGCGCACCATTGACGGAGAACCAGGTGCCCACGTCCTCGCCGGCCAGTGCGGCAGCCGCATTGGGCGTGGAGGTGACCAAGGCATGGATGCCGGAACCGGCGGCCATGCTGGCGGCTTCGACCTTGGTGGCCATGCCGCCCGTGCCCACGCCGGCCTTGCCGGTACTGCCAATCGACACGCCATCGAGGTCGTGGGGGCCGGAGACGTGCGCAATCCGTTTGGCGCCGTGCGAAGGCGGGCCGTCGTACAGGGAGTCGACGTCGGAGAGCAGCAGGAGTGCGTCGGCGCGGACCAGGTGGGCCACCAGGGCCGCGAGCCGGTCGTTGTCGCCAAAGCGGATTTCGTGGGTGGCCACGGTGTCGTTTTCGTTGACCACGGGGACGACGCCGAGGTTCATTAGCCGGTTCAGCGCGCGGAACGCGTTGGTGTGCTGGCTGCGGCGCACGAGGTCTTCCGCGGTCAGCAGCACCTGGCTGACGGTGACCCCGTGTGCCCCGAAGGCATGGGTGTACCGGGCCATCAGCAGGCCCTGGCCCACACTGGCTGCGGCCTGCTGCGTGGCGAGGTCCCGGGGACGCTTCTCAAGTCCCAGTGGGGCGAGCCCGGCGGCGATGGCGCCGGAGGACACCAGAATGATCTCCGTGCCGGCGTTGCGCTTGTGCGCCAGGGCGTCGGCGAGGGCGGTCAGGGCCTCTTCGGAGATCCCGCCCTTGATGGACGTCAGCGAGGACGAGCCCACCTTGACGACAATCCGGCGCGCCCCGGACAGCGCGGTGCGGTCCGGGGCGTTGAGGGTCTGGGCCTTGAGGGGCTGCGACCGGTGCTCGATGACGGTCTTACTCGTCATCTGTTGCGCCCAGTCCACTCTCCTTGAGCGGCCGCGCCCGGCGTCCGCTGACGGACTCGGTCCAGATGCCGGCCTTGCGTTCTGCTTCGAGTTCAGCGCGGGCGGCGGCCTTGGCGTCGCGGCGTTCCTGCTGTTCGTCGCGCTTCTGGCCACGCGTCGGGCGGTCGCCGATGTCGGCGAAGCGCACGTCGGTGCCGCGCGGCGAGGCGAGCAGCTCGGCGCCGGCCATCATGGTCGGCTCCCAGTCGAAGACGACGCCGTCGTCCTCGCCGATGACCACCGTGTCGCCCGGCACGGCACCCTGCTTGAACAGTTCGTTTTCCACGCCGAGCTTGGCCAGGCGGTCTGCGAGGTAGCCGATGGCTTCCTCGTTGGTGAAGTCGGTCTGCTTGACCCAGCGCACGGGCTTGTCGCCAAGGACGCGGAAGAGCGGCTCGAGGTTCTTCTCTTCGCGGCGGATTGTGAAGCCGCTCTCGTTGACGGCGCGGGGGCGCAGCACGGGGGCCGCCACCTTCGGCGGGGCCGCGGCGACGGCGTCACGGGCGGCCTGGACGATTTCGGCCATGGCGAAGCCGAGCTGGCGGAGGCCTTCGTGGCTTGTCGCGGAGATTTCGAAGACCTTGTAGCCGCGGGATTCCAGTTCGGGGCGGACGAACTCGGCCATGTCCTTGCCGTCGGGCAGGTCCACCTTGTTCAGGGCCACCAGGCGGGGGCGGTGGTTCAGCGGAACCACTTCGCCGTCGGATCCGCTGTAGCTCAAGTCCACGGCGTACTTCTCCAGCTCGGCCTCGATGATGGCGAGGTCGGAGAGCGGATCGCGGTCGGATTCGAGCGTGCCGCAGTCCAGGACGTGGACCAGGGCGGCGCAGCGTTCGACGTGGCGCAGGAAGTGGTGGCCGAGGCCCTTGCCTTCGCTGGCGCCTTCGATCAGGCCGGGAACGTCGGCGATGGTGAAGCGGACTTCACCGGCCTGGACGACGCCCAGGTTCGGGATGAGGGTGGTGAAGGGGTAGTCGGCGATCTTGGGCCGGGCGGCCGACATGGCGGCGATCAGGCTGGATTTGCCGGCGGAGGGGAAGCCGACCAGGGCGATGTCCGCGATGGACTTCAGTTCCAGGACGACGTCGCTGGATTCGCCCTCGATGCCGAGCAGCGCGAAGCCGGGGGCCCGGCGCTTCTGGGAGGACAGGGACGCGTTGCCGAGGCCTCCGATGCCGCCGGCGGCGGCGATGTATTCGTCGCCTTCGGCCACGAGGTCGGCGATGACTTCGCCGGACTTGGACTTCACCACGGTGCCCACGGGCACCGGAAGGATCAAGGTTTCGCCGTTCTTGCCGCCGCGCCAGTCGCCCATGCCGGGGCCGCCGTTGGTGGCGTGCCGGTGGGGCGCGTGGTGGTAGTCGAGCAAGGTGGTGGTCTGGGGGTCGACGCGCAGGATGACGTCGCCGCCGTTGCCGCCGTTGCCGCCGTCGGGACCGCCGAGGGGCTTGAACTTCTCGCGGTGAACGGAGACACAGCCGTGGCCGCCGGTACCGCCGGATACGTGCAGTACTACCCGGTCTACAAAGCTCGCCACGTGGATCTCCTCAGTGCTGTTCCCCGGACCCACAAAGGGGCCCAAGATGATTGTAATGCGGTTAAAACACCGGTGGAGCGGACCTAATGGCCCGCCCCACCGATTTAGAACTTATTGCTACTCTGCAGCTGCAGCAGCCACGATGTTCACAACGCGGCGACCACGGCGGGTGCCGAACTCGACAGCACCGGGGGCCAGTGCGAACAGGGTGTCATCGCCGCCGCGGCCGACGCCGGCGCCCGGGTGGAAGTGGGTGCCACGCTGGCGGACGATGATCTCGCCTGCGGAAACTACCTGGCCACCGAAGCGCTTGACGCCAAGGTACTGGGCGTTGGAGTCACGACCGTTGCGAGTGGAACTCGCGCCTTTTTTATGTGCCATTTGGAATGCCTGCCTTCAAAAATTCTGGGGAATCTGCTGGAACCTGAACGGTAACGAAGAGTTACTTGATACCGGTGATCTTGACCTTGGTCAATTCCTGACGGTGACCCTGGCGCTTCTTGTAACCGGTCTTGTTCTTGAACTTCTGGATGACGATCTTCGGACCACGAAGGTCTTCGAGGATCTCAGCCGTAACCGTTACCTTGGCCAGGTCCGCAGCGGCAGACGTGACTTTGTCACCGTCCACCAGGAGCAGTGCGGGCAACTCAAAGGTGCTGCCGGCTCCACCGGGGACGCGGTTCAGGGTAACGAAGTCTCCAACGGAAACCTTCTCTTGGCGGCCGCCTGCGCGGACAATCGCGTACACCACTGGGGAACTCACTTCTCTCGACGTTTATTACTAGATTTGCGTGCGGAACCTGGAACCAAATTTTATGGACCGGTTCACGCTGTGCCTCAACGCCGGTGGGTTCCCCGGGGGAACCCATGAGCTACCCCCGGAACAAATCCACTTGGAATTCCAAGCAGGCTGTTCACAGGGTCGTAACCCAAGTGTTGGCGTAAGCACCGAAGATCTAGAATACGCTAATTTTGCCTTCGGCCGCAAATGAGGCTGGTTCCGGCGGATAGTCCGTGATAGGCGCCACAACGTCTTGAAGCAAAGATCATGTCAATGTTCTTGACCTTGATCTCGACCGTCTAGATGCTGTGATTCCGCAACGACTTCCGGAACCGTGCCCCACTATCGTACCGGCTGTGCGCGGCAGGTTGTGTCAGGCGTACAGCCGCGGCGCGTCGAAGAAGGCCACTTCGTACCCCGATGACTGGCGGAAAGCCAGTGCCATGGCCTCCCGCTCGCTCCCGGATGCCCGTCTTGCCGCAGTGTCCGTGTACGCGATGGCCTGCCGGGTGGCGGCGGCGAAGTCCTCATCGGCGTACGTCCGCAGCCAGTCGGCGTACGGGTGTGCCACGGAGGCGCCGCCGGCCAGGAACTCTCGGTGCAGGGTGGAACCGACCTCGGCGTAGAGCCAGAAGCACGGCAGGGCTGCCGCCACGAGGACCCCGTAGCTGCCGGACACCGAGGCGGCCAGCAGGTGGTCCACGTAGGACTTCGTCACTGGGCCCAGGGTGGGCGCCGTGGGGCGGGTGCTAAGCCAGGACCGGTGCAGCTCGGACTCGACCTCCAGGCAGGTCTGCGCCGAACGGGCCCAGAACAGCTGTTCGGCCTCGGTGGGGGCGATCGCGGCAGCTCGGGCCAGGACCCGGGAGTAGCCGTTGAGGTAGATGGCGTCCTGGGCGAGGTAGTAGGCGAACTCGTGCTCGGGCAGGGTTCCGTCGGCCAGTCCGCGGATGAAGTCCAGGGCGTAGATGGCGTCAAGATCGCCAGAAGCCCCTTCGCGCAGGGCTGCGGCGAACTCGCCTTCGGCCGGACCGTGTACGTGGCTTGCCTGGCTGACCTGGCCGTGCTGGCCGTTCGCGAGGTGCTGCACGTGGTGGAAGTGGTGGACCGGGCCGTTCCCGGAACCGACGTCCAGGACCGCGGCTTCACGGAGCGCACCCAGCAGCCACGGCTTCACCTCCCGCAACGCCGCTTCCCAGTCCCCCACCCGGGCCTGCACGGTGGCCATGGCCGAGGACAGGGAGCAGCCGGTGCCGTGGCTGTTGCGCGTGGCGATCCGCTCCCCCGGCACCACCACCGTTTCGGTGCCGAGCAGGCCACCGGTGTTGACCAGCGCATCCGGGCAGCCGCCGTCGGCGCCGTTCCCGCCCTGCGCGACGTCGCCGTCATCGCAGTCAGGGCCGGGCCCGTTCCCGGGTTGTCCGCCCTGGAGATGACCGCCCTTGACCAGCACAGTGGTGCCGGTCAGGGCGGCCAGCCGCTTGCCCTGGGCCAGGGCCTCGGCCCAGTCGGCCGCGGCGGGCTCTTTGAGCAGGATAGCGAGTTCGGCCAGGTTCGGCGTGATGAGGTCCGCCAGCGGCAGGAGGGCCTGCAGGGCGGCCTCGGCCGACTCCTGGAGCAGCCGGTCGCCGCTGGTGGCGACCATTACCGGGTCCAGGACGACGACGGCGGGCCGCACCTTCTCCAGCCAGACGCGGACGGCGTGGATCACTGCGGCGTCGCCGAGCATGCCGATCTTGACGGCATCGATGCCGATGTCGTCGCTGATGGCGTCCAGCTGGGCGGTGAGGAACGCGGCCGGGGGCACGTGGACGGCGCGCACGCCCTGGGTATTTTGTGCTGTCAGGGCCGTGATGGCGGCCATGCCGTAGCCGCCGTTGGCTGCGATGCTCTTCAGGTCGGCCTGGATCCCGGCCCCGCCGGACGGGTCGGAGCCGGCGATGGCGAGCACGCGGGGAATGCGCAGCGGCGCGGACGGGGACGGCGGTGAGGACTGGGGGAGCAGAAACTCGCTGGGCGGAAACTCGGACGGATTCGATCTCGCGGACAAGTCAGACATCCCTTCGCCGGTGCTAACCGGACAGGTTCAACGGGTCTGGATCTCAGCCGGCCCGATGCGCGGCACCCCGTGTCAGTGTCCCAGCCTAGCCGTTGCCGCCGGGCTGGCCCGTTAACGCAGCAGCGGGCCCGGGCCGGAGCGGACGTATGTTACGCCCGCTCGGGCCCGGGCCCGCAGCCCGACCGGTCGAAGTGACCGGCCGGGGAAGCGATGAGTCGCGGAGGACTAGAGCTCCGACGCCGGTACGCCGACGCCGAGGATGATCGGCTCGTTACCGGCCGGGACGGAGGCCGGCCTGGCCGCTGCGGGTGCCTTGGCCTCGTGAACAGATCCTGCCGCTGCAGGCCGTGTGGCCTCGCGGTGCTCCACGGAGGTCTCGTTCGCAGCGCCCTGGGCGCGGCTGGCGCTCCGGTTGCGGCGCCCGCGACGGCCACGGGTGGTGGTGTCCGCTGCCCGTGAAGCCGGAGCCTCCGCAGCGCGCACGGTTGCGGGCGCCTCGGGTGCTTCGGTGGCCGGGGCCTGCAACTCGTCCTGCCTAGCGGCCTGCTTGCCGGCCTCGGCGTCGCCCAGGTTGGCGAAGGCCTCGGTCAGCAGGTCCAGGGTCAGGGCCGGTTCCGGCGCGTCCTCGGCGTGCTCGACGAAGGGCAGGGCCACCTGTTCGCCGCCGAACGTCAGCACGGTCGCGGGGCGTCCGGCTGCCTCTTCCGCGGCAGCAAGCTGTGTGACGGCGTCGACGGCGGCCTGGCGGGCCCCGGCGTCGCTGGCAGCGGCTGCCTCACCGTCGTGCAGATGCGCGGCGTGCGCAGCGGCGGCGATGTTCGCCAGAGCGGCACGGGTGGCTTCAGCCTTGGCGTGGCGTTCGGCCTCGGTGGGCTCGGCGTGGACGGCGGCGGGCGTGGCCGGAGCGGTCTCCGGGCCCTGGGCTCCCCTGCCGCGGCGACGGCTCTTGCGCTCCGTACGGGCAACCGGCTGAGCCTCGGTGCGCGGCACGTAGTGCTCCGCGGCAACCGTGTTGGCGCGGCGGTGTTCCACGGGCTCGTCGTGCGTGACGATGCCGCGGCCCGCGCAGGTTTCGCACTGTTCGCCAAAGACCTCCAGCAGCCCGGTGCCCATCCGCTTGCGGGTCATCTGCACGAGGCCCAGCGAGGTCACCTCGGCCACCTGGTGCTTGGTCCGGTCCCGGCCCAGGCACTCCACCATGCGGCGCAGCACGAGGTCGCGGTTGGATTCGAGCACCATGTCGATGAAGTCGATCACGATGATGCCGCCAATGTCGCGCAGGCGCAGCTGCCGGACCACTTCCTCGGCGGCTTCCAGGTTGTTCTTGGTGACGGTTTCCTCGAGGTTGCCGCCGGAGCCGGTGAACTTGCCGGTGTTGACGTCCACCACGGTCATGGCTTCGGTGCGGTCGATCACGAGGGAGCCGCCGGAGGGCAGGAAGACCTTCCGGTCCAGGGCCTTGTGGATCTGCTCGTCGATGCGCCAGGCAGCGAAGATGTCCGTATCCTTGGTCCACTTCTCGAGCCGGCCCACGAGGTCCGGTGCCACGTAGGTGACGTAGGCCTCGATGGTGTCCCAGGCTTCCTCGCCGGAGACGATCAGCTTGGAGAAGTCCTCGTTGAAGACGTCGCGGACCACCTTGATGGTCAGGTCAGGTTCGCCGTAGAGCAGCTCGGGAGCGAGGATCTTGGTGGACGTCGACTGGCTCTCGATGCCCTCCCACTGTGCGCGGAGGCGGTTGATGTCGTGCGTCAGCTCTTCCTCGGAGGCACCCTCGGCCGCGGTGCGGACAATGACGCCCGCGTCCTCGGGCAGGCGGTCCTTGAGGATGCGCTTGAGGCGGTTGCGTTCGACGTCGGGCAGCTTGCGGGAGATGCCGGTCATGGAACCGCCGGGCACGTACACGAGGTAGCGGCCGGGCAGCGAGATCTGGCTGGTGAGGCGGGCGCCCTTGTGGCCGACCGGGTCCTTGGTGACCTGGACCAGCACGGAATCGCCGGACTTCAGCGCGTTCTCGATCCGGCGCTGCTTGCCCTCGAGGTTGACGGACTCCCAGTTCACTTCGCCGGCGTAGAGCACGGCGTTGCGGCCGCGGCCGATGTCCACGAATGCGGCTTCCATGGAGGGCAGCACGTTCTGGACCTTGCCCAGGTAGACGTTGCCGATCAGGGAATCCTGCTGGGTCTTGGACACGAAGTGCTCGGCCAGGACGCCGTCTTCGAGGACACCGATCTGGATTCTGTCGTCGCGCTGGCGGACGATCATCTGGCGGTCCACGGACTCGCGGCGGGCCAGGAACTCGGCCTCGGTGATGACGGTGCGGCGGCGGCCGGTGTCGCGGGATTCGCGGCGGCGCTGCTTCTTGGCTTCCAGGCGGGTGGAGCCCTTGACGGACGTGACGCGGTTGTTGACCGGCGCCTCGGCCATGGCCCGGGGCGCCCGGACGCGGGTCACCGTGTTGGGCGGGTCGTCGCCTTCCCCGCCGGTCAGTTCCAGGTCCTGGTCACCGCGGCGACGGCGACGGCGGCGGCGCGAGGTCACGCCGTCTTCAAGGGTGCCTTCGGAGCGTTCGTCGCCCTCTTCCTCAGAGCCCTCGGCAATGCCTTCGGTCTCGGTGTCGGAATCGGCGGACGTGCGCGTACGCCCGCGACGGCCGCGGCTGCGGCGCCGACGGCGGTTTCCGGCGTCCTCGTCCTCGTCGCCTTCTTCTTCCGCAGGCTCCGCTGCTGCTGCGGCGGCAACGGGGACCGAACGCACCACGGTGCTGAGGTCGGGGGCCTGGAAGATCACGGAAGTGAGGGCACCGGGTTCCATGAACAGCGAGGCGGCCGGGCTGTCCTCGGGCCGGGCTTCGGGCTCTTCGGGCTGGGCTTCTTCGATCCGGGCCTGGGCGGGCTGGGCGTCCGCGGCGGGCGCGTCCACGGGCTGGGCTGCAGCGGCTTCCTCCGGTTCGGCCTGCTCGGCCGGGACGGCTACTGCGGGTACGTCCTCGGCTTTCGGAGCGGCCTTGGCGCGGCTGGCGCGGCGGCGGACCGGCTTCTCGGCGACCGTCTCTGTGACGGCGGCTTCGTCGGAAGCAGCGGCTGCCTCGGGAGCCTCTGCCGCGGCGGAGGCGTTGGCTTCGGGCTCTCCGGCGAAGGCAGGGAGCGGTTCCGGCGCGGCAACAGCCTTGCGGGCACGGGTGCGCCGAGCGGGCGCCTTTGCCGGCGTTTCGGCGGCGTCGGGCGCCGCAGTTTCGGGTACAGCTGCTTCGGGGGCGGTTTTAACGCCGGCTGCTTTGCGGCGGCCGGCGACGGGCTCGTCCGAGCCGGCTGCGTCCGCCAGGGCCGCGGCTTCAGCCACAGCCTCCGCGGCGGCCGCAGCGTTAACCTTTGCGACGGGCGCCTTCCGGCGCGTCCGGACGGCCCTCTTCGGCGCTACCGGAGCCTCTGCTTCCGCAGTTACTGCTTCCCCGGCGACTAGTTCTTCGTTACCGGCTACAACCTGGTCATTATCCATATGTGGCGACACTCCTGCCCCTGATGCGCCGCCACATTCGGCGCCCGTTGGGGCAAATATGCGTCAACACCCGCAGGCATTGACAGAAGTCAATTGGATACCCTCAGGTTCGCACCGGCAGTGGGGTGCGGCAGCCCTGGAGGGCCGGCGAGATTGTTTTGGAACCCGTTGACCTACATGCCACAACCAGGTGCCGTCCAATGGCATTGCGGGACAGCTGGAATCAGAGGATCCGCAGCTCCCTGCTCATCATTGGCGGTCTTGAAACAAAATCGCCGGACCGGAATCCGGATGTGGATCGGGTTCCAGCCACGATCATTGTCTCACAGGAGCCGCCAAAGCTGGCGTAGGCGGGGCCCCGGAGCGCAACAGGTGCGGCAGGGCGGGCACGGGCAGGGGCTGTTCTGCGGCGCCGCCCAGCCTGCGGCGTTACAATCGGGGCCAGAAGCACACGATCAAAAGGACTCATATTCCATGCCCAGCATCTCCAGCACTGCCGGCGACGCGACCGTACACCAACCGGGTTCCGGCCCGGCTCCCGCGGACCGGTCCCTTCCCACGATGACCCGCGACCGCCCGTTCGCCTGGCTCCTGCTGATCACCGGCGTCATTGGCTGGCTCGCTTCCGGGGCCCTGGTGCTGGAGAAGCTGGAGGTCCTCAAGGACCCCAACCACGTCACGGTCTGCGACGTGAACCCGTGGATCTCCTGCGGCCAGGTCATGCAGACGCCGCAGAGTTCCGTGTTCGGCTTCCCCAACATGTTCATCGGGATCGTCGCCTTCGCGGTGATCATCACCACAGCCATGGGTATCCTGGCGGGCGCGAAATTCGCCCGGTGGTACTGGCTGGGGCTTCAGGCAGGGGTGACGCTGGGCTTCGCGTTCGTGGTCTGGCTCTGGTCCCAGGCCCTGTACGCCATCCACATCCTCTGCCCGTTCTGCATGATCGTCTGGGCCGTGATGATCCCGTTGTTCGTCTGGGTGAGCGTCCGCAACATCTCCCACGGTGTGATCGCGCTGCCCGCCGGTCCCACCAAGATCATCGGCGACTCCGGCTGGATCCTCACGGCACTGCTGTACATCGCCGTCATCGCGACCATCTTCTTCGCCTTCATCCAGGTTTTCATCGGGACCTCCGGCTACTAAGCGCTCCAAAACGCCGCGAGACGACAGAAAAGGCCAATGTTCGCTCGCGTTCATTGGCCTTTTCTGTCGTCTCGGTCTCTCACATGGTGAGGTCCGCGTCAGGGGTTCCCCTAGAACCAGATCTTGATCTCGCGCTCGGCCGATTCCACCGAATCCGAGCCGTGGACCAGGTTCTGCTGCACCTTCAGGCCCCAGTCACGGCCGAAGTCGCCGCGGATGGTGCCGGGCGCCGCCGTCGTGGGGTCCGTGGTGCCGGCGAGGATACGGAAGCCCTCAATCACTCGGTGGCCCTCGAAGATCGCGGCGACCACCGGGCCGCTGAGCATGAACTCAACCAGCGGCTCGTAGAACGGCTTGCCGACGTGCTCCTCGTAGTGCTGCTCCAGCAGCTCGCGGTTGGCATGGACCTTCTTGAGCTCGGCCAGGGTGTAGCCCTTGGCTTCGATCCGGCTCAAGATGGCGCCGGACAGGTTGCGGGCGACGCCGTCGGGCTTGATCAGGACGAGGGTGCGCTCAATGCTCACAGCTGCTCCAATGTGTTGGGGTGGGGTTCGGGTCAAGTCTACGGGGTGCGGGCTAACGCGCCTGGCGCAGGTACAGGCGCAAATTCAGGCTCAGGTTTCGGCGCAGGTTCAGGCGCCGTTTGTGGGTGCGGGTCCCTGGGGGTGGGCCGCATCCCAGTCAGCCTGCTCGCGCTCCCGCTGCGCGGCTTCCTGGTCAATCCGGATGCCGGTGCGGATCCCGTACCACCAGGCCACGGCGAAGAGCGCGCCGACGAGGTACATGGCAGGTTCCACGAGGCCGCCCAGGATCAGGACGAGCTGCAGGACCCAGCCCAGGGCCACTCCCCACGGCTTCGAGAGGACCGCGCAGGTGAACACGTAGACCAGGCACAGGCCGATCCCCACCGCGAAGACCAGGCCCGCAGGATATTCGTTCCGGTGCAGGCCAAAGACGGCCAGTGTCCCGAAGAGCACCACGAAGGCCTCCAGCAACAGGACCGTGGAGGCGAACATGACCTTCGTGGAACGCCGCTTCTTGGGCATGCCCGGGCGCCACTCGCGCTGGGCTTTGGTGAGTTTCGCCATTGCTTACGCGTCCGCCTTTCCGAGCAGGATCCGGGCGTCCGCAACGAGCGTGATGGAACCGGTCACCAGGACCCCGCCGGCGAGCTCGTCATCGGCCTCGGCGCGTTCCACGGCCCATTCAAGGGCGTCGTCGAGCTTTGCGGCGACGTGGATGTTGTCCTCACCGAAGCCGAGGTCAAGGGCGGTCTCGGCCAGGTCCTCGGCCGGGACGGCGCGGGGCGAGTTGGACTCGGTGAAGCAGTATTCGGTGGCCAGTCCGCCCAGGGATTCCTTGAGCTGGCGCAGGATTTCCTCGGCGTCCTTTTCCCGCAGCACCCCCACCACCACTACCAGCTTGGTGAAGTTGAAGGCCTCGTGGATCGCCTCGGCGGAGACCCGGATGCCTTCCGGGTTGTGGGCCGCGTCCACAATGATGGTCGGCGCGGTGCGGACCACCTCGAGCCGCCCTGGGGAGGTGACGGAGGCGAAGGCCTCCTGCAGGATTTCGGCGTCGATCGCCTTTTCCCCGCCGAAGAATGCTTCCAGCGCGGCAATCGCGACGGCGGCGTTCTCGGCCTGGTGCGCGCCGTGCAGCGGCACCAGCAGGTCCTCGTAGCGGCCGGCGATGCCCTGGATGGTGACCATCTGGCCGCCCACCGCGACGGTGCGGGATTCGACGCCGAACTCCACGCCCTCGAAGCGGAACGGCACGCCGACCTCCTTGGCCTTCTCCAGCAGGACCTGGGCCGCGTCGACGGGCTGCGCCGCGCTGATGAGGAAGCCGCCGGGCTTGATGATGCCGGCCTTCTCGTAGGCGATGTCCCCCGTGGTGTCGCCCAGCAGTTCGGTGTGGTCCAGGGAAATCGGGGTGATCACGGCCACCTGGCCATCGCCCACGTTCGTGGCGTCGGTGATGCCGCCCAGGCCCACTTCCATGACCGCGACATTGACCGGCTGGTCGGCGAAGACCGCGAAGCCCAGGATGGTCAGGCACTCGAAGTAGGTTAGCCGGGGCTGGCCCGCTTCTTCGAGTTCGCCGTCCACGATCTGCAGGTAGGGCCGGATTTCGTCCCAGATCCGGACGAAGGTCTCATCCGGCACCGGGGCGCCGTCGATGCTGATCCGTTCGGTGACCTTGGACAGGTGCGGGCTCGTGTACCGGCCGGTGCTCAGGCCGTGGGCGCGCAGTCCGGCCTCGATCATCCGGGCCGTGGACGTCTTGCCGTTGGTGCCCGTGACGTGGATGATCGGGAAGGCCTTGTTCGGCTCCCCCAAGATTTCCATGGCACGGTGCAGCGGCGCGAGCCGGGGCTCCATCTTGTTTTCCGGGGCCCGGCCCAGCAGCTCGGCGTAGACGCTCTCTACGGAGAATTCGTCGGTCATGGCTTAGGCTCCAACTTTCTTAGCGACACTGACCTGTGGTTCCTTGACGTCGGCCGCCAAGGTTTCCAGCTCGATGGTCAGGGTTTCGGTCTTGACCAGCTCCGCGTTGGCCAGCAGGGCCTCGACGACGTCCGGCTTGGCCGTGACGGAGGTGCTGATCCGGTCGCTGACATTGAGTCCGGCGTCCTTGCGGGCCTGCTGGATGGCGCGGACCATGTCGCGCGCCATTCCCTCGGCCTCCAGTTCGGGGGTGACCTCGGTGTTGAGGACCACGAACCCGCCGCCGGGCAGGACGGCCGCGGCGCGGGATCCCTCACCCTCTGCGGCTTCGGCTACGACGGTTTCCAGGGTGTATTCCTGCGGCTCGAGTTCGAGGCCGCCGGCAGTGACCACTCCGGCGTCGTTGACCGACCAGTCCCCGGACTTGGAGCCCTTGATGGCCTGCTGGACGTTCTTGCCCAGCCGCGGGCCGGCGGCCCGGGCGTTGACCACGAGCTTCTGCTCGATGCCGAACTCCTCAGGGGAGGCGGCCTCGGCGTCGAGCAGGCGGACCGAGCGAAGGTTCAGTTCATCGGCGACGACGGCGGCGAAGCCTCCCAGCGCGTCCGCGCCGGGTGCCACGACCGTGAGCTCCTGCAGCGGCAGGCGCACGCGCAGGTTCGCGGCCTTGCGCAACGAGGAGCCGGTGGAGCAGATCTGCTGCACGCGGTCCATCGCCTCGACCAGTCCGGGGTTGGCCGGGAAGAGTCCGGCGTCCGGCCAGTCGGCAAGGTGCACGGAGCGCCCGCCTGTGAGGCCGCGCCAGATTTCCTCGGAGACCAGCGGCAGCAGGGACGCGGCCACGCGGGTGACGGTTTCCAGCGCGGTGTAGAGCGCGTCGAAGGCGTCAACGTTCTCGTCGAAGAAGCGCTGGCGGCTGCGGCGGACGTACCAGTTGGTGAGCATGTCCAGGTAGCTGCGGAGCTCGTCGCAGGCGCCGGAGATGTCATAGCTGTCCAGCTGGGCGGTCATGTTCCGGACGAGGTCCCCGGTGTTGGCCATCAGGTACTGGTCCAGGGTGTCGGCGTAGCCGTCGTAGCGCAGCTTCGCGTCATACCCGTTCCCGCCATCGGCAGCGTTCGTGTACAGCGTGAAGAAGCTGTACACGTTCCACAGCGGCAAGATGACTTGGCGGACGCCGTCGCGGATTCCCTGTTCGGTGACCACGAGGTTGCCGCCGCGGAGGATGGGGCTGGACATGAGGAACCAGCGCATGGCGTCGGAGCCATCACGGTCCAAGACCTCGGAGACGTCCGGGTAGTTCTGCAGGCTCTTGGACATCTTCTGCCCGTCCGAGCCCAGCACGATGCCGTGGCTGATGACGTTGCGGAAGGCCGGGCGGTCGAACAGCGCCGTAGAGAGGATGTGCAGCATGTAGAACCAGCCGCGGGTCTGGCCGATGTACTCGACGATGAAGTCCGCCGGGTTGTGGGTGTCGAACCATTCCTCGTTCTGGAACGGGTAGTGCACCTGGCCGTACGGCATGGAACCGGAGTCGAACCAGACGTCCAGGACGTCCTCCACCCGGCGCATGACGGACTGGCCCGCTTCCGGGGTGCGGGGGTCATCCGGGTTCGGGCGCGTGAGCTCATCGATGAACGGCCGGTGCAGGTCCACCTGGCCGTCGTTGTTCAGCGGCAGGCGGCCGAAGTCGGCCTCGATCTCGGCCAGGGAGCCGTAGACGTCGGTGCGCGGGTAGTCCGGGTCCGTGGACTGCCAGACCGGGATGGGGCTGCCCCAGTAGCGGTTCCGGCTGATGGACCAGTCGCGGGCATTGGCGAGCCACTTGCCGAACTGGCCGTCCTTGACGTTGCCAGGGATCCAGTTGATCTCCTGGTTGAGCTCGGACATGCGGTCCTTGAACTTGGTGACCTCGACGTACCAGGAGGACACGGCGCGGTAGATCAGCGGGTTACGGCAGCGCCAGCAGTGCGGGTAGCTGTGCTCGTAGCTGGCCTGGCGGACCAGGCGGCCCTGGGCGCGGAGCACCTGGGTGATGGGCTTGTTGGCCTCGAAAACCTGCAGTCCGGCGATTTCTGCGAGGTCGCCGTGGCCAAAGAGCGGCAGGAACTTTGCGCCCTCGTCGACCGAGAGGACCACCGGGATGCCGGCTTCTTCACAGATTTTCTGGTCGTCTTCGCCGTAGGCCGGGGCCTGGTGGACGATGCCGGTGCCGTCGGTGGTGGTGACGTAGTCGGCTTCGAGGAAACGCCAGGCGTTCTCAGTGCCGTACTTTTCGGCGTCGTGGAAGTAGTCCCAGAGCGGTTCGTAGCTCAGGCCATCGAGCTCGGCGCCGGTGTGGCGGGAGGTGATGGCGGCCTCCGCGGCGGCGGCGCCCTCAGCCCCGTCGCCGTACCCGAGGTCCTTGGCGTAGGCGCCCAGGAGGTCAGCGGCGAGCAGAAAACTGCCCGTGACGGGGGCCTCGGCCGACGCGGCCTTGATCCCGTGAGGGCCGGCCGGGAGGACCACGTAGGTGATGGCGGGCCCGACGGCGAGCGCCAGGTTGGTGGGCAGCGTCCACGGCGTGGTGGTCCAGGCGAGCGCCTGCACCCCTGCGAGCTGCCTGGACAGCTCTGACTCCCCTGCCGTGATGGGGAAGGTGACCGTGACGGTCTGGTCCTGGCGGTTCTTGTAGACGTCGTCGTCCATGCGGAGCTCATGGTTGGACAGCGGCGTTTCGTCCTTCCAGCAGTACGGCAGGACACGGTAGCCGTTGTAGGTCAGGCCTTTTTCGTGCAGCTGCTTGAAGGCCCACAGCACGGACTCCATGTACTCGACGTTGAGCGTCTTGTAGTCGTTCTCGAAGTCCACCCAGCGCGCCTGGCGGGTGACGTAGCTCTTCCACTCGTCGGCGTACTTCATGACGGAGGCGCGGCAGGCGTCGTTGAACTTGTCGATGCCCATGGCCTCGATCTGGGTCTTGTCCGTCATGCCCAGCTGCTTCATGGCTTCGAGCTCGGCGGGAAGGCCGTGCGTGTCCCAGCCGAAGCGACGCTCCACCCGGCGCCCGCGCTGGGTCTGGTAGCGGCCCACGAGGTCTTTGGCGTAGCCGGTCAGGAGGTGGCCGTAGTGCGGCAGGCCATTGGCGAAGGGCGGGCCGTCGTAGAAAACGAATTCGTTGCTGCCGTCTTTGCCGGCATCCCGCTGGTCGATGCTGGCCTGGAAGGTGCCGTCCTGGCCCCAGTACTTGAGGATGCGCTCTTCGATCTCCGGGAACTTCACGGAGGCGGATACGCCTGCGGCGTTGGACGCAGAGTTGGTGGAACCGGCGCCTGCTGGTGCGGCGGAGGCCTTGGGGTAGTAAGTCATCTCGACATCCTGGGTTGAGCGGTGAACACGTGTATTCATTCAGGATGCGAGGACGGCCCCTGCGCTGTCTTTCGACAACACCGGCTCCGCGGTACCACCTCACTTACCGCCACCGGTTCCCACCCTTCCGAGAAAGGGTCTGCGCCGGCGTCGGCCGCTCATTACTGCTGTGACGGGCTTACCCGTCCGGTTCTACTGGCCCGGGCACGCCCGGTGGCGACTGAGTCTCCACCGCATGCGGGGTGTTCTTCCGGAAGCTCACCGGTGATGGCCGGGTCAAAGCTGCTAGTTCGATGGTACCGGAGAATTTACGGCGTTTCACAGCGCGGCAAACTCCGCCAGCAGGGGCGACGCAGGCGGCCCGACTGCATAGACTTCTGCCATGACCGTCCCCCGGCTGCTTCGGGCCGACCCGTGATGAGCGGCAGCTCAAGCCGCCGTTGGCACTTGTCCTCTGCCCTCTGCGCGCTGCCCGTGGCGGTGGTGTCCGTGTTCCGGGCGGTCCCGGCGCCGTGGCCGGCCCCGGTTGTCCAGCTGGTGGCGTTCACTCCCTGGCTCGTGGTCCCCGCCGGAGCGGCGCTGGTGCTGGCGCTGCCGGCACGGCGTCCCTGGGCGGCCCTCCCGGCCGGTGCCCTGCTGGCCCTCCAGCTGCTCTGGCTGTTCCCGCCGGACCGCGTGGCGGACCGGTTTCTGGGCCGGCTAGCGGATCCGTTGCAGGGGCAGGAACAGGACACACAGCGGCCGGCGGCCGAACTGAAGGTCATGACCCTCAACGCCTGGAAGGGCCAGGCGGATGCCGCGGAAGTGGTCCGGCTGGTCCGCGACAACGGCGTCGGCCTCCTTGCCGTCCAGGAACTCTCGCCGGCCCTGGAAAGACGGCTGGACGCGGAGGGGCTGGGCGGGCTGCTTCCGCACCGGATCAGCCGCTCGAGGGATGGCGCGGGCGGCGGAGCCGTGTACTCTTCCCGCCCGCTCGTTCCCGTGGACTCCGTAGACGGTTCCGCCTTCCACATGCCCACGGTGCAGGTGGAGCTCGACGCCGGCGGCCGGCCGGCCTCCCTCACCGTGACCAACGTGCACACCAAGGCTCCGGTGTGGGGCCGGGCCGGGCAGTGGCGGAGCGAACTGGCCACCCTGGGCCGCCTGGCCGCCCGTCCCGGCAACGTGCTCATGCTGGGCGACTTCAACGCCACCCTCGACCACGCCGAGTTCCGCCAGATGCTGGAGGGGTCCGCCGGGGCAGGAACAGGCGGAACCGGATCCGGCGGTCCCCTCGTCGACGCCGGGGCCGCGGGTCTGGCCCGGCTGGTTCCAACGTGGCCCATGGCGGGCCCGCCGCTGCCGGGCGTGGTGATCGACCACATCGTGACGGGCCCGCAGGTGCCCAGCCGAGACTATTCCGTGCTGCCGGTGGCGGCATCGGACCATGCGGCAGTGCTGGCCACGCTGTCCGTGCCGGCGGAGGACTAGCTGCGCGGCAGTTTCATGCCGGACTCGGCCATCACATCCCGGAGCCGGTCCGGGTAATCCGTGATCAGTCCATCCACTCCGGCTCCGATGAGCGCGCGCATGGTGGGCTTGTCATCGACGGTCCACGGAATGACCTGCATGCCTGCCGCATGGGCACGGCGGACCATGTCGGCGGTGACGTAGGGAACATAGTCCGGATCCGTGACGGCGCCGTTCTGCGGCGTGCCGTGCACCGGAGAGATGGCGTCGAAGCCAAGGGAGGATGCTGCGGCGACCAGGTCACCGCCGAAGTCATCGGCGTCGATTCCGCCCAGCCACGGCGACTTGCCGGGCTGGCCTGCCTGGAGGAAGTCCTTGTTGGTCAGTGCCACGGTGCGGATCTGGGGATCGCGCTGTTGAACCAGGCGCAGTGAACCCCAATCGAAGCTCTCAATCGAGACTCGGCTCTGCATGTGGGCGGCCTTGATTTCGCGGAGTGCGACGTCGACGAACTGCTCGCGCGGCGCGGTTTCCTGCGGCGCGCCTGCCTCCACCTTGGTTTCGATGTTGAACTTCACCTGGCGGGCGCGGTGCGAGTCCGCCAACGCGAAGACCTCGGCCAGTGTGGGCATCTTTGCGCCCGGCGAGGCCGCCTGGCCCGGGAATTGGGGCAGCGTGAGGCTGCCGCAGTCCAGGCTGCGGACCTGCGCGAACGTCAGGTCCTTGACGTACTTGCCGACGTAGGGGAACTCGGGGTCGTTCGGCGTGACTGGAGCTGTGTCCAGGCACTTCTGGCCGCTGATCTTGCGGTCGTGGGTGATGACCTCGCGGCCGTCCTTGGTGATCTGGAGGTCAAGTTCGAGGGTGGAGACGCCGGTCTCGATCCCCTTGGCGAAGGAAGCCAGCGTTGACTCGACGGTCAAACCGATGCCGCCGCGGTGTGCCTGGAGATCGAAGTGGTTTTTCTGGCCGTTGGCGTTGGTGTTGGTGTCGGCCGCGTTTGCCTGGGCTGCGTTTGCCTGGATTGGGGCTGCGAGGAGCAGGGCTGCGCTGAGTACGGCAGCGCCGAGCTTCGTCGGGGTTCGCATGGGAAAGTTCTCCACTCTGGTGGTGTGCAGTTGCACGGGCCACCTTGCCCCGCCGCGGCGAACGCCGGACCAGCGCAGCCTGACCACCGCGCCACGCCACGGTGAACGTCCGGCGTCGCCGCCGGACGCCCGCCGTCGTGCCTGGCCCTGGCCCTGGACAAGGCCTGGACCGGAGCCCAGAGCCCTGAGCCCGGGTCCGGGCCTTACTGGCTCTTGCGGATCAGCTTGTAGTTGGCCGCCTGCGCTACCGGGCGGATCACGATCTGGTCCAGGTTGATGTGGTGCGGCGCCACGACGGCGTAGCGGACCACATCGGCGACGTCGGCGGCCGTCAGCGGCTTCTCGACTCCCTGGTACACCTTGGCCGCCGCGTCCTGGTCGCCGAGGCGGTTCAGCGCGAACTCCTCGGTCTGCACCAGGCCGGGGGCTACCTCGATCACGCGGAGGTTGTGTTCTGCCTCTTCGAGCCGCAGGGCGCCGGTCAGGGCGTGCTGGGCGAACTTGGCCGCGTTGTAGCCGCCGCCGCCCTCGTAGGCCGAGAGCCCGGCGGTGGAGGTCAGGTTCAGCACGGTGCCCTCGCCGCCGGCACGCAGCATGGGCAGGAACGCGCGGATCAGCTTCATGCTGCCCAGTACGTTGACCTGGAACATCCATTCCCAGTCCTCGGTCTTGGCCCCGGCAACCTTGTCGGCGCCGCGGGCGCCGCCGGCGATGTTGATCAGCGTGTCGATGCCGCCGGCCCGGGTCACCTCGTCGAGCAGCCGTGCCACATCGGCGTCGTCGGTCACGTCGGCGGGAAGGGCGACGGCGCCGGTTTCGGCAGCGAGCGCTTCGAGCCGGTCGGCACGGCGGGCGACGGCGAACACGGTCCAGCCTTCTTTGCGCAGTGCACGCACCGTGGCCTCGCCGATTCCCGTGCTGGCGCCGGTGACTACTGCTGCTTTGGCTGTTTTTGATTCGGCTGCTGCCGATGTATTTGCAGTTCCTGCGTTGTGGATTCCCTCAGTCATGGCACCACCCTAACGGCAACGCCCGGACTCCGCGCCGGGCACCCGCTGGATGAACCCGCGTGAATCAGCCCGCCAGGAACTCCTTCAGCACCACGGCATGGTTGGTCTCCGGATTCTTGGCGCCGAACAGCAGCGTCACTTTCCCGTGCTCCGCCGCGAGTCCATATAGCGTCTGCACAGCGGGGTTGATTTCAAGCTCGGCTTCGTAGGCCGCCCGGAAGTCCGCGAACCGTTCCTGCATGTGCCCGAATTCCTTGCGCAGCGCCTCGGACGGCGCCACGTCCTTGAGCCAAAGCTCCAGCTGCGCCCGTTCCTTGCTGACTCCGCGCGGCCAGAGCCGGTCCACCAGGACCCGGCAGCCGTCGTCGTCGGAAGGGTCTTCGTACATGCGCTTGATCGCGAAGATGCCGGCTGAACTTCCCTGAGAATTGCCCATCTGCGCATGCTACTGCAGGGCAGCCAGCAGCGCCGATACCCCAAAACAACCTGTCGAAAGTACATTTTGGGGTAATAAATGGAAGAATTGAGCCCATGGCTGAAGACACGCAGGGTACAGACACGCCCACCACCGCCCCCATCAACGTTCCGGACAAGCCCGCCCTGGAGGGGCTGGAAGAAGCGCTCACGCAGCGCTGGCTTGACGAAGGGACCTACAAGTTCAAACAGGACACCACCCGGGAGCAGGTCTACTCGATCGACACTCCCCCGCCCACGGCGTCGGGATCCCTCCATGTCGGGCACATGTTCTCCTACACGCAGACCGACGTCCTGGCGCGCTATCAGCGCATGACCGGCAAAAACGTCTTCTACCCCATGGGCTGGGACGACAACGGCCTGCCCACCGAGCGCCGCGTGCAGAACTACTACGGCGTGCGCTGCGACCCCACCACCACGTACGACGCCGGCTACCGCCCCCCGGCCGAGCCCGCCAAGAACCAGCGCGACTTCGACGTCGTCTCCCGCCGGAACTTCATCGAGCTGTGCGAAGAGCTCGCGGTCGAGGACGAGAAGGTCTTCGAGCACCTCTTCCGGACCCTGGGCCTGTCCGTGGACTGGGACCTGACCTACCGGACCATCGATGACAAGTCCCGGGCCATCTCGCAGCGCGCCTTCCTGGCCAACCTGGCTGCCGGCGATGCGTACATGGCCGAGGCGCCCACCCTGTGGGATGTCACCTTCCGCACCGCGGTGGCCCAGGCGGAGCTTGAGGACCGCGAAGTCGCTGGCGCCTACTACCGCTACCCGTTCTTCACCGAGGACGGCGAGAAGATTTACATTGAAACCACCCGCCCCGAGCTGCTGGCCGCCTGCGCCGCGCTGGTGGCTAACCCCGACGACGAGCGCTACAAGCCGCTGTTCGGCAAGAAGGTCACCTCTCCCCTGTTCGGTGTCGAGGTAGAGGTCAGGGCCCACCCGCTCGCCAAGGCGGACAAGGGCTCCGGCGCCGCCATGGTCTGCACCTTCGGCGACCTCACCGACGTCACCTGGTGGCGCGAACTGCAGCTGCCCACCCGCGCGATCGTGGGTCGCGACGGGCGCATCATGGGCGAGACCCCGGAATGGATCACCACCGAGGAGGGCCGCGCCAACTTCGCGGCCATCGCCGGCAAGACCGTGTTCAGCGCCAAGGAAGGCGTGGTGGAGCTCCTGGCCGCCGCGGACCTGCTCGACGGCGAGCCCAAGAAGATCATGCACCCGGTGAACTTCTTCGAGAAGGGCGACAAGCCCCTCGAGGTCGTCACCTCCCGCCAGTGGTACATCCGCAACGGCGGCCGCGACGAGGACCGCCGCGAACGCCTGATCGGCCGTGGCAACGAGATCGAGTTCCACCCCGCCTTCATGCGCTCCCGCTACGAGAACTGGATCTCGGGGCTCAACGGCGACTGGCTCGTGTCCCGCCAACGCTTCTTCGGCGTGCCGGTGCCGGTCTGGTACCCCCTCGATGCCGACGGCAACCCCGAATACGACGCGCCGATCGTCCCGTCCGACGCCCAGCTCCCCGTGGACCCCGCGGCGGACGCCGCCCCCGGCTACGAGGAAGCCCAGCGCGATGTGCCGGGCGGCTTCACCGGCGACGCCGACGTCCTCGACACCTGGGCCACGTCCTCCCTGACCCCGCAGATTGTGGGCGGCTGGAGCACGGACGAGGCGCTCTTCGCCAAGGTCTACCCGTTCGACGTCCGCCCGCAGGGGCACGACATCATCCGGACCTGGCTCTTCTCCTCCGCCGTCCGCGCGGACGCGCTGCAGAAGTCCGCCCCGTGGAAGCACGCGGCCATCTCCGGCTGGATCCTGGACCCGGACCGGAAGAAGATGTCCAAGTCCAAGGGCAACGTCATTGTGCCCACGGATGTCCTCGAGGAGTACGGCTCGGACGCGGTGCGCTACTGGGCGGCCTCGGCCAAACTCGGCGCGGACACCGCCTACGAGATCGCGCAGATGAAGATCGGCCGCCGGCTGGCCATCAAATTGCTCAACGCCTCCAAGTTTGTCCTGAACCTGGGCGCCACCGAGGACTCGGTGGTTTCCGGCGACCTGTCAGTGCTGAGCAACCCGCTGGACCGGGCTGTCCTAGCCCAGCTCGCCGACGTCGTCCAGCAGGCCACCAAGGCGTTCGAGGGCTACGACTACGCCCGGGCCCTGCAGATCACCGAGAGCTTCTTCTGGAACTTCACGGACGATTACGTGGAACTCATCAAGGACCGTGCCTACGGCGCGGCCGGCGAGGAGCAGCAGGCGTCCGTTCTGGCCGCGCTCGCGACCAGCCTGGACACGCTCCTGCGGCTCTTCGCGCCGTTCCTGCCGTTCGCCACGGAGGAGGTCTGGAGCTGGTGGCGCACCGGTTCCGTACACCGCGCCCAGTGGCCGTCCGCCGTCGCGGTCGACGGCGACACGACCCTCCTGGCGACGGTCGGCACAGCGCTCAGCGGCATCCGAAAGGCCAAGTCCGAGGCGAAGGTCAAGCAGCGCACCGAGGTGCTGTCCGCGACGATCACGGCCTCGGAATCCCTCACGACGCAGCTGAAGGCCGGTCTCGGCGACCTCAAGGCCGCGGCCAATGCGCGTGAACTGGCGCTTGTGGCCGGCGAGGGCGAACTGACCGTGAGCGACGTCGTACTGGCTCCGGCCGAGCCGGCCGCGCAGGCGTAAGGCCTGCGGCCATATCGAATATCAGGACGAGGGCCCTCCGCCCGGCTCAGGCCGGGCGGAGGGCCCTCGTTTTGTTTATCGGGTCTTTGCTTTTCGGGCGCCTCAGATCTCGAAGGAAGTCTCGAAGCGCGTCAGCACCGGCGGGGCGGCCAGGAGCTCTCCCAGCCCGCTCGCGCCGTCACCTGCCCGCCAGGCGCGGTAGGCGGAGTCGTGCTCCAGCGATGCCCACTGTTCAACCACAAGAATGTGCGCCGGATCATTGCTATCGACCAGCACATGGACACCGAGGCAGCCGTCAAACGCCCGGGTACCGGAGAGGATGTCGCGGAGCACGGCAGGGGCCGTGGGCAGGGATTCCGCTTTAAGGTTCAGGTCAAGGTGGGCTGTGATGGGCATGGCGCTCCAATGTTCGCAGGTGGGCAAAAGGACACAGGACACAACCGGGCAGGATGTCTGGACATCACGGCACCGGGACCGCTGCCCTGCCATTGGAAGCAACACTGGTGCAACCGGGCTTGTTCCTTCGGCCCTGATCCGCCGGCCTTCTTCCTCAGCTAGGCGCCGGAGCGCCTGCTTTGCCGTTCCGCCTCGCTGATCGCCCAGGCCGCGTTGACGAGGCCGATGTGGCTGAACGCCTGCGGGAAGTTGCCCAGCAGCTCGTTGCTGTCCGGCGCGACCTCTTCGGCCATCAGGCCCAGGTCAGTGGCGAACGCGGCCGCCCGCTCGAAGACGGCCCGGGCACGTTCCGTGCGTCCGGCCAGGGCAAGGGCGTGCGCCAGCCAGAAGGTGCACAGCAGGAACGTGCCCTCCTCCCCTGCCATGCCGTCGTCGGCCAGGTAGCGGTACACGAGGCCGCGCGAATCCGTGAGCCGCTCCTCGATCGCCTCAATCGTTGCGATCATGCCGGGATCGCCGGCCGGCAGGAATCCGACGATGGCGAGCATCAGTGCCGACGCATCGAGGTCCTCGGACCCGTAGGCCTGGGTGTAGGCGTTCGCCGTCCCGCTCCACCCCTCGGTGCGGATGGACGCCGCAATCGCGTCCCGCGCCTCGGTCCAGTGCGGGACCTTTTCGGTTGACTGCAGGATCGCGGCCAGCGATATGGCGCGGTCCACGGCCACCCAGCACATCAGCTTGGAATGCAGGTAGTGGCGCGGCTCGCCGCGGACTTCCCAGATGCCCTGATCGGCGGACCGCCAGCGCGCGGCGGCCGTGTCCGCGGCGTCGGCGAGGAACTTCCGCGTCTCCGGTGCCAGCTCCGCGAGATACTCCGGCAAGGTAGCGGCGGCGTCGAGGAGCTCGCCGTAGACGTCCAGCTGGCGCTGGTTCCAGGCGCCGTTGCCCACCCGGACCGGGGCGCTGGCGCGCCAGCCCGGCAGATGGTCCAGCTCGCGTTCGGGCAGTTCCCGCTCCCCGCCGATGCCGAACATGATCTGCAGGTCCTCGCCGGCGGCCAGCTGGCTGGCGGCCGCGGTGGCCAGGAACTGGAAGAACTTCCCGGCCTCATCCGGGCAGGCCGCCACCCAGAGGGCCTGCAAGGTCATGCTGGCGTCCCGGATCCAGCTGAAGCGGTAGTCCCAGTTGCGCGTGCCGCCGGCCACCTCCGGCAGCGACGTGGTGGGGGCGGCCACGATCGCGCCGCTCGGGAAATAGCTCAGCGCCTGCAGAATTCTTCCGCTGCCGGCCACGAGCTCCTGCCATGGGCCGCGGTAGTTCTGGTGGATCGCGGACCAGCTGGCCCAGCCCTGCACGGTGTCCTCCAGCCTGTGGGTGATCTCCGTCTGGCTCCAGAACACCGGGGCGCCGCTCCCGCCGGTACTGGGATCTCCGGACCTGGAGTGGAGGGCAAAGCCGGCAACCTCGCCGGCACTGAGGCTCAGGCGTGCGTGCACGGTGCCAGTGCCAGTGCTGTCTCCGGTTTCCGTGCCGGGGCCCGTGCTCAGCCGGAACGCCGCCGGCGTCGAAATCGACAGAACCTCATCTCCGGCGCGGACCAGGATGCCGCCGTCGGCCCAGCTGAGAAGGGGCGTGGCGAGGCCGTAGTCGGGCCGGGCGCTGAGGACGATGTCGACGTCGACGGAGCCCTGCGTGCAGGACACCTGGCGCAAGAGGGTGCCCGGGGAGTCCGCCCCGAGCTCGTGGCCGCGCCGGCCCTCCCCGAGGGCGAGCGCATCCGTGACCGTCACCCGCCCTTCGGAGGTGGTGTGGGTGGTTTCCAGCACCATCGTGGGTCCGAAGTAGCGCCGGGCCGAGGAGTGGGCGGCGGCGGGCCGGATCGACCAGAATCCCGCCTCCGGGCCGAGGAGCCGGCCGAACACCGACGGGCTGTCGAAGCGGGGGAAGCAGAGCCAGTCCACCGAGCCGGCCGCACTGACCAGCGCGCCGGAGCAGCAGTCGGACAGGAGGGCGTAGTCCGCAATGGGTTCACTGCCCTGGGCACTATTCATTGGCATACTCTGACCAGTTTTTGGGCAAAGGGGAAGCCCCATCAGCGTTAGCCGTTGGTGGGGCTTCGACTTTTCGATTGTCACGTGACGTCTTAGACAATCTGGCGGGATCCTCAGACTTTCAGGTCTTCCTACCTCGTCACTGGTAGCCATCATCTGACTTTGCCGAAGGCTGCGTCGGACGAGTGTCACTGAATCTTTGGTTCCTGCGTCCCTCTTCTTTCGAAGTGGGTAAGTTCTATTGTTGTCCCCCGGTTTGGCATGCACAAGAGCCCCGGTAGAACTACATCGGAGTAGTTTTACCGGGGCTCTGGTGGGCCGGGCGGGGTGCCCGGGCGGCGTTTTCCAGCCTAGTTGAAGACCGGGCTTTCGGTCCGGCTGCGCTTGATTTCGAAGAAGTAGGGGAAGGATGCCAGTGTCACTGCGGCGTCCCAGATCTGTCCGGCTTCCTCGCCGCGCGGGATGCGGGTCAGGACCGGGCCGAAGAAGGCGGTGCCGTTGAAGGCGACGACGGGTGTGCCCACATCCTGACCGACCAGGGAGATGCCTGCCTCGTGGCTGGTGCGGAGCTGCGCATCGAATTCGTCGCTCTGGCCGGCGGCCGCAAGTTCGGCCGGCAGGCCCGCCTCGGCCAGGGACTTGGCGATGACCTCGTCGATGTCCTTGTTGCCCTCGTTGTGGATCTTGGTGCCCATGGAGTCGTAGAGCGGCTTGATGTACTGCGCACCGTGCTTTTCAGCGGCGGCAGTGATGACGCGGACAGGGGCCCACGCCTTCTTCATGAACTCCCGGTACTGCTCGGGCAGCTCCTCCCGGCCCTCATTGAGCACGGCGAGGCTCATCACATGCCACTCGGTCTTGATGTCGCGGACTTCTTCCACTTCGCCGATCCAGCGGGAGGTGACCCAGGCGAACGGGCACATCGGGTCGAACCAGAAGTCAGCTTTATTGGTCATGGTTTCAGGCACAGGTGTTCTCCTTAAGGAAGTCTGCGGGAAGCGCGCTGCGGTGGATCACATGCACGGCACGCTAAGGATGACAGCGACGGGTACGGCTGATTTATTCCGAAGGAACTTAGTTCGAGTGAAGCAAGTGGTCAGGCGGACTTGCGGCGCTTGACGTCGTGGGCGATCATCGTGGGCGCCGCCTTCTTTGTCACGACCTCTTCCGTGATCACGACGCTCGCGACGTCGTCGCGGCTGGGGAGATCGAACATGACCGGCAGCAGGACTTCCTCCATGATGGCGCGGAGCCCGCGGGCGCCGGTGCCACGCTCCAGAGCCTGGTCGGCAATGGTGTTGAGGGCCTCGTCTTCGAAGATGAGCTCGACGCCGTCGAGCTGGAACATCTTCTGGTACTGCTTGACGAGGGCATTCTTCGGTGTGGACAAGATCTGGATCAGCGCGGCACGGTCCAGGTTCGAGACGGTCGTGATGACCGGCAGCCGGCCGATGAATTCCGGGATCAGTCCGAACTTGAGGAGGTCTTCCGGCATGACCTCACCGTAGGAATCCGTGGTGTTCTTGACCTCGTTGAGCGGGGCGCCGAAGCCGATGCCCTTGCGTCCGGAACGCGAACCGATGATGTCCTCGAGCCCGGCGAACGCGCCGGCCACGATGAACAGCACGTTCGTGGTGTCGATCTGGATGAATTCCTGGTGCGGGTGTTTGCGTCCGCCCTGCGGCGGGACCGAGGCCACAGTGCCTTCGAGAATTTTCAGGAGCGCCTGCTGCACACCTTCGCCCGAGACGTCCCGGGTGATGGAGGGGTTTTCGCTCTTGCGGGAGATCTTGTCGATCTCATCGATGTAGATGATGCCCTGTTCGGCCTTCTTGACGTCATAGTCGGCGGCCTGGATGAGCTTGAGGAGGATGTTCTCAACGTCCTCGCCGACGTAGCCGGCCTCCGTCAGGGCCGTAGCGTCGGCCACGGCGAACGGCACGTTGAGGCGGCGGGCGAGGGTTTGGGCCAGATAGGTCTTGCCGCAGCCGGTGGGGCCGATCAGCAGGATGTTGGACTTGGCGATCTCAACGTCGTCGTGGTGCACGCCGTCGGCGAGGCTGCCGCTCTTGGGCGCGTGGCCGGCCTGGATCCGCTTGTAGTGGTTGTACACCGCGACGGCGAGCGACCGTTTGGCCGGTTCCTGGCCAATCACGTATTCCTGCAGGAAATCAAAGATTTCGCGGGGCTTGGGCAGCTCGAAACTGCCCAGGTCAGCTACTTCCGC
Source organism: Arthrobacter sp. 05T420 (assembly GCF_056396305.1). Classification (NCBI taxonomy): domain Bacteria; kingdom Bacillati; phylum Actinomycetota; class Actinomycetes; order Micrococcales; family Micrococcaceae; genus Arthrobacter; species Arthrobacter sp. 05T420. The sequence goes on along the minus strand of NZ_JBFTLG010000015.1, from coordinate 19,451 downwards.
GAGTTCCTCTTCGATGATCTCGTTGCAGAGTTCGATGCACTCGTCGCAGATGTAGACGCCGGGCCCGGCAATGAGCTTGCGAACCTGCTTCTGGCTCTTTCCGCAGAAAGAACACTTCAGCAGATCAGTGCTCTCGCCAATCCGAGCCATGTGTGAACCCCTTTAGTAGCTTGCTGCTGCCTGTGACATGTTCCACTCTAGGTCACTTTGGGCCCGTTGGGTGGAAAGCTGACGCCGGTGCGGCCAAGTAAAAGTGCCGCACCGGCGTCGCGAATTGCTGATTAGCGCGAGATTGCCTGGGGCTTGATCTTGCGGGAATCGAGGACCTGGTCAATGAGGCCGTACTGCATGGCCTCGGCGGCCGTAAGGATCTTGTCCCGCTCGATGTCGTTGTTGACCTGCTCCGGGGTACGGCCGGAGTGCTTGGCCAGCGTGTCCTCCAGCCAGGACCGCATGCGCATGACCTCGGCGGCCTGGATCTCCAGGTCCGAGGCCTGCCCGCCCTGTCCGCCGGACAGTGAGGGCTGGTGGATCAGGACGCGGGCGTTCGGCAGCGCGAGGCGCTTGCCCGGCGTGCCGGCCGCGAGCAGCACAGCGGCGGCGCTGGCCGCCTGGCCGAGGCAGACGGTCTGGATCTCCGGCCGGATGTACGTCATGGTGTCGTAGATCGCGGTCATGGCAGTGAAGGAGCCGCCCGGGGAGTTGATGTAGAGCGTGATGTCGCGGTCCGGGTCGGTGGACTCGAGCACCAGCAGCTGGGCCATCACGTCGTCCGCCGACGCGTCGTCAACCTGGACGCCGAGGAAGATGATGCGGTCCTCGAACAGCTTGGTGTACGGGTCCTGGCGCTTGAAGCCGTAGGGGGTGCGCTCTTCGAACTGGGGCAGCACGTAGCGGCTGCTCGGCAGGTTGCCGGCAGTCGAACCGAAGTTGTAGTTCATGTTCATTGCTCCTGAATTCATTGCTGTCTACCTGCCGGTCAGTTCTCGGTGGCCGTGGCAGCGCCGCCGCTGCTGCCGGAGCCGTTGGCGTTGGTTCCGCCGCCGCCGGCCACAGATCCGGCGTGCGCCGCGATCTTGTCGAAGAAGCCGTATTCCAGGGCTTCCGAGGCCGTGAACCACTTGTCGCGGTCGTTGTCCTTGAGGATGGTGTCCACACTCTGGCCGGTCTGGTCAGCGGTCAGTTCGGCCATGACCTTCTTCATGTGCAGGATCAGTTCGGCCTGGATCTTGATGTCCGACGCCGTGCCGCCGATGCCGCCGGAGGGCTGGTGCATGAGGATACGGGCGTTGGGGGTGGCGTAACGCTTGCCCTTGGTGCCGGAGGAGAGCAGGAACTGGCCCATGGACGCGGCGAGGCCGGTGGCAACCGTGACAACATCGTTCGGGATGAACTGCATGGTGTCGTAGATGGCCATGCCGGCGGTGACGGAGCCGCCGGGTGAGTTGATGTAAAGGTAGATGTCCCTTTCAGGATTCTCCGCCGAGAGCAGCAGCAGCTGGGAGCAGATCGCGTTGGCGTTATCGTCGCGGACCTCGGAGCCGAGCCAGATGATGCGCTCTTTCAGCAGGCGGTTGTAAATGTAGTTATCCTGGGCTGCCGGATCGACAGTAGCCATCCTGGGTGCCCCTGCTTGCTGTGACATATGTACTTACCTCTCGCTGGCGACGGTGACGCCACTGGACGACATCACTGAACTTTCCTACAGCGACACTAACCGTTTTCACGCCCGCTTTGTTCGCTGGCGCGGGGCTGTTCGCTGACGGCGCACGATTGCCGGGAGCGCAGAAGCGGGGTCGCTGATGCGCCGCCTCCGCGGCTTTCATCCGACCATGGCAGCAGGGCCCGGCCGGCAGTCGCGGGCTTAAAACGAACGGCCCCCGGATCGGTGATCCGGGGGCCGTCAGCGCGAATGCTAGAACTTCACTGCTGCGGGGTCATCGCTGGGCGTGGCCTCGGTGGCAGCGTCTTCTGCGCTGGCCTCTTCCTCAACGGACTCGGCGGCCGGGGCTGCCTCGTCGCCGGGGCGGACGAAGTCGCTCAGGTCAACCTTGTTGCCCTCGGAGTCCGTAACCTCGGCCTGGCCCAGGACGACGGCCAGTGCCTTGCGGCGCCGGACCTCGGAAACCATCATGGGAACCTGGCCGCTCTGATCGATGATCTGGGCGAACTGGTTCGGGTCCATGCCGTACTGGCTGGCGGTGGTCACGATGTAGTCGATCAGCTCGTTCTGGCTGACGTTGACTTCCTCCTTCTCGGCGATGGCGTCAAGGATGACCTCGTTCTGGAAGGCACGCTCGGTGTTGGCCTTGACCTCGGCGCGGTGCTCCTCGGTGTCGTGCTCGCCTTCGCCGTGGGCGTTTTCAGCGTTGAAGTGCTGCTCAAGCTGCTCTTCGACGATCGATGCCGGGACGGGAACCTCGACGAGCTCAACGAGCTTGTCCAGGACCTTGTCGCGGGCCTCGACGCCCTGTTCAACAACCTTGGACTCGGCGGCCTGCTTGGCGAGGTCCTCACGGAGTTCGGCCAGGGTGTCGAATTCGCTGGCGAGCTGGGCGAAGTCGTCGTCGGCGACGGGGAGCTCGCGCTCCTTGACGGCCTTGACGGTGACCTTGACCTGGGCGGACTCGCCGGCGTGCTCGCCACCGACCAGCGTGGTGTCGAAGATGGCGTCCTCGTCGGCGCTGAGGCCGGTGACGGCCTCGTCGAGGCCTTCGAGCATGGTGCCGGCGCCAACCTGGTAGGACAGGCCGGAGGCGGAATCAACGTCGGCGCCGTCGATCGAGGCTGCGATGTCGATCGTCAGGAAGTCGCCATCGGCGGCCGGACGGTCCACAGACTTCAGCGTGCCGAAGCGGCCGCGGAGCTCGTCCAGGGCCTTGTCGACGTCGGTGTCCGAGGACTCGGCGGCGGCGACCTCAACCTTGATGCCGGCGTAGTCCGGCAGTTCGATCTCGGGGCGGATGTCAACTTCGGCGTGGAACTTGAGTTCGCCGTCGGTGGCGGACGGGTCCGGCACCTCGGTGATCTCGACCTCGGGACGGCTCAGGGGGCGGATGCCGGTTTCCTGCACCGCGGCCTGGTACCAGCCGTTGAGGCCTTCGTTGATGGCCGTCTCGAGGACGTAGCCGCGGCCAACGCGCTGGTCAATGAGCTTGGAGGGGACCTTGCCCTTGCGGAAACCGGGGACCTGGATCTGCGAAGCAACAGTCTTGTATGCCTCTGCGATGCTGGGCTTCAATTCCTCAAAGGGGACCTCAACATTGAGCTTGACCCGCGTGGGGGTGAGGTTCTCGACAGCGCTCTTCACAGTCTAAGTACTCCTGGTGTGGGGGGTATGGGGTTCTGCATTGCCACGTGCTGGCAGTGCTTGCAGAGTCGGGGTGACAGGATTTGAACCTGCGACTTCCTGCTCCCAAAGCAGGCGCTCTAGCCAAGCTGAGCTACACCCCGTAAGTGCACAGAACAGTCTACGGTCATACTGAGCCGATTTGCACATTTGACACCGGGGCCCTGAATTGGGTTTAGTTGTATCCGGCTTGAACAGCCGACCGGAAGTTTTGCTGGAGTTCCAGTAAGTTCCCGGGGACGTAGCTTAATGGTAAAGCCTCAGTCTTCCAAACTGATTACGCGGGTTCGATTCCCGTCGTCCCCTCGGAAATATGACGAAAAAAGCCCCTCTGCGGAGGGGCTTTTTTGTGTCGGCTTCACGCCGCGCAGAGAGGGCCACAGGACACCACCGGCGGATGCGGTCCGGGGGCACTTTGACACGGACGCGCCGCGGACACCGGACCCGAGGGCCGGAATCGTGTCCAAAGGCGCCCCGGGCGGCGAGCCTCGGTGACTGGGTGTGGGTCAAGCCTGCTGGCACCGCGGACACCAGTACAGTTTCCGCGCAGCCATTTCCGTGAGCGCCACGGGCGTGCCGCAGTCACGGCAGTCCAGCCCGTGCCGCCGGTAGACGAAGTGCGCGTGGTCCGGGTCCGGCAGCGCGGCCCCGTTCCAGTACCGCGGCGGCGTGGTGATGATCCGGCCGTCCCGGACGCCGTCGGACATCATCGCCGCGGTATCGTCCCAGAGCCGGCGGGCCGCGGCCGGTGACAGTTCGGCCCCGGGCAGCCAGGGGTTGAGCCGCTGCCGGAACAACAGCTCGGCCCGGTAGACGTTCCCGACGCCGGCAATGACCTTTTGGTCCATGAGCAGCCCCGCGACCGGTGTGCGTTTGGCCGCCACCGTGGCGATGAATGTGTCCCGGTTGTCTATCCGGTTACGCAGCGGGTCAGGGCCGAGCCGCGCCAGCACCGCCGCCGCCTCCGCTTCCGTGATCGCCTCGCACGTGGTGGCACCGCGCAGATCCGCCCAGCCGTGTCCGCCCACCAGCCGGACGCGGACGGCGCCAACCGGTTCCGGCGGCCCTTCGTATGCAGACGACGCAGCCGCAACACCGACCGGTTCAGCCGGGCCGCCGTCGTCGTAGACCTCCCGCTCCCCCACCTTCCGGGGCGCACCGATGCTGGAGGCGCCGCGGAAGCTGGCGTCGCCGCCGAAATCCCAGGCGCCGTAGAGGCCCAGGTGGACATGCAGGAGAAGCCCGTGCTCGAACTCGAGGAAGAGGTGCTTGCCGTGCGCGGTCGCGGAGGTCATGACGTGGCCGTCCAGCAAGGCGGCGCCCGGGGCGAACCGCCCCTGCGGGCTCGAGACCCTCAGCCTCTCCCCCGCGAAAACGTCACCGAACTGGCGCGCCAGCCGGTGGACGGAGTGCCCTTCCGGCACTAGTCGACGACCTCGCCGGTGCGCTCGTACGTGGCGATCTTGCCGATCCTGCGGACGTGGCGCTCGTCGTTGCTGAACGGCTCCGTCAGGAAGGCCTCGATGATGTCAGTGGCCTCTTCGACGCTGTGCTGGCGGCCGCCGACGGCGACGACGTTGGCGTCGTTGTGTTCCCGGGCGAGCTGCGCCGTGGACAGGTTCCATGCCAGCGCGGCGCGGACGCCCTTGACCTTGTTTGCTGCGATCTGCTCGCCGTTGCCCGAGCCGCCGAGGACGATGCCCAGGGCATGGGTTCCGGCTTCCTGGTCCGCGACAACAGCGAGGGCGGCGTTGATGCAGAACGAGGGGTAGTCATCCAGGGCGTCGTAGACCTTGGGTCCGTGGTCCACCACCTCGTAGCCCTTGGCGCTGAGGTGGCTGACAAGGTGGGCGCTGAGCTCCATGCCGGCGTGATCGGTGGCAATGTGCACGCGGGGGAAGTCAGAATTGGTCACGGCTGTTCCGTTCAGTTGCGGCGCCAGACGGCGGCCGGGGGCGGGTTGGGGTCTGATCCAAGCGTACTAGGCCGAGTCTTCCGGGACGGTGCTCCCGCTGGTCGGAGGCCTCACCGGACTATCGTGTTACACAGAGGCCTGTTCTTGCCAACCGGGCGCCGATGCGGCCGTCCCTCTGCCGCACCGCCCCGATTGCTCCTAGAATGGCGCCAATGGATCCCGTCACACCGGCATACGCCCGGCTCCGCAGCGCCGTCACTGAACTCCTCAACGCCCACGACCTGGCCGGCGTCATAGCCCACGGGGCTCCGGACACAGAGTACGACCCGGAGATGGAGGACTTCGCCGCGCTGATAACGGCCGGCGGGGCGATTACGCCGGAGGCTGTGGCCGCAGTCTGGCACAAGTGGTTCGGTGACCCTTCAGAGCCACCGGGCCAGCCGACCCCGGGCATGGACGCCCTGGCGGCCGACTTGCAGGCTGTTCAAAGCGGCTTCCTTCAGTACTAGCCGTGCGGTACTGGCTGCCGGCGGGCTACACGGCGGGCGTCTCGCCGTTCCGCCGGGCCCGGTCCGCCACCCGGGACAGCGTTTGGGCAATGTTGTCCGCCGCGGTGGCGCTTCCGCCGCTCACCGCCAGCCGGCGCCCGTCCGAGCGGTCGATGACCACCGCGGGGCCGCTGCTGACCAGCATCGCCGTGGTGTTGCCGTGGATCCGGTATCCCCACCCGCCATAGTCCGCCGCGGTGACGTCCCTGGGCGTGGCGGCGTCGATGGCCGCGGCCGGAACATCCATCACCCGGACGAACCCTGCTGCGAAGACGTGCAGGCCGCTGCGGTCCACCCGGATCCTGGCCACCAGGAACGCCGCCACCACCAGGGCCGCAGCCACCAGGAGTACGGACAGCCACGGCACGGCAATGGTGAAAAGGGCGGCAGGCAGCAGCGTCGCGATGCCCAGCATGACGAAGATCGAGCTGCGGGCGTGGACCCAGAGGCTTACCCGGTCCCTGGCCAGTTCCGGATCCTGTTCGCGTTCGAGGGCCTGGCGCATGCCGAGGTCGTCATCGACAGACCAGCGTTCGTCTGCCTTGAAGACCATGCCCATGACGAAGCCCATGGCGAGGGCTGCACCGCTTCCCAGGGCCAGGACCGAGGCGTCCACATGGGAGCCCCGCGCGTCGGGCAGTCCCAGCTGGCCCACGAGGGCGGCGGCGAGGACGGTGGTGACGAAGAGGCTCAAGGCAAACCCGGCGCCCATCATGATCCGGCGCATCATCACAGGCCTGGACAGCGGCACGGCCTGCAGCAGCACGGCCCAGCCCACCACTACGATCAGCGCGGCGCTGGCGCCCACGAAGACGCCGAACGGCGCGAAGTCCACGGCGCCGGCGTCGGTCCAGCGGACGGCCAGCGGCTCGGGCAGCTCAGGGCGCAGCAGAAGCGCGCACACCACGAATCCGGCCGCCAGCACCATGGGGAACCCGATGGCAAAACGCATGGCCCTGACATCGACCGAGTCCCGAAGCTTTCCCATACTCCAACGCTACCCCGGCCGCGCCTGCCGCGACGGGAGGTATCGGCGCAGGCCAGGGTCCGACCCGGTGCCTCAGCGCGGATTCCGGGACGCGACGCTCAAGGCACCGTTCAAGGACAAAGGGAGCGGGCTAACTTGCCACGGGCCGCTGACGTGAAAGAATAATTTCACAGTATCGTCGGCGGCTGCGGCCGGCCGGCAGTATCCATCTTCTTCTGGAGGCCCCTTTGCCCGGTATGAACCTGACCCGCGCCGAAGCCCGCGAGCGCGCCGCCCTGATCGACGTCGACTCCTATGAGGTCAGCCTTGACCTGACGCGCGGCGATAAAGTGTTCGGCTCCACCACTGCCGTGAAGTTCCGGGCCAAGCCGGGCTCGTCGACCTTCATCGACGCAGTGACCCACGCCGTGCACAGCGTGAGCCTCAACGGCCGCGAACTGGACCCGGCCGAGGTCTCCGACGGGATCCGCATCCAGCTCCCGGACCTGGCGGCCGAGAACCACCTGCTCGTGGTTGCCGACGCGCCCTACATGAACACCGGCGAAGGCCTGCACCGCTTCGTGGATCCTGTGGACAACGAGGTCTACCTGTACACCCAGTTCGAGGTCCCGGACTCGCGGCGCATGTTCGCCGTCTTCGAACAGCCCGACCTCAAGGCCAGCTTCACGTTCACCGTCACCGCCCCCTCGCACTGGGATCTCGTCTCCAACTCCCCCACCCCGGTGCCGGTTCCGACCCTCCCCGGCGAGGACGGGGGCGCCCGCTCCGTCTGGGAGTTCACCCCCACTCCGCGGCTCTCCTCCTATGTCACCGCCCTGATCGCCGGGCCGTACCAGTCGGTGCGCAGCGAGGTCACCTCGGCGGAAGGCCGGGTCACTCCCTTGGGCATCTTCGCCCGCAAGTCGCTCATGCAGTACCTCGATGCCGAGAACATCTTCGAGCTCACCCGGCAGGGCTTCGAATTCTTCGAGGCCCAGTTCGGCTGCCCGTACCCGTTCGAGAAGTATGACCAGCTCTTCGTGCCCGAGTTCAACGCCGGTGCCATGGAAAACGCCGGGGCGGTCACCATCCTGGAAGGCTACGTCTTCCGCGGCAAGGTCACCGACGCCCAGGTGGAACGCCGCGCCATCACCGTGCTGCACGAGCTCGCGCACATGTGGTTCGGTGACCTCGTGACGATGCGCTGGTGGAATGACCTCTGGCTCAACGAGTCCTTCGCCGAGTACATGTCCCACCTGGCCGCCGTGGAGAACACCGAGTTCGACCACGCCTGGACCACCTTCGCCTCCGTGGAGAAGTCCTGGGCGTACCGGCAGGACCAGCTGCCCACCACCCACCCGATTTTCGCCGAGATCAACGACCTCCAGGATGTCGAGGTGAACTTCGACGGCATCACGTACGCCAAGGGCGCCTCGGTGCTGCGCCAGCTCGTGGCCTGGGTGGGCCCGGAGGAATTCATGTCCGGGGTGCGCGAGTACTTCAGCAAGCACGCCTGGCAGAACACCGAGCTCAGCGACCTCATGGCCGAACTCGAGAAGGCCAGCGGCCGTGACCTCGAAAAGTGGGGGCAGCTCTGGCTGGAGACCGCCGGCGTCAACACCCTGACGCCGGAGATCTCGGCCAACGCGGACGGCACCATCGGCTCCTTCGCCATCGTGCAGTCGGCGATCGAGAGCGAGCCGACGCTGCGCCCACACCGCCTGGCCGTCGGCTTCTACAACCTCAACGGGGCCGGCAAGCTGGAGCGCGTGCACCGGGTGGAGCTCGACGTCGACGGCGAGCGCACCGACGTCCCGGCCCTGGCCGGCCTGGCCCAGCCGGACCTGGTCCTGCTCAACGACGACGACCTCGCCTACGCCAAGGTCCGCCTGGATCCGAAGTCGCTCGCCACCGCGACGGCCCACCTGAAGGACTTCAGCCAGAGCCTCCCCCGCACCCTTGTCTGGGGATCGGCCTGGGACGCGGCGCGCGACGGCGAATCCCCGGCCCGCGGGTACGTGGACCTGATCCTGGCCAACATTGCCGAGGAATCCGATTCCTCCGTGATCCTGGTCCAGCTCCGGCAACTGGCCACCACGCTGACCTTCTATGTGGCCGAGGAGCACAAGGAGGCCACGGCCGTGGCCGCCACCGATAGGCTCTGGGATCTCGCCTCGTCCGTGCCGGCAGGTTCGGACGCCCAGCTGCAGTTCGTGAAGTCCTACGCCCTGCTGGCCCGCAGCGCTGGCCAGCTGGACACGGTGTCCGGGCTGCTGGACGGCTCGCTCACCCTCGACGGGCTGAGCGTGGACCAGGACCTGCGCTGGGAGCTGCTGGCGTCCCTCGTGGCAGGCGGCCGCGCCGGGCAGGAACGGATCGACGAGGAACTGGGGCACGACAACACCTCCAACGGCCAGAACGCGGCGGCCCTGGCCAAGGCCGCCATCCCCACTCCGGAAGCCAAGGCCGAAGCCTGGGAGTCGATTGTGGTCAAGGGCGATCTGTCCAACGCCCTGCAGGGCTCCGCGGTGGCCGGTTTCACCCGGGTCCTGGACACGTCCCTGCTGGAGCCGTACGCCGAGAAATACTTCGAAGCCGTCCCGGGCATCATGGCCAACCGCACCCACGCGCTCGCCTCGCAGATCGTCGTCGGGCTCTACCCGGCCCAGCTGACCACGCAGGCCACCGTGGACCGGACGGATGATTTCCTGGCCTCGCTTCCGGAGGACAGCTCGGCGCTGCGCCGGATGATGCTGGAGAACCGCGACGGCGTGGAACGCTCCCTGCGGGCCCGCCAGGCCGACGTCGACTAGGAAAGTCACCGTTGCCCCGGCAATCCTGGAACCCCGGCGCCGCCCCCGTGCGGCGCCGGGGTTCCGGCGTTCTAGGCTGGAGTCATGAGCCTTGACGAACACCGCTACGCACTGACCGTCCGCTGGACCGGGAACCTCGGGGCCGGGACCTCCACGTACCGCGGCTACTCACGCGACCACGACGTCGAGATCCCCGGGCTGCCGGTGTTGCGCGGCTCCGCCGATCCGACCTTCCACGGGGACCGGGAGCGCTACAACCCCGAACAGCTGCTCCTGGCCGCGCTCTCGCAGTGCCACATGCTCTCCTTCCTGCACGTGGCCGTGAAGCACGGGGTGGTGGTGACGGCCTATGAGGACCGCGCCGAGGCCCTGATGCGGACCAACCGGGACGGCAGCGGGCAGTTCGAATCCGTCACGCTGAAGCCCAGGGTGACGCTGGCGGGACCGGCGGCCCCGGATCTCCTGGAGGAGCTTCACGTCGAGGCCAACAAGGTCTGTTTCATCGCCCGCAGCGTCAATTTCCCGGTACTGCACCAGCCCACGGCCGTGGTGGAGGGCCAGCCGGACTGACCACGTTCCGCCTCCTCCGACTCGGCGTCGGCGAGTTGACGCGTTTCCTCCAGGTAGGCGGCAAAGGGAACCGGCTCGCCGACGGCGTTCAGCGCCCCGGTGGTGCCGTTTTCGGCGGCGGTGAGGATCCAGGACGCGAGGTCGCGGACGTCGATGATCTGGGTGGCGTTGGCGGGGATGTCCGGAACCAGGACAGGATCGTCGTCCCGGGCAAAACGGGCCGGCCAGTACCCGTAACGGTCGGAGCCGTCCCCGGGTCCGCCGATCAGGCCGGCGCGGCAGAGGTGCGCCGTGTCCCCTGCCAGTTCCCGGGTCCAGTGCTCGATCGCGGACTTGGCTTCCCCGTAGTTGTCCATCGTCAGTTCCGTGCCCGGAGCCAGCGCTGGGAGCAGCTCAGCGTCTTCGGCGGCGCCGGCCACAGAATGGTCCGCGTAGACCGAGCAGCTGGAGATGAAGGTCCAGTGCCGGGCCGAGCCGGCCAGCGCCTCTAGCGCCTCCCGCGCCTGGTCAGGGTCCCGCGAAACGTCGACGACGGCGTCCCACGCGCCGCTGCCGGCGGCCCCCTCGTAGGCGGCCTTTCCCTGCGTGCGGTCCGCGCGCAGCCAGGCGGCGCCGTCGGGCGGTGCGGAGGCCGTGCCACGCGCGAGACAGGTGACGTCGTGGCTGGCGGCCAAGGCCTGCCGGGCTATTTCGGCTGAGAGGAAGGCGGTGCCGCCAAGGACCAGGATGCGCATGGGGCCACGCTACGGCGCTAATGTTGACGTAGACCAGAGTGTTATGCGCCCGGCGAACGCCGGCCGCCTATCCGGATGCCCAGCCCCGCTGGCGGCAGCCGGGGACGAAGCAACAAGGAGTTTTCCCCCACCGATGATCAGCCTGACCACCATCGAACCAATCACCGCTCAAGAAATCGCCGCCGTCAATCTGCCGGGCGCCCTGATAGCCCTGGGGATCGGCGTCGCCGTGTGGCTGCTGGCGTCCTTCGTGATCGCCGGAATCACCAAGCGTGTCGCCGAGGGCAGCACATTCTTCAAGAAGCGGCATTTCCGCTGGGTGTCCCCCGCTCTGCGGGCACTGGACCACGAGCGCCGGGTCCAGCGGGCCCACACCATTGGCGCACTGCTCAACAGCGTTGTCGGCGTCCTGGTGGCCGTCCTCACCATCGTGTACGTGCTCAAATACCTGAACGTGGACATTGCACCGCTGCTGACCAGCGTCGGTATCCTCGGTATCGCCATCGGCTTCGGCGCCCAGCAGCTGATCCGCGACTTCCTGGCCGGCATCTTCATCACGCTCGAGGACCAGTACGGGATCGGCGATGTCATCGAAACCTCCGAGGTTGTGGGCACGGTGGAGGCCATGAACCTGCGGATCACGCGCGTCCGCGCGGATGACGGCACCATCTGGTACCTGCGCAACGGCGAAATCCTGCGCGTGGGCAACCGTTCCCAGGGCAATTACATCGCGCCGTCTGCCCTGCCGGCCGAAGAGGCCGATGCCACGCCCCAGCAGCAGGCCGGAGAATAGAGCCATGACGATTCCCAGCGCCGGCGAACCACGCCAGCCCAGGCAACTGCTGCAGAACGATCCGTTCAGCCAGCCCGGCTACACCGACAACTTCTATGACGCCGTGGGTGGCCACAAGACTTTCGTGAAGCTCGTCGACGTCTTCTACGACGGCGTCGCGACCGATGCGCTGCTGCGCGCCATGTACCCGGAAGAGGACCTCGGCCCGGCCAAGCGGCGCTTCCTGATGTTCCTGGAACAGTACTGGGGCGGGCCCACCACCTACGGCGAGGAGCGCGGGCACCCCCGGCTGCGGATGCGCCACATGCCGTTCCGGGTGACGCCGGAGGCCAAAGAACGCTGGCTGTTCCACATGCGCGCCGCGGTGGACGCCCTGGAGCTGCCGCCGTTGTACGAGGGAACGCTCTGGGACTACATGGAGCGGGCGGCCCTGTCCATGGTGAACAGCCCGTCGGAGGCCTGAGCGCGGACGGTGTCTGGAGCTTGCCTGAAGCTTTTGCTGAAGCTTCCTAGAGACCCGTGCCGGTCCGGACCAGCACGTGGCCGCGGGTGCCGCTGAGCCGGAACCAGCGTCCGGCCCGGTACAGCCTTTGTTCGCCGTCGAACAGGAAGCCCAGGGTCAGCCCGGCGAAAGCGGCGCCGGCCGGCAGGCCGCCGGCGTCGGGCAGTTCCCGGCCCCAGACCGTGGCCCGGGCGTTGTTGACGATCAGCGCCCCCGGCTTGTCCGGGATGAGCGCGGCGATCTCCCTGATGCCGGCCTCGGCGGCGGCCCGCAGTTTGCTGTCCTGAACGGTGCCGAGCAGTTCCCAGCCGGCCCGCGGCGCCCCGATCCCGGCCCACGACTCGCTGACGGTCACCGGCGGGACGGGAAGTTCGACGTCGTGCTCCCCCGCCCGCGCCAAACGGTCCAGCACGGCGGACAGCGGCACTGTCACGTCAGTGTGCGCCGGCTGTGCCAGCGCCATGGTCCGCAGCCCCAGGATGGTGGGCGTGGATTCACCCAGGAGCCGGGGCCGCAGGACGCAGACGTAGGCGGCCAGGACCGGGCCAGCGGCCTGGAGCCGGATGGCGCCGTCGTCAATGGACTTGGCGCGCGTGGCGAAGGTGCGCAGGTCATCGAGATCGCGGGGATCGGAGAACTGCAGGGGCTGGGTTAGGACATCAGACACACTACCGACTCTACCGGCTGCGCTTCTTTGGAGCGGCGCCCCATTTTTGAGCAGTGTCACAGTGCCGTCTAGAGTCAGACCATGACTGAAGCCGAAGCCGGACTGGGGCTCCCGACCCAGAACCCCACCTCCTCGCTCATCCAGCTCCTCAACCTCGGCGAGCTCGAGGGCGCGCGGACGGACGAGGACATCTTCATGGGTCCCTCCCAGCAGCAGCCCGGGCAGCGCGTCTTCGGCGGCCAGGTGCTGGCGCAGTCCCTGATCGCCGGCAGCCGCACCGTCGACCCGGACCGCAGTGTCCACTCCATGCACGGGTACTTCCTCCGCCCGGGAGACGCCAACCAGCCGATCACCTTCGGGGTGCAGCGCCTGCGCGACGGCCGGTCGTTCTCGGCCCGCCGCGTCCACGCCTACCAGGACGGCATGCCCATCCTGTCGATGATCGCGTCCTTCCAGGCCGAGGACGAGGGGATCGAGCACCAGTCCGAGATGCCCGCCGGGATCCCGGACCCTGAATCGTTGCCCAGCACCGCGGACCTGCTGGGCCAGGTCGACCATCCCGTGGCCCGGCACTGGGCCTACGAGCGGCCGTTCGATATCCGCCACGTCGATCCCGCGCTGTATGTCTCGGCCAAGGGGCCCAAGGAGGCACGCAACGCCGTCTGGATGAAGACCTTCGGCCCCATGCCCGACGACGCCGGCCTGCACCGGGCCGCCCTGGCCTACGCAAGCGACTACACCCTGCTGGAGTCCGTCCTCCGCAGGCACGGGATGAGCTGGATTACGCCCGGGATGTCCGTGGCGAGCCTGGACCACGCGATGTGGTGGCACCGGCCGGTCAGGGTGGACGACTGGCTCCTGTACGTCCAGGAGTCCCCCAGCGCCCAGGGCGCCCGGGGCCTCGCCACCGGCAAGATCTTCAGCCGGGACGGCCGGCACGTCGCGACGGTGGCCCAGGAAGGCATGGTCCGCGTCCCGAACGACTTCAAGAACACCGTGAACGGCGCCGTGCGGGCCGCCGTCTAATCCAGAGTGCTGCAGCACCAGATGCGCAAGGCCGAGCGTAGCTAGCTCGCCCGTCCGCTGGCCGGCACGAAGACTCCCAGGGCACACAAAAGCCGGCTCCTCACGCTGAACTGCAGCGCGGGGAGCCGGCTTTTTCGTGGCGCTGTAAGCCTTGCGGGCTTAGTCGCGGGTGAGGCGGCGGTGCGTGACGCGGTGCGGCTTGGCCGCGTCCGGGCCCAGGCGCTCCACCTTGTTCTCCTCGTAGGACTCGAAGTTGCCCTCGAACCAGTACCACTGGGACGGGTTCTCCTCGTCGCCTTCGTAAGCCAGGATGTGGGTGGCCACCCGGTCCAGGAACCAGCGGTCGTGCGAGACCACCACGGCGCAGCCCGGGAATTCGAGCAGGGCGTTTTCGAGGCTGCTGAGGGTTTCGACGTCGAGGTCGTTAGTCGGTTCGTCGAGCAGCAGCAGGTTGCCGCCCTGCTTGAGGGTCAGCGCCAGGTTGAGGCGGTTGCGCTCACCACCGGAGAGCACCCCGGCCTTCTTCTGCTGGTCCGGGCCCTTGAAACCGAAGGCGGCCACGTAGGCGCGGGACGGCATTTCGACGTGGCCGACCTGGATGTAGTCGAGGCCGTCGGAGACGACTTCCCAGAGGGTCTTGTTCGGGTCGATGCCGCCACGGCTCTGGTCGGCGTAGGAGATCTTGACGGAATCGCCGATCTTCAATTCGCCGCCGTCGAGCGGTTCCAGGCCCACGATGGTCTTGAAGAGCGTGGACTTGCCGACGCCGTTGGGGCCGATGACGCCGACGATGCCGTTGCGGGGCAGGGTGAAGGACAGTCCGTCGATCAGGGTGCGGTCATCGAAGCCCTTCTGGAGATCCTTGGCCTCCAGCACGAGTCCGCCGAGGCGCGGTCCCGGCGGGATCTGGATCTCTTCGAAGTCGAGCTTGCGGGTGCGGTCGGCCTCGGCGGCCATTTCCTCGTAGCGGGCCAGACGGGCCTTGGACTTGGTCTGGCGTCCCTTGGCGTTGGACCGGACCCATTCGAGTTCCTCAGTCAGGCGCTTGGCCTGCTTGGCGTCCTTCTTGCCCTGGACTTCCAGGCGGGCGCGCTTCTTCTCCAGGTACGTGGAGTAGTTGCCCTCGTACGGGTAGAGGTGGCCGCGGTCCACTTCGGCGATCCACTCGGCCACGTGGTCGAGGAAGTACCGGTCGTGGGTGACGGCGAGGACGGCGCCGGGGTAGCTGGAGAGGTGCTGCTCGAGCCACAGCACGCTCTCGGCGTCGAGGTGGTTGGTGGGCTCGTCGAGGAGCAGCAGGTCCGGCTTCTGGAGCAGGAGCTTGCAGAGGGCGACGCGTCGGCGCTCACCACCGGAGAGCAGGGTGACGTCGGCTTCCGGCGGCGGGCAACGGAGGGCGTCCATGGCCTGTTCCAGCTGGGAATCGAGGTCCCAGGCATCGGCGGCGTCAATCGCTTCCTGCAGCTGACCCATTTCCTCAAGGAGGACATCGTAGTCAGCGTCGGGGCTGGCCATTTCCTCGGAGATCTCGTTGAAGCGCTGGATCTTGCCGATGATTTCGCCGACGCCTTCCTGGACATTGCCCAGGACAGTCTTGTCTTCGTTCAGCGGCGGCTCCTGCAGGAGGATGCCTACCGAGTAGCCGGGGCTGAGCCGGGCCTCGCCGTTGGAGGGAGTGTCCAGGCCTGCCATGATCTTCAGAATGGTGGACTTACCGGCACCATTCGGGCCGACAACGCCAATCTTGGCCCCCGGGAAGAAGGACATGCTTACGTCGTCAAGGATGAGTTTTTCGCCGACAGCCTTACGGGCCTTGGTCATTGTGTAGATAAATTCCGCCATGCCTACAAATCTAGTGGTTCGGCCGGGATAACTCACATTCCATAAGCCGCGATGCGCCCCCGGGACGGCCCGGTTGCCGCTGCCGTTGCCGTTGCTGTCGCTTCATTGGCCCCGGCTGCACCGGCCGCCGTGCCCGGCCGTTCCCGGCCATGGAGGATCGGTTCAGTCCTGGACGCCCACGAGGCAGCCGCCCGAGGCCAAGATCGGCACCACGCTGACGGCGACGCTGCCGTGGCGGATCTGGGCAACGACGCAACTCCTGCCATCTCGCACACCGGCCTCGACGGCGTCGGCAGCCAGGCCCGTGGGTGTCCGGCTGGCGGTGACTTCCACGTCGCCGGCTGGGATCCCGGCGTTGACCAAAGACTCGCGGATGCCCGCTGTTTCGGGCTGGCCCCCGCCGCGGACGGCGGTGTCCAGGACCGACTCGACCTTGGATTTCATGTCGGGCCCGGATGTCCCGGCCCCGCCGCCGCGCGCCTGCCCAGCCGGGGGTGGGGAAGCTGCGGAAGTCGCGCCTTCAGAATGCCCGGCTCCAGAGGCCTCGACTCCGCTGCCGCCGGTCGGCGTCGCCCCAGCAGAAGCGTTGGGGAGAAGCACGAGCAGGAGCACGAGCAGGAGCGGCACGACGGTTGCGGCCCCTGGAACTTTCCTGCCGCCGCGGCGGCGTTGGGCCCCGCCCGTGGCGGTAGTAGCCGCCCCCGGTTCCGCAGCGGCGGCCGCCGCGGGTCCTGCGCCGATGCTGGCATGTTGCATCCGGCCATCTTGCCACGCTGTGGTGCCCGGTCCGGCGTCCTGGGTATGGTCCACCGGCCCACGGGATTCAGGCTGCGGCCCCTTTCAGTTCGCCGGTTTCCTGGTCCACCTCCTCTTCCTCGCCACTCGCGTCACTGATGAAGGTGGCACGGGGCCCGCCGTCGTCATCCCCGCCAGCATCACCGTCTGTGTCCCCGGCTGTATCCCCTGGCTGGGTCTGGGGTCCGCCGTCATCGCCGTCCCCACTACCGGGTGCACCAGGGGCACCGGAGCCGGCGGCCGCCTGGATTCCGGTTCCGGATGAGCGGATGAAGTTGGCAGTGCCCCACATGAGGTCGTGGCCGACTGACTCCGCGTTAATTTCGGCGTCGTGGTAGACCCTGCCGTCCTTTTCCCAGCTGCGCATCTTCAGCCGGCCAACCACGATGACCCGCTGGCCTTTCTTGATGCTGCAGCCGATGTTGCCGGCCAGTTGCCGGTATCCCTGGACAGTGAACCAGTTGGTGTTGCCGTCCACCCAGGTGCTGGAACCGCGGTCGTAACGGCGCTCGGTGGCGCCGAACCGGAAGGACGCCGTGGCCACGCCACCGGGGGTGGTTGCGCTTCTGATCTCCGAGGCGACGAAGCCACGGACCGTAATGTTGTCGCTCATTCTCATGTCCTGTCTCGAATTGTCGTGCCCAGCCGGGCAGTTCCAGCTTCCCGCCGCGGGCCGCCGCCGGGGAGGGCCCGGCTGTGCCATGTGGAAAACTTCCTGCAGTGGCGATGGTGGTGTGTTGAATGGTCCGGGCCGCAGGACCGGCCACCGTCCAGGGTTGACCGGTTGACCCCCACCGGCCGTCCGGCACTGTAAACTTTTTGAGGCGTCCCCCGGCAGCGGCCGGTGGGTGCCACCGTGCCCCAGTAGCTCAGGGGATAGAGCAGCGGCCTTCTAATCCGCCGGTCGGGGGTTCGATTCCCTCCTGGGGCACAAGAGAGCGGCTCTGACCTGCGACAACGCAAGGGTCAGGGCCGCTTCCCATTTCAACCAGAACGTCAGATCCACTTGTTGTGCTTGAACGCCAGGAACAGGATCCCGCCCATGACCACCATGAGTCCGAGTGCCATCGGATAACCGAAAATCCAGTCGAGCTCAGGCATTGCGCGGAAGTTCATGCCGTAGATCGACGCGATCAACGTCGGCGCGAACAGGATCGCAGCCCACGACGAGATCCGCTTGACTTCCTCGTTTTGGGCGAAGCTCGACTCCGTCAGGAGCCGCATTTCGTCGTTCTGCCGCTGCGCCACAAGGGCTGCGTTGACGGCCAACGCATTTTGCAGCAAGGCACGGAAGGCAGACACCCGCTCCCCCAGCCTGATGGCGTGATCCAGGACGTCGCGGAAATGGTCCTGCAGTTCGGGGTTCGGCACCCCGTCCGGTCCGCTGCCCATAAGGGCCTGCAGGATTCCAGCCAGAGGGGCCGTCGCACGCTGGAACGTGATGACCTGGCGGGAGAGCTCATAAATCCTGCGCGACACCCCTGGATCGGCGGCGAACAGGTCATCTTCGATTTCATCGATGTCGTTTTCCAGCCCCGCGGCCACCGGCTCATACTCGTCCACCACCTGGTCCAGAATCGCGTACAAGACCGCATCCGGACCGAGCGCCAGGAACTCCGGCTCGGACTCCATGCGCCGGCGCACCCGGGCAAGATCGGGAGACTCTGCCCGGCGGACCGTCACCACAAAGTCCGGCCCGGCGAACACATGGATCTCGCCGAACTCGACCTTCTCCACTTCGTCCAGATAGCGGGCGGGCCGCAGAACCAGGAACAAAGTTTCGCCATAGTGTTCCAGCTTGGCGCGCTGGTGGCCGGCGAGCGCGTCCTCCACGGCCAGGTGGCTGAGGTCGAATTCCTCGGCCACCGAGCGCAGCTCATCAGGCTCCGGCCGGTACAGCCCGATCCAGGCCATGCCCTGGCGCTGCCGCAGGAGAAAATAGGTCTCCTCGAGGCCTTCCGGGTCGGCGGTCCGGTGACCGTCCACGTAGACGGCGTTATCAATAATGGTCACGGCCGCGCCTCCTCTTCAAGGCAATCCCTTGGCTGTGACGTTATACCGTGCCCGGGCCGGTGCCAACAGGCCGCCCTGGCCCACAACCGCCTTCGGATTGCCGGGGACAATGAGAGCGCGACGGCGCTCGCCCGGACCCCGGCCGGCAAAGTTTCCGGCGTGGGCGGTGCGTCCGACCGGCGCGCCCAACTGCCAGGCCACTCCAACCCATCAGCACGCTTAGTATTGAATGGACCGGGAGGCCGCAAGAGAATGTCTATGCGCCCTGCCCGCAATCGAAAGGTACGGCCGCTATGACCGAGACACCCCGAAGCTTCGACACCAACAATGCCGACGACGCCCTGACCACGCAGCCCCCGGGCGCCGCTGACGCCACGTCCGGGACAGGTTCCGGGACCTCCGAGGTTGAAACATCCCGTTCAGGGGTGCCCGCGGCGCGCACTGAAACTTCCCGTGCAGACGTACCGGCGCCGGCCCCCGCCCCGGAAGCCCGCCAAGTCACCCGCGCGGGAATGGTCTGGGCCGCGGTTGCCTGCGCGCTGGTGGTGCTCATCGTGCTCATCGCCTTCATCCTGCAGAACCAGGAATACGTGCAGGTGAAGTTCTTTGGCCTCGAAGGATCGGTCCCGCTCGGCATGGCACTGTTCATCGCGGCCGTCGGCGGCGGCGTGCTGGTCGCCATCGCCGGAGCCGCCCGCATCATCCAACTGCGGCTCGCCGCGCACCGTGTCCGCCGCCAGGCCAGCGGCACCAACCTCCGTGGGTAATACAGCTGATATGTAGGAGTTCTTTGTCAAGAGGGCAAGGGTGAGCGGTCCAAGGCTGGTTTGTCTTGGACCGCTCTTTTGTGTCCGTTCCCTGGCCTGATCTGGATGGCTGGCGCGTCGTGAACGACGGCGCTGTCAGACTGATATGCG